>NZ_JAKLSP010000031.1:0-93426 GCF_022014505.1 Pseudomonas sp. PGPR40 | reverse complement strand
CCAAAAGCATCCGCGGCCCCAAAATCGCCAAGCCCAAGGAATGGCTGGAGGGAAAGGCTGCCAATGCTCATGTGTCGACCGACCGGGTGCTTAAGGCCCATAAAGGGAAAACACCTTGAAAGGGCTGACCTTTAAAACGAAACCCTTTCGTGCTTGCTGCCCGCCCGACCTATCTTGCTGGCGCAGGCTCAGCACCTGAACGTCACCTTGTTCCAGCGCCCACCGGTCAGCCAGTGGCAATGAGGCCAGTAGACTGACGATCAGGGTCTGATAGGCCGTCTTGATGGTTGTGAGATAGTTTCTGAAGTCGATTTCAAACTGCGCGTTGATGTCCGGTAACGTCCTGCCAAGGGACCTCCCGAAAGAGATCTGTCTGTAATCGCCATAATGGTCCTTTGCCATTGCATGGTAGTTTCGCTCGTCGTCGATTCTGAACGTTCGGTCGGTTTGCGTTTTGCCATCGGAGCCGGTGATAAACCATGTTTTTCCGTCATCGAATTGGCCGTCTGCATAGAGGTCGAGAAACGCGTGGCCTGGCAGTTTCAAAGTCGGCATGTCTTTGGGCCCCAAACCGCTTGGTGGCATCTCAGGCAAGAACTTGCGCCCGTCCGATTCGAACGTATCAGCACCAAACAAATTGTCTTTCACCTGTTTGGCCATCTTCATTCTTTCAGGGGGTGGTAAATCCAGCGTCATCACGGCTTTGCTCAGGCTTTCGCTTTGGCTTTCCAGAGCCGCCATCGCTCGCTTGATATCCTCCTTGTCGTAGTCCGACGCCGTGCGCGATTTTACAACCCCCATGCAGACCGCCCATTCCAGAGCAGGACTCAACCGCAGTCGCGCGATGGTTTCAAGCGTTTCGGGCGAGGCGCCGACGCTGTGCTCCAGAGGCAGGTCTACGAGCTGTTGAAAGGACAACGGTTGCGATCGATTCAGGCCAAGCTCATCGGCCAGCAGCACGCCGTGCATGAAATTCACCCACACCACCGAACTCTTGTAACGAAGTTCGGACGGGATATCGCGCACGGCGAAATCCTTTGAAAGCAGGGTCTGGAACACGTGCGCCAGTAATATCGCCTCGTGGGTATTGATAACACGCCGGGTATGCAGTAAGTGCTGTTCGAATTCGCTGCGCAGGGTCTGATAGCTTTTGCCCAAGTGTGCCGGGTCTTGCCAGCGGAAGCCGGCGAGCTCTTGCGGTTCGTCGGCCGATGGCGCGTGAAGGTAAAGGCATATGGCTTTGCAAACCAGTTGATAGCGTACGGCGGCCGGTGTCTGTTCGCCGGGCAGTGCACCGTACCACTTGAGCTTCTTGAGCAGCCGGTCTGCCAGATCGAGCGTTTCGGTGGAGTTCAGTATCCGCAGGAGGAAAACCGAAGGCGTCGCGCGCAGTTCCTCGGCGGATGCTAGACGCAATACATCACCGCTCAAGCGACGGATCAGGAAGGACTTGCCGTTCATGAAGTCTTTTACAGTGTCGACGATTCGGGCATTGATGTGTTTTGCCTTGTACGTGTCGATGGTCATGGATTGCGCAAGGGCAGGTGTCGCGAGCACTAAGGCCTTGAACCGTTTTCGATCCAGGGCGGTGGGTTGGGGAATGAATGTGTCGATATCCGGGCCGTCATCAAGCCCGAGCGTTTGTCTGGCGCGAGATTCTTCGTTGGCGGCGGGGTCGGGCGCAGCTAAAGACGTCGATGTCATGTCGTACTCCTTATGAACGAGTTCCCGTACAGAGGGAAAACCTGGAGTACCCAGTAAATCGATCTTCAAATCTGCTGTGGCTGTATATATATATGCCCATATGCCGTGACGCTTGTACCGCACTGAGGCTGATCCGCCGCTTGCCGGAACCGGGAACGCCTCCTAGTCTTGAGGGGATGGTCTGATAGAGACGGAAGATCAGGCAGTGATCATGCAAGGGACCTCATGAAGCAGAAACGGACTCTCGGAACGCCACGGTTGTTGGGTATCGTCTGGCCATTTATCGCTGTCGTGTTATTTCAGGCTCTGTTGGGAGGTGTCAGCCTTTACGTTCTTTCGGCGGTACGCGGCTACGTCGGCGGTGAAAGCCTGTGGTCCAAGGGCCAGAAAGACGCCATCTATTACCTCAATCTCTACGCCGACAGTCGCGACGAAACGATTTTTCTCAAATACCAGAACGCAATTGCCGTGCCTCAGGGCGGCCATGAGTTGCGTCTGGCGCTGGATCAACGCCCCCCTGATATCGAGGCGGCGCGAATCGCGATCCTCAAGGGCGGCAATCACCCGGACGATGTTTCCAGCCTGATTTGGCTGTACCTCAATTTCCGCCACTTCAGTTACCTTGAAAAAGCCATCGAACTCTGGGCAGTCGGTGATGCGTACCTGGTGCGACTCGATGATGTCTCGCGCGAGATGCATCAGCGCATTGCCGATAGCCAGGTCACCGATGCCGATGTCAAACGCTGGAGGGAGCAGATTTTTGCCATCAACGATGGCGTGACGCCTGCCGCCAAAGCGTTCAGCGATGCCTTGGGTGAAGGCTCGCGGATGATTCTTCGGCTGTTATTGATGACGAACCTCGCCACCGCGCTGGGTTTGATTGTGTTGGCATTGTTGCGTACCCACAAACTGCTCAAGCAGCGTCATGCCTTCGCCGATGCCTTGCAGTTGGAGAAAGACCGGGCGCAGATCACTCTGCAATCGATTGGCGACGGGGTAATCACCACGGACGTCGAGGGCGCGATCGCCTACATGAATCCGGCTGCCGAGGCCTTGACTCACTGGAAGGCCGAACAGGCGGTGGGGTTGCCGTTGGCAGCGCTGTTCAATCTGCTGGACGAGAACGCCCAAGCTGACGGTTTTACCTTGATCGAGCACATTTTGAATGGTCAGCTCAGCGGTGGCAGCGAGCATTCCAAACTGATCCAGCGCCTGGATGGCAGCACGGTTTCGGTCACTCTGGTCGGCGCGCCGATCCGCAACGCCGGAAAAGTCAGTGGCACCGTGCTGGTGCTGCATGACATGACCCAGGAGCGGCAATACATCGCCACGCTGTCCTGGCAGGCGACTCATGACGCCCTGACCGGACTGGCCAACCGCCGCGAGTTCGAATATCGCCTCGAACAGGCTCTGCATAACCTGACGCGCCAGGCGGGGCGTCACGCCTTGATGTTTCTCGATCTGGATCAATTCAAACTGGTCAACGACACCTGCGGTCATGCGGCGGGCGACGAACTGTTGCGGCATATCTGTGCGTTATTGCAATCAGGTCTGCGCGAAGGTGACATCTTGGCGCGATTGGGTGGCGACGAGTTTGGCATTCTGTTGGAAAACTGTGCGCCGGAAGCAGCCGAGAAAATCGCCGAAGGCCTGCGCCAGACCGTGCAGAACCTGCACTTTGTCTGGAAAGGCCGGCCGTTCGTAACCACTGTGAGTATCGGTCTGATGCATGTGGCCCAGAGTCCGGCCACCCTTGAAGCTTCGCTGCGTGCCGCTGATATGGCCTGTTATATGGCCAAGGAAAAGGGCCGCAACCGGGTTCAGGTCTATCACGCCGATGACTCGGAGCTGTCCCTGCGCTTTGGCGAGATGGCCTGGGTGCAGCGCCTGCATGTGGCGTTGGAAGAAAACCGCTTCTGTCTGTACGCGCAGGAAATCGCACCCCTTGGCGCTGGCGAGCAGGGCCGCGGGCATATCGAAATCCTGCTGCGCCTGCATGACGAAGCGGGGCGCATGATCTTGCCGGACAGTTTCATTCCGGCCGCCGAGCGTTACGGTTTGATGACGTCGATTGACCGTTGGGTGGTGGAGAACGTTTTCAAGGTCATTGCCCAATGCATTGCGCAAGAGCGCGAAGAGCCGTTGGCCATGTGTGCGATAAATCTGTCAGGTATTACTATCGGAGATGAGGCGTTTCTGGACTTCCTTCGTGAACAGTTTGTTGCATACTCGATTCCGCCTGAAATGATTTGTTTTGAAATTACAGAAACCAGCGCCATTTCAAATTTGCCCAGTGCGATTAGATTTATCAATGAACTCAAAGGTTTAGGTTGTCATTTTTCGCTAGATGACTTTTGCGCCGGTATGTCCTCATTCGCTTACTTGAAACATTTACCTGTAGACTTCCTGAAGATCGACGGGAGTTTCGTAAAGGATATGCTGGACGACCCGATTAACCGCGCTATGGTCGAAGTGATCAATCACATCGGTCATGTCATGGGTAAGCGCACGATTGCCGAGTTCGTTGAAACACCTCAGATCGAGCAGGCATTGCTGGAGATCGGGGTGGATTACGCTCAAGGGTATGTGATTGAACGCCCGCATCTGTTTACCCTGGATAGTCTGCTAAGTCGTCCTGCCCGGCCCCGACCTTTATTGTTCAAGGCGCCAGGCACGTTCCGTTGAAACGCTTGCCGATCTGAAAATCACAATCAAAAGGAGCGCGACAGTGATCGACATATTCAACAGAACCGGACCACTCATGGAAGCTGCAAGTTATCCCGCCTGGGCTCAGCAACTGATCCAGGATTGCAGCGAGAGCAAGCGCCGGGTAGTCGGACACGAACTGTATCAACGCATGCGAGATAACAAACTCAGCGCAAAAACCATGCGTCAGTACCTTATTGGTGGCTGGCCGGTGGTCGAACAGTTCGCGTTATACATGGCACAGAACCTGACAAAGACCCGTTTTGCGCGCCACCCTGGCGAAGACATGGCGCGTCGCTGGCTGATGCGCAACATTCGCGTCGAATTGAACCATGCCGATTACTGGGTGCATTGGAGCCGTGCTCACGGTATCAGCCTGGAAGATCTGCAAGCCCAACAAGTGGCCCCTGAGCTTCACGCCTTGAGCCACTGGTGCTGGCACACCAGTTCGTCGGATTCGCTGATCGTGGCCATCGCCGCCACCAACTACGCCATCGAAGGGGCGACCGGAGAGTGGTCGGCCCTGGTGTGCTCCAATGGTGTCTACGCGGCTTCATTCCCCGAGGAGGATCGCAAGCGGGCGATGAAGTGGTTGAAGATGCACGCCCAGTATGACGATGCCCATCCATGGGAAGCGCTGGAAATCATCTGCACCCTGGCAGGCATGAACCCGAGCAAAGCGCTGCAAGTGGAATTGCGCCAGGCTGTTTGCAAGAGTTACGACTACATGTATCTGTTCCTGGAACGTTGCATGCAGTTGGAACTGGCAGGGAAAGCCCCGGTAGCCCGTGAGCGGATGGCGTTGGCCGAAAGCTGATCTGAAGACTACGCAAGACAACTGTAGGAGCGAGCTTGCTCGCGAAGGCGGTTTGCCATTCACCATCTCAGTTGAATGTTAAGCAGCCTTCGCGAGCAAGCTCGCTCCTACATTTGGTTATGCGGCGTTGCTGAAATATCAGCCCGCCATCGCCAGGCGATTTCGCCCCTCGCGCTTGGCCACATACAACGCACTGTCGGCCCGTCGCAGCAGACTCTCGGCAGATTCGCCGGGCAACAGCGTCGAGCAACCGATGCTGACCGTCAGCTCGATCATCTTGCCCTCGGCCATATAGTCCTGAGCTTGCGCCGCAAATCTCAGCCTTTCACCGACCATGGCCGCGGCCTCGCGGCTGGTGTTGGAAAGCAGGATCAAAAATTCTTCGCCACCAAACCGAAAAACCATGTCGACGTTGCGCAACTGGTTTTTGATCGAAGCCGCGACGGCCTTCAATACGTCATCACCGGCACTGTGCCCGTAGGTGTCGTTGATCTGTTTGAAGTGATCGATGTCCAGCATCAGCAGTGACAGGGGTTGGGAGTGTCGCCGCGACATCTCGATTTCCCGTTCCAGCGTCTGATCCATGGCGATGCGATTGCCGGTATCGGTCAGCGGATCGCGCAATGCACTTTGAGTCGCCGCTCGGTAGAGCAGGGCGTTTCGCATGGGGAAGAGCAAAGTCGATAACAGTGACTCCAGGTTGCCCTGTTCCTGTTCGCTGAAGCGTTGATTGCGCCGGAACACCAGCTCACCCAATTCCTCACCTTCATGGCTGAGGCTGTAGCTGATTGAATGATGACCCCGCGCGCCGAATAGCAGGCGCAAGTCACTGGGCTGATGCTCATAACTCAAGGCATCCAGCGGCACAAGGCGTTGAATTTCGCGAAAGAAAAGCCCGAGAATGCGTTGCGGCTCAAGACTGGTTTGCAGTTGCAGGCCCAGCTCCTGCCGCAACAGCGCAAGACTGACGGGACGCTCCAGGAGGGGAGGCTGCTGACCAAAGCCCAGGCGCTGCAATTTGGCATTGTCGAAGTCAATTGCGTTGGTCTGGGAAGATGATTTCATGTGGCGTGAGCCCCTAAGCAGTAAGGCTGTCTTACAGGCTGGGTGAGAGCGGCTTTGGGCTGCGCGTCATACTGGTCCATCAGTCCCGTAGGACATTTGGCACGAGTTTAGTCCGCTTTGCCGAAGATTAGTAACCTCTCGGCTCAAGCTCCGCCTCGTCTGCTTTCACACGGCGTGTCTGAACAGAATTAGAGCGAAAGTCATGCCATTCGGTTCAGTCGGATAAAAAAGTGTTTTAAATCAAAAGGATGGAGGGTTGCACGAGGAATGTCAGGGGGTTGGGTGACATTTGTTTGACTTGAAACAGAGGCGGTTACCACGATTTTAAATGCCGCGGCGGGAATCCGTCGCGGCACAAAAGCGACGCACGGGCGTTACTGGGCGTTGAACGCCTGGCCGTTGATGCCGGTACTGTCCGGCCCCATGAGGTAAAGATAGACCGGCATGATCTCCTCGGGTGTCGGGTTGTTCAGCGGGTTTTCACCGGGGTAGGCCTGAGCGCGCATGCTGGTGCGGGTGGCGCCGGGGTTGATGCTGTTGGAGCGTACCGGTGCCACGGTGTCCACTTCGTCGGCCAGGGTTTGCATCAGGCCTTCGGTCGCAAACTTGGAAACGCCGTAAGCGCCCCAGTACGCACGACCCTTGCGACCGACGCTGCTGGAGGTGAACACCACCGAGGCGTCCTGAGACAGCTTGAGCAGCGGCAGCAGGGTGCTGGTGAGCATGAACATGGCGTTGACGTTGACGTGCATGACGCGCATGAAGTTCTCGCCGGACAGCTGCTCGATCGGGGTCCGGGGACCGATGATGGATGCGTTGTGCAGCAAGCCGTCGAGGTGGCCGAACTCGGTCTCGATCATGGCTGCCAGTTCATCGTATTGATGGGGCAGGGCGGTTTCCAGATTGAACGGGATCACCACCGGCATTGGATGCCCGGCCGCTTCGATTTCGTCGTAGACCTGAGTCAGGTTGGCTTCGGTCTTGCCCAGCAACAGCACGGTGGCGCCGTGGGCAGCGTAGGTTTTTGCAGCGGCAGCACCGATGCCACGGCCAGCGCCGGTGACCAGGATGACCCGGTCCTTGAGCAATTCGGGATGGGCGGAATAATCAAACATAAAAAACCCTCAACACAAATAAAGCGGACCTGTACCGCTTTTCGTAGGAGCCAGCGGTGCGGCGATCCGACTTGCCGGCGAAGGCGTCCTTAAGAGCGCCTTCGCCGGCAAGCCTTAATGCCAGTCAGTTAAGCGAAATTCCTGTAGGAGCGAGCTTGCTCGCGAAGACGGCAGTACAGTCAATATTGATGTCGCCTGATATACCGCTTTCGCGAGCAAGCTCGCTCCTACAGTGTTCCGAGCCTTAACTGACTGGCATTACGGCAAGCCTGGCTCCTACAAAAGCATCTCAGCTCAGCAGCTGCACAACGCGTTATCCAACACTTCGAGCAGCGCCAGCGGATGATCGATCACCACGTCCGCGCCCCAGTGCTTCGGGTTGTCGTCCGGGTGAATATAGCCGTAGGTCACTGCGCAAGTTTTGGTGCCGGCATCACGGCCGGACTCGATGTCCCGCAGGTCGTCACCCACAAACAGCACACTGGCCGGGTCCAGGTCGAGCATCTTGCACGCCAGGATCAACGGCTCCGGATCCGGTTTGCTGTTCTTCACATGATCGGGGCAAATCAGCACTTTCGAACGTTCGGCCAGGTTTAGTTGCTGCATGATCGGCTCGGCGAAACGCACCGGTTTGTTGGTGACCACGCCCCAGATCAGGTTGGCCTTTTCGATTTTCTCCAGCACCTCGGCCATGCCGTCGAACAGATGACTGTGGACCGCGCAACCCTTGAGGTAGCGGTCGAGAAATTCCTGACGCAGTTCCTCGAACCCCGGCGATTCCGGGTCCATGGAAAAGTTTGCGGCGACCATCGCTTTGGCGCCGCCGGAAATTTCATCGCGAATGTGTTGAGTGTTGATTGGTGGCAAACCACGGTCAGCGCGCATCGCCTGGCAGATGGCGATGAAATCCGGCGCGGTGTCGAGCAGGGTGCCATCCATGTCGAAAAGAACTGCTCTGATACGCATCGGCTTACTCCTCGCGCAGGGTCTGGATCATGTAGTTGACGTCGACATCGGCCGCCAGTTTGTAGTGCTTGGTCAGCGGATTGTAGGTCAGGCCGATGATGTCCTTGACGGTCAGGCCGGCCATACGGCTCCAGGCGCCAAGCTCCGACGGGCGGATGAATTTCTTGAAGTCATGGGTGCCGCGCGGCAGCAACTTCATGATGTATTCGGCACCGACGATGGCGAACAGATAGGCTTTCGGGTTGCGGTTGATGGTGGAGAAGAACACCTGGCCGCCCGGTTTGACCATGCGGAAGCAGGCGCGGATCACCGAGGACGGATCCGGCACGTGTTCAAGCATTTCCAGGCAGGTGACCACGTCGAACTGTTCAGGCATTTCTTCAGCTAGCGCTTCGGCGGTGATCTGTCGGTACTCGACGCTCACGCCGGATTCCAGCTGATGCAACTGAGCAACCGCCAGCGGCGCTTCGCCCATGTCGATGCCCATCACGGTCGCGCCGCGTTGAGCCATGGCTTCGCTGAGGATGCCGCCGCCGCAACCGACGTCGAGGACTTTCTTGCCAGCCAGATTGACGCGCTCATCGATCCAGTTGACCCGCAACGGGTTGATGTCGTGCAGCGGTTTGAACTCGCTTTCGCGGTCCCACCAGCGATGGGCCAGGGCTTCGAATTTGGCGATTTCGGCGTAGTCGACGTTGCTCATGGTGTCAGTCCTCTAAAACTTGAAAAATCCTGTTGCCCCGGTTTCGGTCCAGGGTGCTTACAATTCGGTGCTTACGATTCGGTATGGCCGCTGATGCGCTGACCCCAGGCCTTGGCGGTGGCGCACAGTTGCGCTTCATCCAGGCGGGTCAGGCGGCGGTCGTCGAGCAGTTGCTTGCCAGCGACCCAAAGGTGTTTCACGCAATCGCGGCTGGAGGCATAGATCAGTTGCGAAACCGGGTCATAGACCGGTTGCTGTGCCAGGCCCGACAGGTCGAACGCAACGATGTCCGCCGCTTTGCCGACTTCCAGCGAACCCGTCTCAGCTTCGATTCCCAGTGCGCGGGCACCATTGAGCGTGGCCATGCGCAGGGCTCGATGGGCGTCCAGCGCGGTGGCGGAGCCGGCAACGGCCTTGGCCAGCAACGCAGCAGTGCGGGTTTCGCCGAGCAGGTCCAGATCATTGTTGCTGGCCGCGCCATCGGTGCCGACAGCCACATTGACCCCGGCCTGCCACAAGCGCTCCACCGGACAGAAACCGCTGGCCAGTTTCAGGTTCGACTCCGGGCAATGAATCACATGGGTGTTACTTTCTACCAGCAGCACCAGGTCTTCATCGCTGATCTGGGTCATGTGAACGGCCTGGAGGCGCGGCCCGAGCAGGCCCAGGCGGCCGAGGCGGGCCAACGGGCGTTCGCCGCGCTGCTCGACCGACTGCTGCACTTCGAAAGCGGTTTCATGGACGTGCATATGAATCGAGGCGTCAAGCTCTTCGGCGATAACGCGGATTTTTTCCAGGGTTTCGTCGCCCACGGTGTAGGGTGCATGGGGGCCGAAGGTGACTGTGATCCGCTCGTGATGCTTGAGATCGCCGAATAATTCCACGCCCTGACGAATGGCTTCATCCGCCGAACTGGCGCCTGGAATCGGGAAATCGAGGATCGGAATGGCGATCTGGGCGCGAACGCCGCTGTTGTGTACACATTCGCTGGCGACCTTGGGGAAGAAATACAGGTCGGAGAAACAGGTGATGCCGCCCTTGATCTGCTCGGCGATGGCCAGGTCAGTGCCGTCGCGTACGAAAGCTTCGTCTACCCATTTGGCTTCAGCAGGCCAGATGTGGTTTTCCAGCCAGGTCATCAGTGGCAGATCATCGGCCAGACCGCGGAACAGCGTCATTGCCGCATGCCCGTGGGCATTGATCAGGCCGGGGCTGAGCAACATGTCCGGCAATTCGCGGACTTCGGTTGCGTTAAGCTTCAAGGCTGCTGCACGCGGGCCGACAAATACGATACGACCGTCGCGGATGCCCAGGGCATGCTCTTTAAGGACCACGCCAGCCGGTTCGACGGGTACCAGCCAGGTCGGCAGCAATAATAGGTCGAGCGTAGCGGTGGGGGTCGGCATCGAGAATCGGTTCCGGCTTTTGTAAAGGATGGCGAAGTATACCCGAGCGTCTTCGCGGGGGGATCGCTATAATCGGCGGCTTTTTTTCATGAGTGCGGGGTAAGTGGATGCGCGATCGACTGTTGGCTGCGGAGAAGGTGAAGGCCATCGATTGGCGTGATGGCGCACTGTACCTGCTGGATCAGCGTATTTTGCCGTTCGAGGAAACCTGGATCGCCTACACCAGCGCTGCGGGTGTGGCTGAGGCCATTCGCTCGATGGTGGTGCGCGGCGCCCCGGCCATCGGTATCAGTGCGGCATATGCCATGGTGCTGTCAGCCCGCACCCGAATGGCCGAGGGCGGTGACTGGCAGGCAGCGTGGGAAGAGGATTTCGCGTTGCTGGCTGATTCCCGTCCAACGGCGGTGAATCTGTTCTGGGCCTTGAGTCGCATGCGTGACCGCCTGGATCGTCTCAAGGAAGATGCAGACCCTCTGGCGGCGCTGGAAGCCGAAGCCATCGCCATCCATGAAAGTGATCGCGAAGCCAACCTGACCATGGCCCAGCTGGGTGTCGACCTGATCCGCAAGCATCAGGGCAACGCCCAGGCGATCCTCACGCACTGCAACACCGGCGCATTGGCCACCGGCGGCTTCGGCACGGCGCTGGGGGTGATTCGCGGGGCTTTCATCGAAGGTATGGTCGAGCGCGTCTATGCCGATGAAACCCGGCCATGGCTGCAAGGTTCGCGATTGACCGCATGGGAATTGGCCAATGAGGGCATTCCCGTGACCCTCAATGCTGACTCCGCCGCCGCGCACATCATGAAAACCAAGGGTGTGACCTGGGTAATCGTCGGCGCCGACCGCATCACCGCCAATGGCGACGTGGCGAACAAGATCGGCACCTACCAACTGGCGGTCAACGCCATGCACCACGGCGTGCGCTTCATGGTGGTGGCGCCGAGTTCGACCATCGACATGAACCTGGCCAGCGGCGACGAAATTCCCATCGAAGAGCGCGACGGCCGCGAGTTGCTGGAAGTCGGCGGCAAGCGGGTCGGGGCGGATGTCGATGCATTCAACCCGGTGTTCGACGTAACCCCTGCGGATTTGATCGATGTGATCATTACCGAAAAAGGCATCGTCGAACGGCCGGACACGGCGAAAATGGCGCAGTTGATGTGCCGTAAGCGGTTGCATTAAGGCTCTTTGGCGTCTGATAAATTGCCTTCGCGAGCAAGCCCGCTCCCACATTGGGCCGAGTCGGTCGCATAATTTGTATGCGACACCGATCCAGTGTGGGAGCGGGCTTGCTCGCGAAGAGGCCCTGACAGTCAACAAATATCGCTGATCAAGCCCCTGATTCTCCATTCAATATAGCTCTAAGCCCCTCTCGTCCCCTTCAAGCCTGCCACCAGTCAACTAACTATGCTCCATGCGCATCTGGGGGATAGGTGCGTGGCGGCTCTTGTGATAACATCCGGCGGTTTCCAGGGTAGCCTGATGCGGCTGCCTTTACTGCGCAGATCCATGGCATAACTCGTTGATTTGTCGTAAGTCGGTGCACGGCACTCAGTCTGCATCGGCGAGCTTCGTTCGTCCCATATGGATGTGACGAAGTTTCACCAGAAAAAGGAATCAGGCTTCTCATGGGCGAACTGGCCAAAGAAATCCTCCCGGTCAATATCGAAGACGAGCTGAAGCAGTCCTACCTCGACTACGCGATGAGCGTGATTGTCGGGCGGGCACTGCCGGATGCGCGCGATGGCTTGAAGCCCGTGCACCGGCGTGTGCTGTTCGCGATGAGCGAGCTGGGCAACGACTTCAACAAGCCGTACAAGAAATCTGCCCGTGTTGTCGGTGACGTGATCGGTAAGTATCACCCGCACGGTGACACCGCGGTGTACGACACCATCGTTCGGATGGCGCAGCCATTCTCGCTGCGTTACCTGCTGGTAGACGGTCAGGGCAACTTCGGTTCGGTGGACGGCGACAACGCCGCGGCCATGCGATACACCGAAGTGCGCATGACCAAGCTGGCGCACGAGCTGCTGGCTGACCTGCACAAAGAAACCGTGGACTGGGTGCCGAACTACGACGGCACCGAAATGATCCCGGCGGTCATGCCGACCCGCATTCCCAACCTGCTGGTCAACGGCTCCAGCGGTATTGCCGTGGGCATGGCGACCAACATTCCGCCGCACAACCTCGGTGAAGTCATCGACGGTTGCCTGGCACTCATCGACAACCCTGAGCTGACTGTCGACGAGCTGATGCAATACATCCCCGGTCCGGACTTCCCGACCGCCGCGATCATCAACGGTCGCGCCGGCATCATCGAAGCCTACCGCACCGGTCGCGGGCGCATTTACATGCGTGCCCGCTCGATGATCGAAGACATCGACAAGGTCGGTGGTCGTCAGCAGATCGTCATCACCGAACTGCCTTACCAGCTGAACAAGGCCCGTCTGATCGAGAAGATCGCCGAGCTGGTCAAGGAGAAGAAGCTCGAAGGCATCACCGAACTGCGCGACGAGTCCGACAAGGACGGTATGCGCGTCGTGATCGAACTGCGTCGCGGTGAAGTGCCAGAGGTGATCCTCAACAACCTCTACGCCCAGACCCAGCTGCAAGCGGTGTTCGGTATCAACATCGTCGCGCTGATCGATGGCCGTCCGCGGATCCTCAACCTCAAGGATCTGCTGGAAGCCTTCGTGCGTCACCGTCGCGAAGTGGTGACCCGTCGTACCGTGTTCGAGCTGCGTAAAGCGCGTGAACGTGGCCATATTCTGGAAGGTCAAGCCGTTGCCCTGTCGAACATCGACCCGGTCATCGCCCTGATCAAGGCCTCGCCAACGCCGTCGGAAGCCAAGGAAGCGCTGATCAGCACGCCTTGGGAATCCACTGCCGTGGTTGCGATGGTCGAACGTGCCGGCGCCGATTCGTGCCGCCCGGAAAACCTCGATCCGCAATACGGTCTGCGCGACGGCAAGTACTTCCTGTCGCCAGAGCAGGCGCAAGCCATTCTGGAGCTGCGTCTGCACCGTCTGACCGGTCTGGAACACGAAAAGCTGCTGGCCGAGTATCAAGAGATCCTCAACCAGATCGGCGAGCTGATCCGCATCCTCAACAGCGCCGTGCGTCTGATGGAAGTGATCCGCGAAGAGCTGGAAGTGATCCGTGCCGAGTACGGCGACGTGCGCCGCACCGAGATTCTCGATGCCCGTCTCGACCTGACCCTGGGCGACATGATCCCGGAAGAAGAGCGCGTCGTGACCATTTCCCACGGTGGCTACGCCAAGACCCAGCCATTGGCTGCGTACCAGGCTCAGCGTCGTGGCGGTAAAGGCAAATCGGCCACCGGCGTCAAGGATGAGGACTACATCGCTCACCTGCTGGTCGCCAACAGCCACACCACGCTGCTGCTGTTCTCCAGCAAAGGCAAGGTGTACTGGCTGAAAACCTATGAAATCCCGGAAGCGTCCCGCGCTGCCCGTGGTCGTCCGCTGGTCAACCTGCTGCCGCTGGAGAGTGATGAATACATCACCACCATGCTGCCGGTCGAGGAATACACCGAAGGTCACTTCATCTTCATGGCCACTGCTAAAGGCACCGTGAAGAAGACCCCGCTGGAATCCTTCAGCCGTCAACGCAGCGTCGGCCTGATCGCGCTGGAGCTGGACGAAGGCGACGTACTGATCTCTGCCGCCATTACCGATGGCGAGCGCGAAGTCATGCTGTTCTCCGACGGTGGCAAGGTCACTCGCTTCAAGGAAACCGACGTCCGCGCCATGGGCCGTACCGCTCGCGGTGTTCGCGGTATGCGTCTGCCGGAAGGCCAGAAGCTGATTTCCATGCTGATCCCGGAAGAAGGCAGCCAGATCCTCACCGCTTCGGCGCGTGGTTTTGGCAAGCGCACTGCGATCACTGAGTTCCCTGAGTACAAGCGTGGCGGTCAGGGCGTTATCGCCATGGTCAGCAACGAGCGTAACGGCCGTCTGGTCGGCGCAGTCCAGGTGCTCGACGGCGAGGAAATCATGCTGATTTCCGACCAGGGGACTTTGGTTCGTACCCGTGTCGACGAAGTCTCCAGCCTGGGTCGTAACACCCAGGGCGTGACCCTGATCAAGCTGGCCAACGATGAAACGCTAGTGGGCCTGGAGCGGGTTCAAGAGCCGTCGGAAGTCGAAGGCGAGGAGCTGGAAGGCGAAGGGCTAGAAGGTGAAGAGGGTGCGGTGTTCGACGGTGAAGTCGTGATTGACGACGTTGCCGAAGACCAGCAACTCGACGCCGCCGCTGACGAAGAGCCGCAAGAGTAAGCGGGCAAGCAGGGGGCGGATGAAGATTCGCCCCCTTGTTGTTTGTCCTGTATGAAAATTTGCGACACTGCACAGGATCGTTCCCATGCTCTGCGTGGGAATGCCGCTCGGGACGCTCCGCGTCCCATGACGCAGAGCGTCATTGGATGCATTCCAACGCAGAGCGTGGGGACGATTATCCGCAGACCGAAAGATTTAAGTGACCACCAAATCAGAGCGAGATTGGATGTGAGCAAGAGAGCCTATAACTTCTGTGCCGGTCCTGCGGCGCTTCCCGAAGCTGTCCTGAAGCGCGCCCAGGGTGAACTCCTTGATTGGCACGGCAAGGGCCTGTCGGTCATGGAAATGAGCCATCGCAGCGATGAGTTCGTGTCCATTGCCACCAAGGCCGAGCAGGATCTGCGTGATCTGCTGAATATCCCCTCGAACTATAAAGTGCTGTTTCTGCAAGGTGGCGCGAGTCAGCAATTTGCTCAGATTCCTCTGAACCTGTTGCCGGAAAACGGCACCGCCGACTATATCGACACCGGTATCTGGTCGCAGAAAGCTATCGAAGAAGCTTCGCGCTACGGCCACGTCAACGTTGCCGCCACCGCCAAGCCTTACGACTATTTCGCGATTCCCGGTCAGAACGAATGGAGCCTGTCCAAAGACGCGGCCTACGTTCATTACGCACCGAACGAAACCATTGGCGGCCTGGAATTCCAATGGATCCCGGACACCGGTGATGTACCGCTGGTGGCCGACATGTCCTCGGACATCCTGTCGCGTCCGGTGGATGTTTCGCGCTTCGGCATGATCTACGCCGGCGCCCAGAAAAACATCGGCCCGAGCGGCATCGTCGTCAACATCGTTCGCGAAGACCTGCTGGGTCACGCCCGTTCCATTTGCCCGACCATGCTCAACTACAAGGTCGCGGCCGATAACGGCTCGATGTACAACACCCCGCCAACCCTGGCCTGGTACTTGTCCGGTCTGGTGTTCGAGTGGCTGAAAGAGCAGGGCGGTGTCGAAGCCATCGGCAAGCTCAATGAAGTGAAGCAGCGCACGCTGTACGACTTCATCGATGCCAGCGGCATGTATAGCAACCCGATCAACAAGTCGGACCGCTCGTGGATGAACGTGCCGTTCCGTCTGGCCGACGATCGTCTCGACAAGCCGTTCCTGGCGGGTGCCGACGAGCGTGGCCTGCTGAACCTCAAAGGCCATCGTTCCGTGGGCGGCATGCGTGCCTCCATCTATAACGCCGTCGATATCGTTGCGGTCAACGCACTGATTTCGTACATGGCAGAGTTCGAGAAGGAACACGGCTAATGTCTGAGCAAGAACTCAAGGCACTGCGCCTGCGCATTGATGCTCTGGACGAAAAAGTCCTGGAGCTGATCAGTGAGCGCGCACGTTGCGCCCAGGAAGTTGCGCGAGTAAAGATGGCCTCGCTGGCCGAAGGCGAAGTGCCGGTGTTCTATCGTCCTGAGCGTGAAGCTCAGGTGCTCAAGCGTGTGATGGAGCGTAACCAGGGGCCACTGGGCAACGAAGAGATGGCGCGGCTGTTCCGCGAAATCATGTCCTCGTGCCTGGCCCTCGAGCAGCCGTTGAAAGTGGCTTACCTCGGCCCTGAAGGCACCTTCACCCAGGCCGCCGCCATGAAGCACTTCGGTCACGCAGTGATCAGCAAGCCGATGGCGGCGATCGATGAAGTGTTCCGCGAAGTGGCGGCCGGTGCGGTGAACTTTGGCGTGGTCCCGGTGGAAAACTCCACCGAGGGCGCGGTCAACCACACCCTCGACAGCTTCCTCGAACACGACATGGTGATCTGCGGCGAAGTCGAACTGCGGATTCACCATCATCTGTTGGTCGGTGAAAACACCAAGACCGACAGCATCAGCCGCATCTATTCCCACGCCCAGTCCCTGGCCCAGTGCCGCAAGTGGCTGGACGCCCATTACCCGAATGTCGAGCGCGTGGCGGTTTCGAGCAACGCCGAAGCGGCCAAGCGGGTCAAGGGTGAGTGGAACTCGGCGGCGATTGCCGGCGACATGGCCGCCGGTCTGTACGGGTTGACCCGTCTGGCCGAGAAAATCGAGGATCGCCCGGACAACTCCACGCGATTCCTGATGATCGGCAGCCAGGAAGTACCGCCGACCGGCGACGACAAGACCTCGATCATCGTCTCCATGAGCAACAAACCCGGTGCGCTCCACGAACTGCTGGTGCCGTTCCACGACAATGGCATCGACCTGACGCGTATCGAGACCCGTCCGTCGCGCAGCGGTAAATGGACCTACGTGTTCTTCATCGACTTCGTCGGCCACCATCGCGATCCGCTAATCAAAGATGTGCTGGAAAAGATCAGTCAGGAAGCAGTGGCACTCAAAGTGCTGGGTTCCTACCCGAAAGCAGTTCTCTAAGGGCGGTAGCAAATGAGTGGCAACTTCCTCGCTCTGGCACAGCCGGGCGTGCAACAACTTTCGCCTTACGTTCCGGGCAAGCCCGTGGACGAACTGGCCCGTGAGCTGAATCTCGATCCGGCCAATATCGTCAAACTGGCGAGCAACGAAAACCCGTTGGGCGCCAGCCCCAAGGCATTGGCAGCGATTGGCGAAGCGCTGACCGAGCTGACCCGTTATCCGGACGGCAACGGTTTTGCGCTCAAGACCCTGCTGGCCGATCAGTGCCGCGTCGAGCTGAATCAGGTGACGCTGGGCAACGGTTCCAATGACATTCTGGAGTTGGTGGCACGTGCCTATCTGGCGCCGGGCCTGAACGCGGTGTTCAGCGCTCATGCGTTTGCGGTCTATCCGATCGTGACCCAGGCCGTTGGTGCCCAGGCAAAAGTGATCCCGGCCAAAGACTGGGGTCATGATCTGTCGGCCATGCTGGCTGCGATCGATGCCGATACCCGCGTGGTGTTCATTGCCAACCCGAACAACCCGACCGGGACCTGGTTCGACGCCCAAGCGCTGGATGATTTCCTGCAGGACGTACCGGCGCATGTGCTGGTGGTGCTGGACGAGGCCTACATCGAATACGCCGAAGGCAGCGACTTGCCCGATGGCCTGGACTATCTGGCGGCCTACCCGAACCTGCTGGTCTCGCGCACCTTCTCCAAGGCCTATGGTCTGGCGTCGCTGCGGGTCGGCTATGGTTTGTCCTCGGCCATCGTCGCCGATGTGCTGAATCGTGTGCGTCAGCCGTTCAACGTCAACAGCCTCGCACTGGCCGCCGCTTGTGCCGCGCTGCAAGATGTCGAATACCTGGCCGAAAGCCGTCGTCTGAACGAGTCCGGCATGCAGCAGCTGCAAGCGGGTTTCCGTGAGTTGGGGCTGAGCTGGATCCCCTCCAAAGGAAACTTCATCTGTGTCGATCTGGGACGCATTGCGGCTCCAGTGTTCGAGGGGTTGCTGCGCGAGGGTGTGATCGTGCGTCCGGTGGCCAACTACGGCATGCCGAACCACCTGCGTATCACCATCGGTTTGCCGGCTGAAAACAGCCGCTTCCTCGAGGCGCTGACCAAGGTTATGGCTCGTGGTTGATGTCACTGCACTGCAATCTGCGCAACCTATGATCGGTCGCCTGGTGGTGGTCGGCCTGGGCTTGATCGGCGGTTCGTTTGCCAAAGGCTTGCGTGAAAGCGGTCTGTGCCGCGAAGTGGTCGGGGTCGATCTTGACCCGCAGTCGCGCAAGCTGGCGGTCGAGTTGGGCGTGGTGGACCGCTGCGAAGAAGACCTGGCCGCGGCTTGCCAGGGCGCTGACGTGATTCAGTTGGCGGTGCCGATCCTGGCCATGGAGAAATTGCTCGCGCTGTTGGCAGGGATGGACCTGGGGCAAGCGATTCTGACCGACGTCGGCAGCGCCAAGGGTAATGTGGTGCGCGCGGCGACCGAGGCGTTTGGCGGCATGCCGGCGCGTTTCGTGCCGGGGCATCCGATTGCCGGCTCCGAGCAGAGCGGGGTGGAAGCCTCCAATGCCGAGCTGTTCCGTCGCCATAAAGTGATTCTGACGCCGCTGGATCAGACTGATCCGGCCGCGCTGGCGGTGGTCGACCGGTTGTGGCGTGAATTGGGCGCCGACGTCGAGCACATGCAGGTCGAGCGTCACGACGAAGTGTTGGCGGCGACCAGCCATCTGCCGCACTTGCTGGCGTTCGGTTTGGTCGATTCGTTGGCCAAACGCAATGAAAATCTTGAGATCTTCCGTTACGCTGCGGGCGGTTTCCGCGATTTCACAAGAATCGCCGGTAGCGACCCGGTCATGTGGCACGACATCTTCCTCGCCAACCGCGAAGCTGTCCTGCGCACACTCGATACATTTCGCAGCGACCTCGACGCCTTGCGCGACGCGGTCGATGCAGGGGATGGGCACCAATTGTTGGGCGTGTTCACGCGCGCCCGGGTTGCCCGCGAGCATTTCAGTAAAATCCTGGCCCGCCGGGCCTATGTGGACGCTATGAATTCCAACGATCTGATTTTCCTGGCACAACCTGGTGGCCGCCTGACTGGGCGGATTCGTGTACCGGGCGACAAATCGATTTCCCACCGCTCGATCATGCTCGGTTCCCTGGCCGAAGGCGTCACCGAAGTGGAAGGTTTCCTCGAGGGCGAAGACGCCCTGGCGACCCTGCAAGCTTTCCGCGACATGGGTGTCGTCATCGAAGGTCCGCACCACGGTCGTGTGACCATTCACGGTGTCGGCCTGCATGGCTTGAAGCCTGCGCCGGGCCCGATCTATCTGGGCAACTCCGGCACTTCGATGCGTCTGCTGTCTGGCCTGTTGGCTGCGCAGAACTTCGATAGCACGCTGACCGGCGATGCTTCGCTGTCCAAGCGTCCGATGAATCGCGTGGCTAATCCGCTGCGTGAAATGGGTGCCGTGATCGAGACTGCTGCTGAAGGTCGTCCACCAATGACCATTCGTGGCGGCAACAAGCTCAAGGGCCTGACTTACACCATGCCAATGGCCAGCGCGCAGGTTAAATCCTGCCTGTTGCTGGCGGGTCTGTATGCCGAAGGCAAGACCACTGTCACCGAGCCGGCACCGACTCGCGACCACACTGAGCGCATGCTGCGCGGCTTCGGTTACCCGGTGACCGTCAACGGCGCGACCGCATCGGTGGAATCCGGCCACAAGCTGACCGCGACCCACATTGAAGTGCCGGGCGATATCTCGTCGTCGGCGTTCTTCCTGGTGGCGGCGTCGATTGCCGAAGGTTCGGAGTTGGTGCTTGAGCACGTCGGCATCAACCCGACCCGTACCGGCGTGATCGACATCCTGCGCCTGATGGGCGCTGACATCACCCTGGAAAACCAGCGTGAAGTTGGCGGCGAGCCGGTAGCGGATCTGCGCGTGCGGGCAGCTAAACTCAAAGGTATCGAGATCCCTGAAGCGCTGGTTCCACTGGCGATCGACGAGTTCCCGGTACTGTTCGTGGCCGCTGCATGTGCCGAAGGGCGCACCGTGTTGCGCGGCGCCGAAGAACTACGCGTGAAAGAGTCGGACCGGATCCAGGTCATGGCGGATGGTCTGTTGGCGCTGGGCGTCAAGTGTGAGCCGACCCCGGACGGCCTCATCATAGATGGCGGCCAGATCGGCGGCGGCGAAGTGCATGGTCACGGCGATCACCGGATTGCCATGGCCTTCAGCGTGGCTTCTTTGCGCGCCACTGCACCGATCCGCATCCATGATTGCGCCAACGTCGCGACCTCGTTCCCGAACTTCCTTGCGCTGTGCGCGCAGGTCGGTATCCGTGTTGCACAAGAGGCTCAGTCGTGAACAAGATCGCACCGGTCATCACCATTGATGGGCCAAGCGGCTCTGGCAAGGGGACTGTCGCCGGCATGCTGGCCAAGCGCCTGGGCTGGAACCTGCTGGATTCCGGTGCGCTTTATCGATTGCTGGCGTTCGCGGCGCATAACCATGGCGTCGACCTGACGAATGAGGAATTGCTTAAAAAGCTTGCCGCTCATCTGGATGTGCAATTCATCGCGGCGACCGACGGTCAGCTACAGCGCATTATTCTGGAAGGCGACGAAGTCAGCGATGTCATTCGGACCGAAAGTATCGGCTCGGGCGCCTCACAGGTCGCTGCGTTGCCCGCCGTGCGCGATGCGCTGCTGCAGCGCCAACGTGCATTTCAGGAGCCGCCGGGCCTGGTGGCCGATGGTCGCGACATGGGCACGGTGGTATTTCCCGACGCGCCGTTGAAGATTTTCCTCACTGCCAGTGCCGAGGAGCGTGCGCGCCGTCGATACTTGCAGTTGAAGGGCAAAGTCGATGGTGTTAGTCTGTCGAGTCTGCTAGATGAGATACGTGCACGCGATGAGCGTGACACCCAGCGAGCGGTAGCCCCGCTCAAACCGGCGGCTGACGCCATACAGCTGGATTCCACGGAATTATCCATCGATCAGGTGCTGGAACGCATCATGAGCGAGATCGCCATTCGCGATATCGCCGGGTGACCAAGAAGGCCGCGGGGGACCAGTCATAGTCCTGCGGTGGCTTCTTTTAAATGAAACTAACCCATACCGTCTGGGGTGTGGAGATGGGCGTATTCTTCGCCCTCATCAACAGGAATTAAAATGAGCGAAAGCTTTGCGGAACTCTTTGAAGAAAGCCTAAAAACCCTGAACCTTCAGGCAGGCTCCATCATCACCGGTGTTATCGTTGATATCGATTACCAGGCTCGCTGGGTAACCGTTCACGCTGGCCTGAAGTCTGAAGCACTCATCCCGCTTGAGCAGTTCTACAACGACGCTGGCGAACTGAACATCAACGTCGGTGACGAAGTTCACGTTGCGCTGGACTCGGTTGAAGACGGCTTTGGTGAAACCAAGCTGTCCCGTGAAAAAGCCAAGCGCGCTGAATGCTGGATTGTTCTGGAAGCAGCCTTCGCAGCCGAAGAAGTGGTCAAGGGCGTTATCAACGGTAAGGTTAAAGGCGGCTTCACTGTCGACGTTAACGGCATCCGTGCGTTCCTGCCAGGTTCTCTGGTTGACGTCCGTCCAGTGCGCGACACCACGCACCTGGAAGGCAAAGAGCTGGAATTCAAGGTCATCAAGCTGGACCAGAAGCGCAATAACGTTGTCGTTTCCCGTCGCAGCGTCCTCGAAGCCGAGAACTCCGCCGAGCGTGAAGCTCTGCTGGAATCCCTGCAGGAAGGCCAACAAGTCAAAGGTATCGTCAAGAACCTCACCGATTACGGCGCATTCGTCGATCTGGGTGGCGTCGATGGCCTGCTGCACATTACCGACATGGCTTGGAAACGTATCAAGCATCCTTCCGAAATCGTCAACGTTGGCGACGAGATCGATGTCAAGGTTCTGAAGTACGATCGCGAACGCAATCGTGTTTCCCTGGGCCTGAAGCAGCTGGGCGAAGATCCATGGGTTGCTATCAAAGCCCGTTACCCAGAAAGCACTCGCGTTACCGCTCGTGTAACCAACCTGACCGACTACGGCTGCTTCGCTGAGCTGGAAGAAGGCGTTGAAGGTCTGGTACACGTTTCCGAAATGGACTGGACCAACAAGAACATCCACCCTTCGAAAGTCGTACAAGTCGGCGACGAAGTGGAAGTCATGGTTCTGGACATCGACGAAGAGCGTCGTCGTATCTCCCTCGGCATCAAGCAGTGCAAATCTAACCCATGGGAAGATTTCTCTGGCCAGTTCAACAAGGGCGATAAAATCTCCGGCACCATCAAGTCGATCACCGATTTCGGTATCTTCATTGGTCTGGACGGCGGCATCGACGGTCTGGTTCACCTGTCCGACATCTCCTGGAACGAAGTGGGCGAAGAAGCCGTTCGCCGCTTCAAGAAGGGCGACGAGCTGGACACCGTTATCCTGTCGGTTGACCCAGAGCGCGAGCGCATCTCCCTGGGTATCAAGCAACTGGAAAGCGATCCGTTCTCCGAGTACGTTCAAGAGAACGACAAAGGCGCCATCGTTAAAGGCATCGTGAAAGAAGTTGACGCTAAAGGCGCCATCATCACTCTGGCCGACGATATCGAAGCGACTCTGAAAGCCTCCGAAATCAGCCGTGACCGCGTTGAAGACGCGCGCAACGTTCTGAAAGAAGGCGAAGAAGTAGAAGCCAAGATCATCAGCGTTGACCGCAAGAGCCGCGTAATCCAGCTCTCGATCAAGTCGAAAGACGTTGAAGACGAGAAAGAAGCCATCCAAAGCTTGAAAGACAAGCCTTCGGATAGCATCGCTGCTGGTCCTACCACTCTGGGCGACCTGTTGCGTGCACAAATGGAAAAACAGAACTAAGTTCTGTCAGACCATAAAAAAGGGCGACTTCGGTCGCCCTTTTTTGTGTCTGCGATTTGGTGAGTCCCAGACGTGCTGACGCATGCCAGTCAGTTAAGCGCAATGCATGTGGGAGCGGGCTTGCTCGCGAAGACGACGGCACAGTCAACATTGATGTCGCCTGATGCACCGCTTTCGCGAGCAAGCCCGCTCCCACAGTTTCGTGCCCTAATGCCAGTCAGTTAAAGGTAGATCGGATCTGTAGGAGCCAGGCTTGCCGGCGAAGGCGTCCTTAAGAGCGCCTTCGCCGGCAAGCCTGGCTCCTACGAAAAGCAGTTTGCTCGGCCGCCTTATTTTCTTTCGTGAAACCAATGATCTACATAAGCTGTCTGTAACTTCATACAGGTCAATCGTCTATTCAAGGCTAGTCTTAGTCTGAAGTGAACGAACGTTGGACGATCCGCCTGGCAATAAGGAAATAAATGAACAAGCTCATTGTCGTGATAGCAGTACTGACATTGGCAGGCTGTACCACTAGCGCCAAGACTCATGCGGTACGCGGAGTCAGTGGCATAGAGATCGATTGTTCAGGATTGGGCTCCGGATGGGAGAGGTGCCACAAGCGCGCTGCCAGGGAGTGCAAGGGCGCAGGTTATAAAGTTGTCGTAAGGTCCGATGACGCGAAGGAGGAAGATGAATTCCCTTTCGGCTTCAATCCTGCGGGTTATCTGACGCGCACCATGCTGGTTATCTGTAGATGAATACGGGGCTTGAGGACGCTTGCGGTGCTCTGAAATCGGGCATCTCATTGCCGGGAAATATATGTCAAGAACTCGGGCTGTTCAAATTCCTCCGGGCATGCTAAAACCTTTGAAGCGCTGATCTAGCTGCTTGAAAAAGAAGGGAAAAATATGACGAAGTCGGAGTTGATCGAACGAATTGTCACCCATCAAGGGCTGCTCTCATCCAAGGATGTGGAGCTGGCCATCAAGACCATGCTTGAGCAAATGTCCCAATGTCTGGCCACGGGTGATCGAATCGAGATCCGTGGTTTTGGCAGCTTCTCTCTGCACTATCGCGCACCGCGCGTTGGTCGCAATCCTAAAACCGGTCAGTCCGTCAGCCTCGACGGCAAGTTCGTTCCGCATTTCAAGCCAGGCAAAGAACTGCGTGATCGTGTGAACGAGGACGAGGAGGAAGGGCTTTGACAGCTGCTGCACTTCAAGGAACCGCTGATGCATAACCTCAAGCGCGTACTTCTCGCTGTATTTGTCCTGTTGCTCGTTCTAACGATCCTGGCGTTCGTTCTTGAGAACCAGCAAGGCGTGTCACTGTTGTTTCTGGGCTGGGCAGGCCCACAGTTACCTGTTTCGCTAATCATGGTGATTGCGCTGCTGATTGGCATGGTAATCGGGCCGATTCTTGGCTGGTTTCTGGGACGTACGTCCAGAGCCTCGCGCAAGCGCCTTGTCTGATTGCGACAAACCCTTTGCACGCATCGGATTTGCGCACAGCTTGTCCATATCCATTAGTAAAACCTTCATTAAGCTGTAAAATGCTGCGCTTGGTCGATAGGGGTATCCCCGCATCGGCTCAGACTGACTCTGTCAGAAGCCACGGCGGGCTTGATGGCTTTTGCATTCATGGATTAGACAGTGCGCGGTTGGCGGCCCTGTCAGCAACTTAAGGGTATGGTTCGCGTGAAAATTCTAGTAACCGGCGGCGCCGGGTTTATCGGCTCGGCAGTCATTCGTCATATCATCTCCAACACTAACGATTCTGTCGTTAACGTCGATAAGCTGACTTATGCCGGTAACCTTGAATCGCTGGCTGAAGTCAGCCAGAACCCGCGTTACGTGTTCGAACGCGTCGACATCTGCGACCGTGATCAAGTGGACCGTGTCCTGCGTGAACACCAACCAGATGCCATCATGCACCTAGCCGCAGAATCCCACGTTGACCGCTCGATCTCCGGTCCGTCTGAATTCATCCAGACCAATATCATCGGCACCTACACCTTGCTGGAAGCAGCACGCCACTATTGGGCGGCACTGGATGATGCGCGCAAAGCCAACTTCCGCTTCCACCATATTTCCACCGACGAAGTCTACGGAGACCTCGAAGGTCCGGAAGACCTCTTCACCGAAACCACGCCGTATCAGCCAAGCTCGCCGTACTCGGCCAGCAAGGCCAGCTCCGATCACCTGGTTCGCGCCTGGGCTCGTACCTACGGCCTGCCGACCCTGGTCACCAACTGCTCGAACAACTACGGTCCGTGCCACTTCCCTGAGAAGTTGATCCCGCTGATCATCCTCAACGCACTGGAAGGCAAGCCGCTGCCGGTTTACGGCAAGGGCAACCAGGTTCGTGATTGGCTCTATGTCGAAGACCACGCCCGCGCACTTTACAAAGTCGTGACCGAAGGCGTGATCGGCGAGACCTACAACATCGGCGGCCACAACGAGAAGCAAAACATCGAAGTGGTGCATACCCTGTGCGCACTGCTCGACGAACTGCGTCCAGATTCCGCTCATCGCCCGCATGCCAGCCTGATCACCTACGTTCAGGATCGCCCGGGCCACGACCAGCGCTACGCAATCGACGCCAGCAAAATCCAGCGCGAGTTGGGCTGGACCCCGGAAGAAACCTTTGAAACCGGTATTCGCAAGACCGTCGAGTGGTACCTGAACAACACTGAATGGGTAGCTCACGTGAAGAGCGGCAGCTACCAGCAATGGATCGACCAAAACTACACGGATCGTTCGGACAAAGCATGAAAATCCTCCTGTTGGGAAAAAACGGCCAGGTGGGCTGGGAGCTGCAACGCGCCCTTGCACCGCTTGGCGAATTGATCGCCCTGGACCGTCACCCGGTCGATGGTTTGAGTGGCGACTTGTCTGACCTCGACGCACTGCGCGCGACGATCCGCCAGGTCAAGCCTGACGTCATCGTCAACGCTGCGGCCTACACCGCCGTCGATAAAGCCGAGTCCGAGACTGAGCTGGCCGACCGCGTGAACGGTCAGGCGAGTCGGGTCATGGCTGAAGAGGCTGCATCCCTGGATGCCTGGCTGATTCACTATTCGACCGACTATGTGTTCAGCGGTGAAGGCCTGAAGCCATGGCAAGAGACAGATGCCGTCGCTCCGGTGAATCACTACGGCGCCAGCAAACTGGCCGGCGAGCAAGCGATTACCGCTTCGGGCTGCAAGCACCTGATCTTCCGCACTAGCTGGGTCTATGGCGCTCGCGGCAACAACTTTGCCAAGACCATGCTGCGTCTGGCCAAGGACCGCGACACCCTGAGCGTCATTGCCGACCAGATCGGCGCCCCGACCGGTGCAGATCTGATCGCCGACGTGACGGCGTTGGCCATTCAGCAAGTCCTGCAGCGCCCTGAACTGGCGGGCCTGTATCACCTGGCGGCCGCTGGCGAAGTGTCCTGGCACGGCTATGCCAGCCATGTGATCGGTTTTTCCAAGGCCAACGGTGAAGAGCTCGCCGTCACGACGATCAATCCGATCGACACCACTGCTTACCCAACTCCGGCGCGTCGTCCTCTGAACTCACGGTTGAATACACAGAAGCTGCGCGACAATTTTTCTCTGCACTTGCCGGATTGGAAAAGTGGTGTCACCCGAATGCTTATGGAAGTCCTGAATAAATGACCACGACAAATCGTAAAGGCATCATCCTCGCTGGTGGCTCGGGCACTCGTCTGCACCCGCTGACCCTCGGCGTGTCCAAGCAGATGCTGCCGATCTACGACAAGCCGATGATCTTCTATCCGCTGTCGGTGCTGATGCTTGCCGGCATGCGCGAAATCCTGATTATCTCCACCCCTGAAGACCTGCCGAACTTCCGCAAATTGCTGGGCGATGGCAGCCTGTATGGCATCAAGCTGACTTACGCTGAACAGCCTAGTCCAGACGGTCTGGCACAAGCCTTCATCATTGGCGAAGAATTCATCGGCAAGGATCCTTGCTGCCTGATCCTCGGCGATAACATCTTCTACGGTCAGCACTTCTCGGAGAACCTGCGCTCCGCCAGCACTCAAGAGCACGGTGCGACCGTATTCGGTTATCACGTTTCGGATCCAGAGCGTTTTGGTGTCGTCGAGTTCGACGCCGCTGGCCGCGCCTTGAGCATCGAAGAGAAGCCGCAGAAACCAAAATCCAGCTATGCGGTGACTGGTTTGTACTTTTACGACAACCAGGTTGTCGAGATCGCCAAGAGCATCAAGCCATCCCCACGTGGCGAGCTGGAAATTACCGACATTAACCGTGCCTACCTCGAGCAGAAGACCCTCAACGTCGAAATGCTCGGCCGTGGCTTCGCCTGGCTGGACACCGGTACCCATGATTCGCTGCTGGAAGCGAGTCACTTCGTGCACACCATTGAGCAGCGCCAGGGTCTGAAAGTGGCTTGCCTGGAAGAGATTGCTTACCACAATGGCTGGATTAGTGCCGAGCAGTTGGGTACTCAAGCTGATGCTCTGAAGAAGACTGGCTACGGTCAGTACCTGCAGAAACTGCTGGACTCGCCTTCTCGCTAAGACGAGAGCTATCTCTCTCCAGTGTTCAAATCATGCAAGCAGGAATGGCATGCCAGTAAAATCTCCCAAGGTTGCAGTTTTACTGGCTGCCTACAACGGTATGCATTGGATCGAGGAGCAACTGGCCTCGATCCTTGGTCAGTCTGACGTAGACGTTACCGTACACATCAGCATTGACTCCTCCACTGACGGTACCGCAGCCTGGTGCGCGGCTTATGCAGCAGAGCATCACCAGGTAGTCGTTCTACCGGACGCCGGTAGATTCGGTGGGGCCTCGCGTAATTTCTTTCGATTGATTCGTGATGTCGACTTCGGCTCCTTCGATTTTATTGCCTTTGCCGACCAGGATGACATTTGGCACAAAGACAAACTGAAGCGTGCAGTTGACGCCATTCAAACTCGCCAGGTCGATGCCTACTCCAGCAACGTTACGGCTTTTTGGTCGGATGGCAGCACCCACTTGTTAGACAAGGCTCAACCCCAGGTTGAATGGGACTACCTGTTCGAAGCGGCGGGTCCGGGTTGTACCTATGTGTTTAGCAAAAAGCTGGCAGAGTCCTTGAAAGCGGCGATGCTTGAAAATTGGCAGCATCTGCAGGAAGTCACTTTGCATGACTGGTATTGCTATGCTTTTGCCCGCAGTCATGGCTATCGCTGGTATATCGACCCGCTGCCATCCATGGAATATCGCCAACATGAGCGTAATCAGGTAGGTGCCAACAAGGGGTTGAGCCCATTGATTGCCCGTTACAAAACGATTCATGACGGTTGGTGGTTTAATCAGGTTCAGTTAATTGCCAAATTGTTGGGGCAGGAAAGCGAGCCTTTCGTGAAGGACTGGTTGCAATTGGGCCGTCGGCAACTCATTAAACTGTCTTTGAATGCCTGGAAGTGCCGGCGCCGGATGCGCGATAAAGTTTTTTTCTTTTGTATCTGCTGGACGACCGCATTAATGGGGAACAAAGCCAAGTGAGAGTCCCAAGCGTTCTGGTTACAGGGGCAAACGGCTTTGTAGGCGAGGCACTTGTCTTCCGGCTGCTGATTGATAAAAAGTTCAGCCCGATAGCCGCTGTTCGCGGTACCACCCGGTTACATGGTCTATGTCCGGTCATGTCGTTCAATCTTGTCGATGGAAGGGCGCTGCCCTCTCTGAATGAGGTCGATGTCGTCATTCATGCGGCTGCTCGAGTTCATGTGATGAATGAGAGTGCTATGGATGTCTTGGCCGAATATCGTAAGGTCAATGTTGAAGGCACGCTCAGGCTTGCCCGCTTTGCGGCCGAGTCAGGTGTGACGCGTTTCATTTTTATCAGTTCGGTGAAGGTTAATGGCGAAAGCACTGCTCTGGGTGAGCCCTTCAAGGCGGACGACCCCGTGTACCCGACCGACCCCTATGGTCTGTCGAAATATGAGGCTGAAGAGGCGCTGAAGGGGCTGGGCCAGGAAACCGGTATGGAAATCGTGATCATTCGCCCGCCGCTTGTCTATGGCCCTGGGGTTAAAGCCAACTTCCAGAGCATGCTGCGTTGGCTCAATAAAGGTATTCCGCTGCCATTGGGGGCCATCCATAACCAACGTAGCCTGGTGTCGATAGGAAATCTGGTGGATCTAATCGTGACTTGTATTGACCATCCGCAGGCCGCCAACCAGACATTTCTGGTGAGCGATGGTGAAGATCTGTCCACGACCCAATTACTACGACGACTGGCGACTGCTTTGGACAAGCAGGCCTGGCTGTTGCCGTTTCCCATGCGGCTGTTGAAGTTCACCGCCTTGATGTTTAACAGGCAGTCCGTCGCAGAGCGTATCTGCGGTTCGCTTCAGGTCGATATCAGTAAAAATCGAATTTTGTTGGATTGGACTCCCCCGATCAGTATGGATAAAGCCATGCGACAGGCCGCTGGCCATTTTCTGGAAAAGCAGACGAAATGAGTTATTGGTGGCTGTTACTTGTCGTATTTGTGGTGTCCTGGGGGCTAACGCTTATCTTGCGTCGATATGCCTTAGCAAGAAGCTTGATGGACATTCCCAATGAGCGCAGTTCCCACAGTGTTCCGACACCGCGGGGCGGAGGGGTGGCCATCGTTGTATCTTTGGCTTTAGCTTTCCCGGTCCTTGGCGGGTTTGGACTGCTTGCCCCGGCCATCCTTTACGGCGTGTTGGGCGCGTGTTTGCTGGTTGCCGTGATTGGCTTTGCAGATGATCACGGACATATTGCGGCTCGATGGCGGTTGTTAGGACATTTCATTGCAGCCATGTGGGCTCTGTTCTGGTTGAACGGGTTGCCTACGATTTCATTCTTTGGCACTGCGGTTGATTTGGGGTGGATCGGCAACGGCCTGGCTCTGGTTTACCTGGTCTGGATGCTTAATCTTTACAACTTCATGGATGGTATCGACGGTCTGGCCAGTGCCGAAGCCATTTGTGCCTGCTTGGGTATGTGCGCGGTGTACTGGTTTAGTGCACACATGGAACTGGTCTGGGCTCCAGTGATATTAGCTGCCGCAGTGGCTGGATTCCTATGTTGGAACTTTCCGCCTGCACGAATTTTCATGGGGGATGCAGGAAGTGGATTCCTCGGTTTTCTTTTGGCAGCGTTAGCGATACAAGCGGCCTGGACGGCGCCCGAGCTGTTCTGGAGTTGGATGATAGTGCTGGGAGTTTTTATTGTCGATGCCACATGGACATTGATCAGACGATTTGCTCGGGGCGATAAAGTATCTCAGGCGCATCGTAGTCACGCGTATCAGTATGCGTCGCGTCGCTTCGCCAGTCATAAGGTTGTTACCCTGTGGATTGTAGCTATTAACTTGCTATGGCTGACGCCTATAGCAATCATTGTCGCTAAAGGGGGGATGCCTGGGGTTGCCGGCCTGTTGTTGGCTTACCTGCCATTAGCTGCACTATGCTATGTATTCACCGCAGGAGCATTAGAGCATAGTGATGAAAGTTAAATTTCATGGGTTGTAAAAAAAGCCGCACCTTATAGGTGCGGCTTTTTTTTTAGTTAAGTCCAATATTTAAATCTATCACGTCAACACTTTCTCGGTCTCTGGCGGTGATATAAATATTGCCATTTGTTGTACCCTGTGGGATAGGCAGGGTTTCTGTGAAGTTTACTCGACCTTTCATGCACGGAATGAGCTTGTAGTAGACTGGAGGCACGTCCCAGTTGATTTGAGCAATAAACGAACCGCTTGAGTCGGAACACTCAAAGGTTACATCATATTTTGCAGATCTCGCGTTGCTGATTGAGATTGTTGCGATTACTTTCGGAGTGGTATCAGCCATCAATGAATGCGTGGGCGTCGCATTGGGGGCCTGGGTGCGCATGTCAAAGAGTGGTTTGTAGCGAACCTCATCTGTTGAAATTTTGTAAGCGATGAGCGGGCCGACTTGGTAGATAGGCTGGCCGTGCAGCGTCAAAAAATCAAGCATTGCATTTCGATTTGTTAGAGTGACCGATAGGGTAGAATCCCAGACGACATACTCAACGTGATTGCGCTCAATCAAGGTAACAATATCGGCCTTGGTTTTGATTCGATCATATTCGTCTCTCTGTTTCGGAGAGTACCAGTTCGTATAAATCGGTTTTCCGAGTAGTGTCGCTCCCAGCGTTGCATTGGGATCGTATAACACGGTTGGGTTTTTGGCATCGTTACTAAGATAGGTTGTGAGTGACTTAGAAGGTGCGACGATGTCGGTAATCGTCGCCTTGCCTTGTGCTGTATAGGACAGCTGTGTGGGGTGGGAAAAAAACCACGTAATGCCAGGAAAAAAGAAGATGTTCGCTGCGATAAAGAACATGAAAATACTTCTGATAACCCACGTTGCATTCGTAGAGCCGTCGGAAACACTACGGGGTCGATAAAGCAGAAAACCTACAATCACGCTCGCAAGCGGCACAATAGGGAACAGATAACGCCAATACTGGGAGGCTGAAAACATGACAAGCCCAAAGCCCAGTGTAGGTGTTATGAGGATCAATTTGAGTTGCGTGTTTATTTTTGTGCTGGCAATTAGTGTGATTATGCCGATTGGCAATAGATACAAATATTGAAAGCCAGCAACAAAATTTTTTGATTCATAGTAAGTGCTTGTGTTGTAAAAAATCGACCAGAAGCTCTTTAATGAAAATCCTTTCTGATATAGGGGGTCCGAAAAATTTCGTATGTCGAAATACGGTGATTTGAATATCTCGTTATATAGAGGGAATAGTGGGTTGCCTGATGCAAACCAAGAATAAATATATGACTGAACTGCGGTAAAAGACAATATAAGTATAAATAGTATATAAAGCGTACGCTGATGATGTCTTTTGTCAGCTTTAAAGTGTATTTTTTCACGCAGAAATAATGGCGCGTACGCTATTAGTAGCGTAAAGCCCAAAACCATTCCGGGCAGTTTGGTTGCGGCGCATAATGATGCTGCAGACAAAATGGAGAGCGATCTGCTACAGGCATCCCCTGTGCTTTCTTCCAGCAGTACTTTTACCCCCATGGTTATCAGCAATGCCAGAAGTAACTCAGTTTGCAGCGATGTCAAGAGAGTCGAGAGGATAGGGGTGCTGCAGAGCAGAAGTAGAAGGAGAGTCTTGTCGAGATGTTTGTCGAGAAAACTGGAAGATATCATCCATACTGCACGAAGAAGTAGCCCCAGCATTGCTATATTCAATGCCCCTCTTGCATCGGAGTTTGACGCCAACGAAATGATCGAATGCAGTAGGTCGATGGCAAATGGGGCGACAGACCAAATCTGGTGTTCGATATCGAAACTATAGAAATGGTATTGAGTCAGTTCTGTCCACATCCTTAGATGTAATACGTTATCGTCAAATCCGATAGAGGGGAAAAAGCTAAATCTGGAAACGTAGCCGATGAATAAAACCAGAGCAACTACCGTTCGGAAGGACATCTGCTGAAGCGTGGCGAGTGGGGTTGAGGCAGTATCGCGTAACGCACTCAGTAGTAAACTTCTTGCGTCTTTTTTCTTCAGAAATAGAAAAGGAATACCTAGGATTGCGAGATAGATGACCTGATGGTTGACCGGGAAATGGATTAATAGGCTGAAGACACAAACGTAGAGGCAAATTCCAATAAGAAGTGCACGATCGAATAACGCTAACGTCAGTGTTTCAGTTGATACCAATAGTAGAGCCAGTCTACCAAGCAGGTAAGAGGATATGATGAAATAAATAATTGTCAGTGTACTTGCGATACCTGTGCCTATGGCTAAGTATGAAAGTAGTAGTGCTACTAAGGCTAGGTTCGAATAACCAAAGTTCTTGAATTTTAAGAGCGCAGAGATTAAAAGTACACCAAGTGTCCAGGATGCGATATCTAAAAGTAATGGTGTGTTCCAATAAAAAGGAAGTGTGGGCGAGTAATGTGCCACCAGAGCGGGAATGCTCAAGGCGGCGATCAATAGCGCGCCAGTGATGATTTGTGAGGAAAGTGATGTGATTTTAGACATCTGAAAACTGCCAGGGCTTTTTAAAAGTTGGGAGTATCATGATTTAACTGCGACGATAATACCGCCGATGATCAGAGTGACACCGACAAAATATTGTGGGTTGAATCTCTCTTGAAAGAACAGATAACTTCCGATAGGTACTAAAACAAACGCCAATGCCATTAGAGGGTAGATTCGTCCAAGGTCGGATTTTTGCAATACCCATATCCAGCCTATTGTGGTGATTCCGTAAAGCGCAAATGCGGAACAAATGATAGTGGCGGTTGTGATATCAAAGAAACTGCCTGTTTTATGCAGTGATGATGCACTCATCTTAAATAAAATCTGACCGGCTGCGATGCCAAAAACGCAAATCATGGCGACTATGTAAGTCATATTCGTGATGTTCCTGAGTTTATTAACGTTGAAATTGCGTTTTTAAGTGAAATGGTCGCTTGGGCACCGATGAAATATCATGGCCGATAAAGGCTAGAACTAATTGCATGCCGAGAATGATAGGAAGTGCCGATAACATTACAGTGCCAGCTGCAGTAGGTACACCTGATGCAATGGAAGTGATCCAATGACTTATCCCGAAAAAAGTTCCTGTCAGCAACATAAAAAGCCCCAAAGGAAGCTCCAGCGAGGCGAGTGACATATTTCTAAGATAGTAGTTGTAAAAAATCCGTTTTGACAGGTTTCTTGTATGTTTGAGTAGGAATTCGCCGACGATTTTGGATATTTTCAGATTGCTTTCTTCATCACCGTATTTTGCGTCCATTGGTATATCGATGACGACAGCTCGCAAGGTATTAAGTCTGAAAAGCATGTCCGTTTCAAAAAAATAACGATTACTTATCTTGCTGAATGGCAAATGTTTTGCAACGTCTCGATGGATCGCTGTAAAGCCATTGGTAGGATCGAATAAGTCCCAATAGCCTGAAGATAGTTTGGTCATGAATGATAAAATCGCGTTGCCAAACAAGCGCATTTTTGGCATTGCATGTATCTCTTCAAGGTCAAAAAAACGATTGCCTTTAGTATAGTCAGCTTCGCCATTTATAATAGGAGCGACAAACTTTTTGATTAAGTTTGGGTCCATTTGACCGTCACCGTCAACTTTGACAATGATAGATATATCGTCTTGGATGGCGGAACTATAGCCATTCATGACTGCCCCACCTACACCTAGATTTATAGGGTTGTACAGCACAACTACACGCTCATCATTGCAATTCTCTTTAACATAAGCGCCGGAGTTTTGTGGGCAGCAATCATCCACGACGTAAATGCGATCAACTTCAGGCCCGATATTTGAGATGACACTCAATATATGGGCTTTTACTTTAAAGCACGGTATGACCACTGCAATTTTTTGTTGTGCTGCCACTTTTAAACTCCTGTGAATTTTTGATCGGCCCCGTACCTGACTGAATGGAAGTCTAAGGCGAAACCTCAGACTTCGTGTACCTGGTAAGACAGTACAGCCGATGTTCGCTCCAGCCGCTGTCGCTGAGCGGGTTAAACACAAATCACGCCGGATGCGTCAAACCGGGATTCCCAGCTGTTTTCTACTTTGAAGCTGTCGGTGAAGCCGATGGTCGTTGTGTAATCCAGCGCCTTGACTACCGCAGGGATCATTTCTTCTGCGTTGTCACACAGATAAACCCCTTCCTGCTCACCTCTGTAAGCCATTTCACCAAAACCTGTCGAGATGATGGGTAAACCCAGCGCCCGGTACTCGTAATATTTTATCGGGTCGACGGATGACGTCAGTTCATTCTTCAGGAACGGGATGACCGCGACGTCGAACGACAACATTGTCAGCAGTGCATCTTTATGGCTGCAGGGTGGAAACAGTTTTAGATTGCTGGGGAGTTTCACATTGCAAGGGTTGAATACGGGACCGACGATATGAACATTGTCGTTGGGGCATGATTGGGCCAAATGAATCATCCATTGCCAATCGAACCAGGCACCCACTGTTCCCAGATAACCGAAGGTTTTTGTTTGTTTGCTGTGAAACTGGGTCTTCGCGGGAGGCAAAAGCTCAACGTCGAGTCCATTAGGCACGAGCTTGACGTTTGGGTTATGGCTCTCCCATTTTTTTCGCAGTTTTGTCGAGGACGCGAGAACGACAGTGGTGTTGCTGCCGATCTGTCGTTCTCGCCGAGCCATCGCCGCTTTCGATATTCCCGAAAAAAACGTCGGGAAGTCATCCATGGCGTCGTACACCGATGGGTGACCTTTCAATAGCTTCAATACTTGCAGTGCAAGGGCTGTTGGTTTGCCGATGACCAATAGGATTTCTTGATCCTGGGCGAATGCCTCCACTGTCTTTAGAAGTTCGGACCAATAAAGTCGTCCATTTATCAGTCCGGACGCCGGTAAAGGTTCGATAGGTAATGCCCTTGGTTTCAATACGTTTAACCAGGGTTCCAGGTCATCGCTTTCAGTTTTGTCACTGACGCCAATTTTCTTGAAGTCATTCAAGCGTGGGAAACGGCTTGGATAAGGATCCAGCCACAACACTTCGCCCGCTGTTTTCTGGTGAAACCAGCGAACGAATTTTTGCGGCCGTTGGGCAAAGCTTGCCCACGGCACAGGTGACAAATAAACCAGACGCATTAAACGCAGTACTCTTTCAGCACCGCCACGATGCGTTCTGCGCCCTTGCCATCACCATAAGGAGAAACGCCTCGGGCCATTGCTTTATAAGCAGCCGGGTTATCGAGCAGGGTTTGGGCTTCTTTCAGGATCGGGTCGTGATTAGGACCTACCAGCTTGACGACGCCCATGTCCACGGCTTCAGGTCGTTCCGTTTCATCACGTAGCACCAGAACCGGAATGCCCAAGGCCGGGGCTTCTTCCTGAACGCCACCAGAGTCACTGATGATTAGATAGGCCTTCTTCATAGCTGCAATGAATGGTGCGTAATCGAGTGGCTCGCACAGAATAATGTTCGGGGTGTTGCCCAAAACGTTATATGCAACGTCCTTGACGTTCGGGTTAGGGTGCACCGGATAAAGGATCTGCACGTCGCTGTTGCTCTCTGCCAGCGTCTTGAGCGCCCGGCAAATCTCCAGGAATGGTGCACCGAAGTTTTCTCTACGGTGAGAGGTCACCAGAATCAGGCGTTTGCTGTCGTCCAGTTCAATACCCAGTGTCAAGTCCTTGGCGGCGGTCATCAGCAATGCATCGATTACGGTGTTGCCGGTTACGGTAATGTCCTGATCCGGGATGCCTTCGCGTAGCAAGTTGGCTTTCGAGCTTTCGGTCGGAGCGAAATGCCAACGGGTCAGTCGACCGGCCAATACGCGATTTGCCTCCTCCGGGAAGGGGTTCTGCATATCCCACGTGCGCAGGCCGGCTTCCACATGTCCAAACGGTATACGGCGGTAGAAGCAGGCGAGGGCCATCGCGAAAACTGTTGTTGTGTCACCTTGAGCCAGAACGACGTCGGGCTTCTCCTCAAGCAATACCTTATCCAGTTCGAGCAAAAGCCGGGCGGTCAACTCGGTCAGCGTCTGGTTAGGCTTCATGATGTTCAGGTCGATATCGGGCACGATACCGAAGAATGTCATTACCTGATCCAGCATGTGTCGATGTTGTGCGGTCGCCAGAACCCGAACCTCTGCCCAGGGTTGTTGCTTCAAGGCCAGAATGACCGGAGCCATTTTGATCGCTTCTGGCCGTGTGCCGACAGTGCACATGATTTTCATATTCAGAATTTCCTCTGCAAAAATTTAGCGTGGTGACAAGGCCTACGTGCGGCGCAGGAACCAACGGGTCAGCACGAAAAGTAAGGGGGATGGTCACAATGATGACGATACCGCTCAGATCAGCCAGTCCGCCCCAAGAGACGAAAGCTCACTCATTTCTCAACATTCTTGTAGGTATGCGGCGTCCAGGTGCCCCATTTTGCTTCGTACGTGGCTTTGTTTTGCTCGAAGAGGGCCTGGCGGTCAGCGCTTCTGAGTTTATTGAACGACGCCGATAAGTGGTGGTGAATGAACACGTCTTCAGCACAGGCAATGCTCAGACCGAGCTGCTCGACCCTTCTGCAGTAATCGTCGTCTTCGAAAAAGCCTCTGCCAAAAGCTTCATCCAGTGGGCCGACAGTTTCATAGATCTCGCGGGAAAACATCACACAGAAAAATGCTGCGGTATGAATGTTTTGCACTTTGCCGATATGGCTGTGGGTGTATTTGGCTGACTCCAACAGCATCTCTTCCATGTTCTGATAGCTGATCTGGATCTTGGCTTCGTTACCGATGTTGTTGGTGACCGGGCCGATAATACCGATGCTCTTGTTCCGCTGAAGATGACGGTACAGCGTTCGAATCCAGCCAGGAGTGACGTAGGTATCGTTATTGAGCAGCACCAGATACTCGCCAGTTGCTATGGCGAGGCCCAAATTGTTGCCGGCAGCAAATCCAGTGTTGACATCGCTCAGAATGATTTCGCGGTTCGGGGCCTGGGTGACCCATTCTCTCAACAGATCCGGCGTGCCATCGGCAGACGCATTGTCGACGACGATGATTTCCAGATTTTCATGGTTGGAGTGCTCGTCCAGGCTGGCGAGGCAAGCCTTGGTGAGTTCAATGTTGTTGTACGTTACTACGATGACACTGACGCGAGGCACTGTGCGGTCCAGTTCGATCCGCTGGATCATTTGTTCGGCGCGATGACCCCAGGTCTGGTTTTTGGCGAATGCTTGACGAGCTGGCACACGGTCCTGCGAGTCGACAGCATTGAGTTCTTCATTAATTGCGCTGATGAAATCTTCAGTAGTAGCAGCGGCGTGCACCAAGTTCTCGAACTGCTTGATTTCAGGCAAGTCGACAGAAACCACAGGCTTGCCGGCGCTCAGATACTCGTAGACCTTGACAGGGTTGGTGGCCAAGGTGAGTGGGATGACCTGGAAAGGCAGCAGGCAAACGTCAAACGCGTGCAGGTACTTTGGCAGTTCGCTATAAGGCATTTCGCCGGTGAAGGTTACATTGCTTAGATGTGCCAGCCGCGTGCGGGCGCCCACGGTGTCGGCACCGATCATCAGAATGCAGTGCTCCGGGAAGGCCTTGGCGACGTTTTCCAAAAGTGTCAGATCGAACCATTCAGCGATAGCGCCGTAATAGCCAATTATCTTGCGATTTAGAGGATCCACATACACATTGGCCGGTTTGAGGGCGAAGTGGTCGAACTCACCTGCGTTCCTGATCAGAACCCGGCTGTCAGTGTGTTGTGCGACGATTTCATCCAGCCAGGTAGACGTAGTAATGGTGATATCGGCGTTACGCATCAGCGCTCGTTCGATCGACAGGACTTCTTCGGAAACGTTGCCGAAACCTTCGTGATGGTCCATGCAGTCGTAAACCAATTCGCTGTCTGGAAGCATGGATGAGGTTTCATACCAGAATGGATGCTGGATGAGTGACACTACTTGTTTGGTGTTTGCCCAGTCCAGCACTTGGCCAATCGAGCCTTTGAGTTGCTCGGCGATATCCACGCCCGGTGCGGTGGTGTAGATCACCGGCGCGCCTTTGACATAGAGGTTGATCTGGAACAGGCGACCGTGCGCATCGAGTTGTTCGACGTTGAAGCCGCAGCGCGGGTCGTCTACCAGGTTGACCGAAATGTAGAACACCCGACGACCGGCACCCGCCAGCGCCTGAGCCAGTTGCTGTGGTCGCTGATGGCGGAAGTGCCAGTCAATGACACCCCAGAAAATATAGTCGGCAAGACCCTTCTGTTGCGGTGCGGGTCGCAGTTCAGGCAGATCGAACAGGCTGCCATTGAGCAGTTGTCCTTTTACCGCGGAGAAAGGCGCCTCAATGGCTGCCGAATAGGATCGGCGCAGCGCTTTTCTCATCGCGTCCGGCAACGGCAGTTTGTGATAAAGGGCTCGGGCCTTGTTTTTCAGCGCGCGTTTGTCGCTTTCTTTAATGCCATGGCGAGCGACACGTACCGCCAGTCTCAGTGGTTTGGTGATTTTCCATGAGTGACTATTGATAACGGTGTTGTACTGCGTTTCTACCAACTGCAGTTGTTTCGTTGTGATCAGGTTGGTTTCTTCACTCGCAATCAGGGCTACCTCTTTGCGGGTAAGTTCCGCCTGGTTGATCTCAAGCGCCTTTCTGGCTTCTTCCAGTTCATTTAATTGTGTTTCGACTTGCATTTGCATGGCTGCGAGCCGGGTAGCCAGTTCTTCCGAATGCGCGCTCTCGATGTGAATGTTTTTCAGAGAGAGTTTTGCGCTCTGCTGATTATCCAGATTCGAGTAGATGAGCAGGATTTGCTCGCCGCGCCAGTAATTGGGCTCGTCTTTTGAAGTGTCGACGATGCTGCTATGGGTCAGTGACCAACTACCGAAATGAGCGGGCACGTTCTCGAAATCGAACGAATAAAAATGCTCGTCGATCAGTTCCTTTTCCCTGAATGGAAGCAGCAGAACGATGAATTGCTTTGCTTTCGAGGAAATCTTGCTCAGCACTTCCCAAGGCGAATTGAAATGTTCAAGCGTGTTGGACGAGAACAATACGTCCCAGGCTTCGCTGGAGCTTTCACTCAGAAAGTTATCGCAAAGGAACTTGCATTGTGGATAGGCGGCTGTTGCCTTTTCGATGGCCTCGGATGAAAAATCCACACCGACAAGACCTGGCAGATTCAGGCGTTTTGCCAGATTTTGAGTACCATCGCCTTGGGCGCAACCCCAGTCGCACATTGTCAGATTCTGAGTGCTGATCAAGGTGATGAGCCACGATGGAATATTGTTGGCCGCTACGTCACTGAAGAAAATACTCTGTTCTCTGCCAAAATTTTCTTCCCAATCGTTGGAGAAGCGATAATCCCAGTAGGTTTTGGAGTTGACTTCACCAGATTCAATTGCGTTGTCAGTAGGTTTTTTCATGGTGTAAGTGCTCCTTTACTCACTGTATTATTTTCAATGGCAATCGAGATTCTGGGCATGAACTGCCCTGATGAATTACTGATGAAGGATGAAGAAAAATACTGTGCACCTTCCAGATACTCGTAGTAATGAATTGCCGCTGAAGTTCTATTCTCGATAGCTGCCACTAACAGATAGTCCCCCGAGCACAAATAGTTATCGACCTCGAATAGCACTTCTTGGCCGGCTCCACTATCTTGTGTAAAAGTCAGTCTTTCATTCCAGGTACTGCCAACGATTAGGTCGCTGCCCGAGAGGTTCTTGAGGGAAAACGATACCGATAGCCCTTCAGTGGACTTCAGTTGATGGGTGTGAAATCTGATTTTCACAATCATCTTCTCGTGGTCAGTAAACAAATTCTTTCGCATGCCTGCGGCGTCATAAATCCCGGCAGTATCGATGATGCCAATATGCGAGCCCCAATGGTTGATGGGCTGCTGCACCTCTCTAGGCTGAGGTACTGTCTCTGTCGAGATTGCTTCGAGGCTTTTTTCGGGCGTGCGATTGAACAGGTGCTCGGTGTATTGGGCTGTCACGGGGAACACGTCACCCAGTGCGCGGACGCACCCCTTGTCCAGCCACAATGCGCGATCACATAGTGTGCGAACAGCCGCCACATCGTGGGACACAAAAAGGATGCTGACCCCGGAATCTTTCATTTGCTTGATGCGGTCCAGGCATTTGGCCTGAAACCGTGCATCGCCGACGGACAGAGCTTCGTCGACCACCAGGATACTGGGCTTTGTATGCACAGCTACGGAAAATGCCAGCCGAACATACATACCCGATGAATAGGTTTTAACCGGCTGATTGATAAACTCGCCAATTTCCGCGAACTCTTCTATTGCAGCATAAGATGCATCAATTTCTTCGAGGGTGAGACCCAGAATCGCGGCATTCAGGTAGACGTTTTCTTTACCTGTGAATTCCGGGTTAAAACCGGCGCCGAGTTCCAGTAGCGCTGCGACGCGGCCGCGTACGCTGATTTCGCCTGAACTTGGGTTCAAGGTGCCGCAGAGCATTTGCAGGAGCGTGGACTTACCGGAGCCATTGCTTCCGATAATACCGACAGTTTCGCCCGCTTTTACTTCGAACGAGGCACTTTTCAGGGCCCAGAACTCGTGAAAGTATTTGCGTTTTCCTCTGAACAGCATTTGCAGAAGTCGTTTGTGCGGCTTGTCATAGACTTCATAGCACTTGCTGAGGTTTTCAACTTTGATCGCAGGCTCAGAGTACATCAGCGAACCCCTTGCGTGTTTTTTGAAACCAGGCAAAGCCACACCAGGCAACCACGCTGCCAATGAAGAACATAACGATCCAGGTCTTGAGGTCTGGCAGCTCGCCGAATATCAGCACATTGCGACTTTGTTCGATGATGTAAGCCAATGGATTGATCCGAATCCAGAATTGATATTTTTCAGGCAGGGCGGTTATCGGAAAAAAGACTGCAGACATGAACAGCATGACGGTGGAAAACATTACCGTTATCTGGCTGATGTCTCGCAGGTAAACGCCCAGGGAGGCGAACAGCCAACTCATTCCCATAATGCCCAGAAAAAGCGGTAATACGACGATTGGCAGCAGCAGTGCAGTAACCGGAACACTGTGATTAATGATCAGTTGGGCGAGCAACAGCACGATCAGGCTGATGACGGCATGGAACAGTGCCGAAGTAAAGGCTACCCACGGCAATACCTCAAGGGGGAATACTACCTTCTTGACGTAGCTGACATTGGACGTTATCAGTCCGGGGGATTTGTTAATGCATTCGGCAAACAGGCCATGAATGAAAAGCCCGACAAAAAGAATAATTGCAAAGTCGGTTTTACTTTCTGTCTCTGATACGCCCCAGCGGGCTTTGAACACTACCGAAAAAACAAAGGTGTAAATGATCAACATCAATATAGGGTTGAAGAAAGACCACGACAAACCCAAAGTAGAGCCGCGGTATCGGCCAAGCACTTCGCGCTTACTTAACTGCATTATCAGGCGTTTGTTGCGCCAGAAGCTGCTTATCATTTCTATAGGATGTGCTGAGTAATTTTGCATCAGTAGTTTGACTCGACTTCTTGTGCTGGTGGCCCATAAACGTTGAATCTGGACGGCGAGGGAATGTCAATTACTTGTCGGGCAAGGTTGGACACTGCCTCCAAAGTGTTGCCCACTATGCCCATCCATGCGTTTTTTTCGCCTTGATAGGGACGAGAATGCTGCTCAACGGGTCGGCCAAGCCTGTGAGCTCAACGTCTCAACCGCGTCGCGCATGGTATCGTATTGGCCCATGCTTTTTCACCCTGTAATCGCCGTTTTCAATGCCCGGTCCTCTGTTTATTGGCGCTCCGGCTTCTGGCTGTCGTCTTTGCAGCATTTGCCAAGGGTTTCGGCGAGTGTGCGGGTGCCGAAGAGAGACTGCCTCGACCTCGCGATATCCGACTATATTCTTTAACCGGTAGGCATTGACTGCCAGGGGCATGGATCGCAGGTTTTGTCTGGACAAGTGCTTGCGTAACGATTTCGGCAGAGCCTGGTCAAGCTAATGCAGGCGAGCATCAATGGGGCAGCAAAATGGCAACCATTCTTGAAAACTCTTCATTGTTTCAAACCGTGACAGTCGAATTTTGCGTAGCTGCGAATTTTCAATTACGTACAATAGCGCATCGGATTTTGCGAGGGGGCGTCGTCGGAAACGACTGAATATTTATGGATAATTTTAGAGTTTTTTTGCTGAGCCTGCCTCGTCGGCAAAAAAGGCTGCTTCAAGTGGCCACTGACTGCATTCTGGTGTGGATTGCGCTCTGGCTGGCCTTCATAGTTCGTCTTGGCATTGATGATATGTACAACCCGCTACGGGTTCATTTCTGGCTTTTTGTTTGTGCGCCGCTGGTTGCCATCCCGCTATTCATCCGCTTCGGCATGTACCGCGCCGTCATGCGCTATTTCGGTAATGATGCCCTGATTGCAATTGTCAAAGCGGTTAGCCTGTCATCGCTGATCCTGGCACTCGTTGTCTACTGGTACAGCAACCACCAGACTGTCGTCCCACGCTCCATCATCTTCAACTACTGGTGGCTGAGCATGGTGATCATCGGCGGCCTGCGTCTGTGTATGCGTCAATACTTCATGGGCGACTGGTTCGCTGGTGCCCAGCATGTACCCTTCACAAGCCGCGACGACGGTCTCACCAAAGTCGCCATCTACGGCGCTGGTGTGGCAGGCAATCAGTTGGTTGCTGCTTTACGTATGGGACGGGTGATGCGCCCGGTGGCATTCATCGACGACGACTCCAGCATCGCCGATCGCTCTATCTCAGGTCTCAAGGTCTACAAACCCAAACACATTCAACAAATGATCGATGTCACGGGTGCACAGGAAATCCTCCTGGCCCTACCGTCATCCACCCGCGCACGACGTCGGGAAATCCTCAATCTGCTGGAAGGTTATCCCCTTCACATACGAAGCGTCCCTAACTTCACCGATCTGGCCAGCGGCCGCGTCAAGGTTGAAGACATTCAGGAAGTCGACATCGCTGACTTGCTGGGCCGCGATGCCGTGCCAGCCCAGGCTGATTTGCTCGAACGCTGTATCAAAGGCAAGACAGTGATGGTGACTGGCGCCGGCGGTTCGATCGGTTCGGAGCTGTGCCGACAAATCTTCTCCCTTGGCCCGACCACGCTTCTGCTGTTTGAGCACAGTGAGTTCAACCTTTACAGCATTCTGTCGGAGCTGGAGCAGCGCGGCTGCCGTGAGTCGGTGTCGGTCAAGTTGTTGCCCATACTCGGTTCCATCCGTCACCCGCACAAACTGCTCGATGTGATGAAGACTTGGCGCGTAGATACCGTCTATCACGCGGCTGCTTATAAACATGTGCCAATGGTCGAGCACAATATCGCTGAAGGCGTGCTCAACAATGTCATCGGCACATTGAACACCGCTCAGGCTGCCTTGCAGTCGGGCGTGGCCAACTTCGTGCTGATCTCCACCGATAAAGCCGTTCGTCCGACCAATATCATGGGCAGCACCAAGCGTCTGGCGGAGTTGACCCTTCAGGCCCTTAGTCGTGAAATCGCCCCGGTATTGTTTGGTGACAAGGCCAATGTCTCCCGGGTCAATAAAACCCGTTTCACCATGGTGCGTTTTGGCAATGTGTTGGGGTCGTCCGGTTCGGTGATTCCGTTGTTCCATAGCCAGATCAAGTCCGGTGGTCCGCTGACGGTCACGCACCCGAAAATCACCCGCTACTTCATGACCATCCCCGAGGCCGCGCAACTGGTGATTCAGGCCGGTTCCATGGGGCAGGGCGGCGATGTGTTCGTTCTGGATATGGGCGAACCGGTGAAGATTGTCGAGCTGGCGGAGAAGATGATTCACCTGTCCGGTTTGAGCATTCGCTCGGAGAAGAACCTGCACGGTGACATTTCCATTGAGTTCACTGGTCTGCGTCCGGGCGAGAAGCTCTATGAAGAGTTGCTGATTGGAGATAACGTCGCCGCGACGCCGCATCCAATGATCATGACCGCCAATGAAGATCACTTGCCCTGGGAGGTGCTCAAGGGCCGTTTGACCGAGCTGTTGTTGGCTGTCGAGCAGGATGATTACTCCCGCGTGCGCCAGCTCCTGCGCGAAACGGTCAGCGGTTACACCCCCGATGGGGAGATTGTCGACTGGATCCACCAGCAACGCCGTCTCGAGCCCTGATTGTTTCACATCCTGTAACGGACACATTTTTGACAGCTCCATTACATCGCCTAAGTTTAGGAAGCAGCTTCGGAAAAGCTGCTTTCTCAATCGATGTCATGGAGCTTCATTTATGCGTACTGGCTATTTCTACTCTTTGATTTTTGCCCTGCTCACCAGCGCCTCTATTGCGGCCGTCGCTGCGCCGACGGTTGCGCCAGGGGCTGCCAAGGCACCCTTGATGCTGGACGTTGCCGCCAAGGCTCAAACCACCAAGGTCGATCTCAATGGGGCCGATGCGCCGACTCTGCAGCGCGAGTTGTCCGGGATCGGTGAGGCGAAGGCCAAGGCGATTGTTGCGTATCGTGAGAGTAATGGGCCATTTTCGTCTGTCGACGAATTGTTGGAAGTGAAAGGGATCGGCAAAGCCATTCTGGACAAGAATCGCGAGAAGCTGGAAGTGAACTAAGCTTGTAACTCCACGCCACGAGGCCGGTCATTGACCGGCCTTTTTGCTTATTGGCGCAGAGGGTGATTTGGCGCCTTTCATCGGAGGGCAAAAAATTACGGCTATCATATGGCGATTGAATTATGCCTATAATAAATTCGTTATTCGCTGAAGCGCTTTGACATTCAGGCGCTTCACTTTCCTCAATCGTCCTCTAGGGAGCATTGTCATGAATTCTGTCCAGAACCAAGGTACGGCCCTCGTCACCGGTGCTTCTTCCGGCATTGGTGCGGTTTACGCGGAGCGGTTGGCGGCGCGTGGTTTTGATTTGTTGCTGGTGGCCCGTGATCTGGAACGGCTGGAGGCCGCCGCGAGCAGGTTGCGCGCCGCGCATGGTGTTCAGGTGGAGGTGCTGAAGGCGGATCTGACGCTAAAGGATGATGTGCTGAAGCTTGAGCAGCGTCTGCGCAGCGATTCGAGTATCAGCCTGTTGCTGAACAACGCCGGTGTCGCGGCGGACGGTTTGCTCGCCAATGCGGATTTGGATCAGCTGGAACGTTTGATTCAGCTGAACGTCATCTCGGTGACGCGGTTGGCCTCGGCGGCGGCGGCCGGTTTTTCCAAGGCCGGTCGCGGGACGATCATTAACATCGCATCCGTGGTGGCGCTGTTTCCAGAGCGGTTCAATGCGACGTACAGCGCAAGTAAAGCTTACGTGTTGAGCCTGACTCAGTCGTTGAACGCTGAACTGCAAGGCACAGGGGTTCAGGTCCAGGCGGTGTTGCCGGGCGTAACACGCACCGAGATTCTGGAGCGCTCCGGTATCGATGCGACCCAGATACCGGCGGACATGATCATGGAAGCGGGGGAGATGGTCGATGCGGCATTGTCGGGTCTGGATCAGGGTGAGTTGATCACCATTCCTTCCTTGCCGAATGCCTCTGAGTGGGAGGCCTTTATGGCGGCGCGTCATGCGATGGCGCCGAATCTGTCCAGAAGCACGGCCGCCACGCGTTACAAATGAGGCGCCATGAATCGGCTTGAGGTATTTGCGCTATGAGTAATCGTCGAGTGGTAGTCACGGGCATGGGCCTGGTGTCGCCGTTGGGTAGCGGCGTCGAAGAGGTTTGGGCGCGGCTGTTGGCCGGGCGTTCCGGGTTGCGGGCGTTGCCGGACGATGTGGTTGCCGATCTGCCGGCCAAGGTCGGTGGCGCGGTGCAGTCCCTGGCGGAAGATCCCGAGGCGGGTTTTGACCCGGATCGAGCGACGTCGCCCAAAGAACAGAAGAAGATGGATCGCTTCATTGTGTTTGCCATGGAAGCGGCGCGTCAGGCGCTGGAGCAGGCCGGTTGGCAACCGCAAGACGCCAATGCCCAGGAGCGCACTGCCACCATTATCGGCTCGGGCGTGGGTGGTTTCGGCGCGATTGCCGATGCGGTGCGCACCACCGACAGCCGTGGCCCGCGACGTTTGTCGCCGTTCACCATTCCTTCGTTTCTGGTCAACCTCGCGGCGGGCCATGTGTCGATCGAGCATGGTTTCAAGGGCCCTTTGGGGGCTCCGGTAACAGCGTGCGCGGCCGGGGTTCAGGCGATTGGTGACGCGGCGCGGCTGATTCGATGTGGCGAGGCGGACATTGCAGTGTGTGGCGGCGCGGAGGCGGCGATCGATCGTGTCAGCCTCGCCGGGTTCGCGGCGGCTCGGGCCTTGTCCAGCGGTTACAACGACACCCCTGAGCGCGCCTCGCGACCGTTCGACAGTGGTCGCGATGGCTTTGTGATGGGCGAGGGCTCGGGCCTTCTGGTGATCGAATCCCTGGAACATGCCCTGGCGCGCGGCGCTCAGCCATTGGCCGAGGTGGTCGGTTATGGCACCAGTGCTGATGCCTATCATCTGACTGCGGGGCCTGAAGATGGCAGCGGTGCACGTCGGGCGATGTCGCTGGCATTGGCCCAAGCGGGCATTTCGCCAGCGCAGGTGCAGCATCTCAACGCTCACGCCACTTCTACCCCGGTTGGGGATTTGGGGGAGTTGGCGGCCATCAAGTCGTTGTTCGGCTCGGACAACAACATAGCCGTGACAGCGACCAAGTCCGCGACCGGGCATTTGCTCGGCGCTGCTGGCGGGATCGAGGCGATCTTTACGCTGTTGGCGCTCCGCGATCAGGTGGTGCCCGCCACGCTTAACTTCGATAACCCGGATCCGGCTACCCAAGGCGTGGACATTGTTCACGGTCAGGCACGGCCAATGGCGATTGAATACGCGATGTCCAACGGCTTCGGATTTGGCGGCGTGAACGCCAGTGTGTTGTTCAAGTACTGGGAGGGCTAGTTCACGACAGGTGATGGCATGAATAGTGATTACTCATTCGCTGACGATTGTTGAACAATCACGAGGCGTTGAGTATGAGCAGCGGACTGTCCCTGGCCGACCACATCACATTGGAGTTACGCGCTGACATCATCGGCGGTCGTTTGCTGCCCGGTATGGCGCTGGTGGAAAACGATTTGGTGTCGGCCTACAACGCCTCGCGAAACACAATTCGCGAGGCGTTGCACCGTCTGGGGCAGGAAGGGCTGACTCGTTATATCCGCAACAAAGGCGTGATGGTACGCCGGCTGGGTGTGGACGATGTGCGCGATTTGTTCAAGGTCCGTCGCACCCTTGAACTGCAGGCCATCAGCGCCAGTCAGCCATTGCGTGAGTATCAGTCCGACCGGATGCTCGATGCCCTGGAGGCCACCGAGCTGGCCCGGGAGCGTGAGGACTGGCGCGCCGTCGGCACCCACAGCCTGGCGTTTCATCAACACATCGTCGGATTGCTGCGCAGTCCATTGTTCGATGAGTTCTTCACCAACGTCGTCGCGCAACTGCGCCTGGTGTTTTGCACCGCGCCTGATGAATCGCGTTTTCAGGCGCCCTGGCTGGCGCGTGACCGGCAGATTCATGACTTGTTGGTCGACGGCGATAAACGCGCGGCCGGGGACGCCATGAGTCTTTATCTCGACGACTCCGAACACTTCCTGTTGCAGATGCTTGCCCCTTCTTCCCATCACTGATCGAGGATTTGTGCCATGTACAAAGACTATCCGGCGGCCTATCAAGTCAGCAAAGGCTCGGCCTTGCAGGTGGACACGGCTTTTTACGAACGGATCCGTGACCAGAAGACCGGGCGCACGCTGATCGAACAGTTCGAAGTGCCGATCCGCACCGGCCGCGCCTGGAATGTGCCAGCCGGGCATGTGTTCAGGGTCACGACCCCGGTCGGCCCGCAAGTCGGAGATTTCAATGTCTGGAATGCTCACGATCCGCGCGAACGTCTGTGGGCCGCACGGACCCGGCAATTACAGGGCGCCCATGTCAGCACCCATGACCGGCTCTGGTCGAACCTGCCTTTCTTGCGACCGCTGGTGACGATCACCGACGACAGTCTGGCCGGGTATGGCATCGACGAACATGGCGGGCGTTTGCACGATTTGCTGGGAACACGCTGCGATCCGTATGTGAACAAAATGCTGACGGGCGAGGACTTCCATCATCATTGCCACTCGAATCTGACTCGCGCCGTGTTGCCCCATGGCCTGACCGAGTTTGACGTGCATGATGTGCTGAACATTTTCCAGTGCACCGGCCTGAACCACGACGATATGTACTTCATGAAAGCTTGTCCGGCGCAGCAGGGCGATTATCTGGAGTTCTTTGCCGAAATTGATTTGCTGTGCGCGCTGTCAACCTGTCCGGGTGGCGATCTGTCGCTGGCCATGTGGGGGCCGGATGCGCAGGATCCATTGAGCGTGTGTCGCCCGCTGGGGGTGGAGATTTATCGGTTGGAGGAGTCGTTGCTTGAAGGCTGGAGCCAGCCGGAACGTGCGGCGTACAAAGGGCTGCATGGTTTGCACATTGCCAAGGCGGAATGGGAGAAATAGAAGCGCTTTTGTGGCAAGGGGATTGCCCCAATGCCGGACCTGTAGGAGCCAGGCTTGCCGGCGAAGGCGTCCTTAAGAGCGCCTTCGCCGGCAAGCCTGGCTCCTACAGGTCCGGCATTTGAGCAAGCTCCCTCGCCACAATTCTCGGTCAGCGGTTCTGCGCATCCTTGGCATCCGCTTCCGCATTGCGTTCGGCGACGCGTTTGCGTTGCTCTTCAGTCAATTCGACCTTGTTGGCGGTGTCGCGTAACAACAGCAATCCGCCAACGATCGAGCCGATGGCAACGATCAGAATCAACCAGGCATACCAGGGCATAACGGCTCTCCTTAAAAGCAGGTCGATGGGCGAGGATTCGTCAATCGATCCTGCATACCATTTTTGAGCGAAAGCATTTCGCAGTGGTTCCATTTTAGGCCGTTATGTCCCGTTCATCTGCGCCACCTCTTCGAAACTTGCACATTTCCCTTCACATCATGCCGCGCCGATGAAAACGCCTTCGCCGGCAAGCCGGGCTCCTACGAATTCAGCGGCGTTCACGATGTCTGCGTAGGAGCTGGCTTGCCAGCGAAGACGGCCTCACGTCATGCAGCGCCGATGAAAACGCCTTCGCCGGCAAGCCGGGCTCCTACGCAAGCGATGTGTGAAGTCAAAGCCCGGTCAACATCGCATCCGCCGGCGCATCGGCACGCAGTTGCGCCGTCAGCATAAAATACACGAAGCCCACCGCCATGAAGCCGAGGAAGATCAACCCGATCAAAGTGTTGAACCAGGCCATCGCCACCAGGCAAATCACTGCCAACACCAGCGCAATGAACGGCACCAATGGATAGCAGGGCGCGCGGAAAGTGCGTTCCAGGTTCGGTTCGGTTTTGCGCAGTTTGAACAGGCTGAGCATGCTCATGATGTACATCACGATCGCGCCGAATACCGCCATGGTGATCATCGCCGCCGTCAATGTCATGCCACCGAGGTTGATCAAGCCGTCGCTGTAGATCGCCGCGATGCCGATTACGCCCCCGGCGATGATCGCTCGGTGCGGGGTCTGGAAGCGCGACAGTTTGGCCAGGGATGCCGGCAGGTAACCGGCCCGGGCGAGGGCGAAGAACTGCCGCGAGTAGCCGAGGATGATCCCGTGGAAACTCGCCACCAGGCCGAACAGGCCGATCCACACCAACATGTGCAACCAGCCGGAGCTTTCGCCGACCACGGCTTTCATCGCTTGTGGCAGCGGGTCGTTGATGTTCGACAGGGTACGCCAGTCGCCGACACCGCCGGCAAAGAACATCACGCCCATCGCCAGTAGCACCAGGGTCAGGATGCCGCTGATGTAAGCCTTGGGAATCGTGCGTTTCGGGTCCTTGGCTTCTTCGGCGGCCATGGCCGCGCCTTCGATAGCCAGGAAGAACCAGATGGCAAACGGAATGGCCGCGAACATCCCGGCAATCGCCGGAGCGCCGAATACATCGGAACCGGCCCAGCCATTAAGGGCGAAGTTACTGAAGCTGAACGCCGGGGCGACCACGCCCATGAACACCAGCAATTCGGCGACCGCCAGTACGCAGACCACCAGTTCGAAGGTCGCGGCCAGTTTCACGCCGAGGATGTTCAGGCCCATGAACACAATGTAGGCGCCGACCGCCGCGTGTTTCGGGTCGAGGGCGGGAAATTGCACATTCAGATAGGCACCGATCGCCAGGGCAATCGCCGGTGGGGCGAAGACGAATTCGATCAGGGTCGCCAGCCCGGCAATCAATCCACCTTTTTCGCCTAAGGCGCGGCGGCTGTAGGCAAAAGGACCGCCGGCATGGGGAATCGCCGTGGTCAGTTCGGTGAAACTGAAGATGAAGCAGGTGTACATGGTGGCGACCATAAAAGAGGTCACCAGAAAACCCAGGGTCCCGGCCACGCCCCAGCCGTAACTCCAGCCGAAGTACTCACCGGAAATCACCAGCCCGACCGCGATGCCCCACAGGTGTAGCGTGCCCAGCGTGGGTTTGAGTTGTGTGTTCATGCGTTGCTCCCCGAACGGTTTGGAATGCTCGGGGGAGGGCGTGTGCAGTGGGCATGCCATTTTGCAGGTGGGCGTCGTAAAGCGCTGAAAGCTGTCGTATCGGGGATGTTCGCGGCTGAATGGAGGCTTTTTGTGCGCTAGTTGAGGGCAGTGGTGCCTGTTCTGCCGTCTTCGCGAGCAAGCCCGCTCCCACTTTGGAACGCGTTTACCCACGCAACTCCGATCCCTGTGGGAGCGGGCTTGCTCGCGAAGAGGCCCGCCCTGCCACCGCAAAACTTCCCACTCTTTACGCACTCTTTATGCCCCGCCCCACCCCTCGATCTCGCGCCTTTACAGCCTCCCTGCAGACAATCACTGCACACGCGGCAATACGCCGTAACAGGGAGAACTTCCATGAGCGTTCTGGACGGGGTGTCATTGCTATTGGCAGTGGGGCTGTTCATTTATCTGTTGGTTGCGCTGTTGCGCGCGGACCGGAACTAGGAGCGGCTATGCACAGTTATGACTATTGGCTGATCCTCGCCTTCTTCGCCGTGGTGCTGATCCCGGCACCGTTTCTGGGGCGCTTCTACTACAAGGTGATGGAAGGGCAGCGCACCTGGCTTTCGCCGATTCTCGGGCCGGTGGAGCGTGGTTGCTATCGGGTGGCCGGCGTTGATCCGCAGGTCGAACAGAGCTGGCAGAAATACACCCTCGCCTTGCTCGCCTTTAACCTCGCGGGTTTTTTGCTGCTGTTTGCGATCCTGGTGTTTCAGGATCACTTGCCACTGAATCCACAAAACCTGCCGGGTCAGGAGTGGACGCAAGCCTTCAACACCGCCGTCAGCTTCATGACCAATACCAACTGGCAGTCCTACAGCGGCGAAGCGACCCTCAGCTACTTGAGCCAGATGGTGGGCCTCACCGTGCAGAACTTCGTCAGCGCCGCCACCGGCCTCGCCGTGTTGGTTGCGCTGTGTCGCGGCATCGGTCGCAAGTCCACCAAGACCCTGGGCAATTTCTGGGTCGACATGACCCGTGCGACCCTCTACGGCCTGTTGCCGTTGTGCCTGCTGCTGGCGCTGTTTCTGGTCTGGCAGGGCGTGCCACAAACCTTCGCTCATTACGTGAACGCGGTGACGATGCAGGGCGTCGATCAAGTAATCCCGCTCGGCCCGGCCGCCAGCCAGATCGCGATCAAACAACTGGGCACCAACGGCGGTGGCTTCTTCGGTGTCAACTCGGCGCATCCGTTCGAGAACCCGACAGCCTGGAGCAACCTGTTCGAAGTCTCCTCGATCATTCTGATTCCGGTGGCGCTGGTGTTCACCTTCGGCCATTACGTGAAAGACCTGCGTCAGAGCCGCGCGATCATCGCCTGCATGCTGGCGCTGTTTTTGATCGGCGGCGCGACCTCGCTGTGGGCTGAATACCAACCCAATCCGACCCTGGCCAATGTCGCCGTCGAACAGACCGCGCCGCTGGAAGGCAAGGAAGCGCGTTTCGGTACCACCGCCACGGTGCTGTGGTCGGTGACTACCACTGCGGCTTCGAACGGTTCGGTCAATGGCATGCACGACAGCCTCAACCCGCTGAGCGGGATGGTCGCGATGATCAACATGATGGTCGGCGAAGTGATCTTCGGCGGCGTCGGAGCCGGGCTCTACGGGATGTTGCTCAACGTGCTGATCGCGGTGTTCCTCGCCGGGCTGATGATAGGCCGCACTCCGGAATACCTCGGCAAGAAACTGCAAGCCCGGGAAGTTCAGCTGCTGGTGGTGACTTTGCTGGTGATGCCGGTGGGTGTGCTGGTGCTCGGCGCGATTGCCGCCAGCCTGCCAGGCCCGGTCGCGGCGGTGAGCAACCCCGGTGCTCACGGTTTCAGTCAGTTGCTTTATGCCTACACCTCGGCCAGTGCCAACAACGGTTCGGCGTTTGCGGGATTTGGGGCGAACACCGCGTTCCACAACTTGATGCTGGGGTTGGGCATGTTGATTGGGCGCTTCGGTTACATCCTTCCGGTTCTAGCCCTGGCTGGCAGTTTGGCGATGAAGAAAACCGCACCGATCGGCCAGAACAGCTTCCCGACTCACGGCCCGCTGTTCGTGACGCTATTGACCGTGACCATTTTGCTGGTGGGTGGCCTGACCTTTCTGCCGTCATTGGCGCTGGGTCCCATCGCTGAACACTTGAGCCTGGGCTTCTAAAGGGAATCCATAATGAATATGCCCGCAACGAAAGCCGCCGTCGTCAAGGCGCCGGAACAATCGAAAACCGCGATCTCGGCCCTCTGGCGTCCAGCGCTGGTGCAAGCGTTCGTCAAGCTAGACCCACGGCAATTGCAGCGCGCGCCGGTGATGCTGGTGGTCGAACTGACCGCGATTCTGACCACCGTGCTGTGCTTCATTCCCGACAACGCCGTGCCGACCTTCGTCGCCGCGCAAATCGCGTTGTGGCTGTGGTTCACCGTGTTGTTCGCCAACTTTGCCGAAGCGCTGGCCGAAGGTCGAGGCAAGGCCCGCGCAGATAGTCTCAAGGCCGGCAGCGAAGGCTTGAGTGCCCGGCGCAAAAACGCCAATGGCAGCTTTCAAGTGGTACCGGCCACCAGCCTGCGCAAGGACGATGTGGTGCGCGTCGAAGCGGGGGAGATGATTCCCGGTGACGGCGAGGTGATCGAAGGCATCGCGGCGGTCAACGAAGCGGCGATTACCGGTGAATCGGCGCCCGTGATTCGTGAGTCCGGCGGCGACCGCTCGGCCGTCACCGGCAACACTCGACTGGTGTCCGACTGGCTGCTGGTGCGCATCACCGCCAACCCCGGAGAGTCGACCCTGGACCGCATGATCGCGCTGGTCGAAGGCGCCAAACGCCAGAAAACCCCGAACGAAGTGGCGCTGGATATCCTGCTGATCGGCCTGACTCTGATCTTCCTGCTGGTGGTGGTGACCCTGCAACCGTTCGCCCACTTCGCCAATGGCAGCCTGCCGCTGGTGTTCCTGGTGGCGTTATTGGTCACGCTGATTCCGACCACTATCGGCGGTTTGCTGTCGGCGATCGGGATTGCCGGGATGGACCGTCTGGTGCGCCTGAATGTGATCGCCAAGTCCGGTCGCGCCGTGGAGGCGGCGGGGGACGTCCACGTCCTGCTGCTGGACAAGACCGGCACCATCACCTTCGGCAACCGTCGCTGCTCCGCGGTTTATGCCGCGCCTGGTGTCACCGCCAAGGAGCTGGCCGAAGGCGCGTTGTTCGCCTCATTGGCCGATGACACGGCTGAAGGCAAATCCATCGTCGAGTACCTGCGCGGTCTTCACCCGCAACCTGAGCCATCCACTGACGTATTGACCGCTGTGCCGTTCAGCGCTGAAACCCGCTTGTCTGGTGTTGACTATCAAGGCCGGGTCTATCGCAAAGGCGCGGTGGATTCGCTGCTGACCTTCGTCGGCCTGAAACGCGCCGATCTGGCCGCGCCTCTGTCCCGGGAAATCGACAAGATCGCTCAGAGTGGCGGCACGCCGTTGCTGGTCTGCGTTGACGGAAAATTGCTCGGTGTCATCCACCTCAAGGACGTGGTTAAACCCGGCATCCGCGAGCGTTTCGCCGAATTGCGCAAGCTGGGGATTCGCACGGTCATGGTCACCGGCGACAACCCGCTGACCGCTGCGGCGATTGCTGCCGAAGCCGGTGTGGATGACGTGTTGGCTGAAGCCACGCCGGAAAAGAAACTGGCGCGCATTCGTCACGAGCAGAATGACGGTCGCCTGGTCGCCATGTGCGGCGACGGCGCCAACGACGCCCCGGCCTTGGCTCAGGCGGATGTCGGCATGGCGATGAACGACGGAACACAAGCGGCGCGTGAGGCGGCGAACATGGTCGATCTCGACAGTGACCCGACCAAGCTGTTGGACGTGGTGCAGATCGGCAAGGAATTGCTGGTGACCCGTGGTGCGCTGACGACCTTTTCCATCGCCAACGACGTGGCCAAATACTTCGCAATCTTGCCGGCGCTATTCGCCTCGATCTACCCGCAACTGGGTGTGCTCAACGTCATGCACCTGAGCAGTCCGCAGAGCGCGATTCTGTCGGCGATTGTGTTCAACGCCCTGATCATTGTGGTGCTGATTCCGCTGGCGCTGCGCGGTGTGCGGGTGCAGGCGGTGAGCGCGGCGGCGTTGCTGCGGCGCAATCTGCTGATCTATGGGCTGGGCGGGATTCTGGTGCCGTTCGTGGGGATCAAGGCGATCGATATGCTGCTGACGGCGTTGCATCTGGTTTAGCGGTCCATGTGGGAGCGAGCTTGCTCGCGAAAGCGGTATACCTGGCGACATCAATGTTGACTGTACCGCCGTCTTCGCGAGCAAGCCCGCTCCTACAAAGACATCGCGTTCCCCTGATCTGCACCTGAATGAATGCGGTATCTCTGAATTCGAGGATTGTGAAATGTCCACACTGATACGTCCGGCCCTGAGCCTGTTGATATTGATGACCCTGATCACTGGCGTCGCTTATCCCTTGGTGGTCACCGGCATCGCCCAGGTCGCTTTCCCGGACCAGGCCAATGGCAGCCTGGTGCGTGACGCCGACGGCAAGGTGCGTGGCTCGTCGCTGATCGCCCAGGATTTCGTCGGCGATGCCTGGTTCCACCCACGGCCATCGGCCGGTGCCTTTGCCACCGTGTCAAGCAGCGCCAGCAACCTTTCGCCGAGTAATCCGGCGCTGGCCACTCGGGTGATCGACGAGGCCAATAAACTGTTGATACCCGGTCAGGGGCCGGTGCCGTTGGCCATGCTGACGACATCCGGCAGCGGCCTCGATCCGCACTTGCCACCGGCCGCGATTGTCTATCAACTGGCGCGTGTCGCGGCGGCGCGCAATCTGCCAGTGTCTACGCTTGAGCAATTAATGGACGCGCACATCGAGCAGCCGTTGGTGGGGCCGCCGGTGGTGAATGTGTTGGCATTGAACATCGCGTTGGAAAAACTGTAGTAAATGATCGTTCCCACGCTCTGCGTGGGAATGCATCAATGGACGCTCTGCGTCCGCTTCTGGATGGGACGCGGAGCGTCCCGGGCTGCATTCCCACGCAAAGCGTGGGAACGATCAATCTGAAAAAAGAGATTCCCAAGCATGAGCAACTCCGGCCGCGCCGACGCGCTGTTAGCAGACCTGCCCCGTGATGGCCGTGGCCGGCTCAAGGTTTTTCTCGGCGCCGCGCCCGGTGTCGGCAAGACCTACGCCATGCTGCAAGCCGCCCACACTCAATTGCGCCAAGGCGTGAAAGTCATGGCGGGAGTGGTCGAAACCCACGGTCGCGCCGAAACCGAAGCGCTGCTGGCTGGCTTGCCGCAGCAGCCATTGGTGCGCTCGGAATACCGCGGCGTGATGCTTGAAGAAATGGACCTCGACGGTCTGATCAAAGCCAGGCCGAAACTGGTGCTGGTGGACGAACTGGCCCACAGCAATGCCCCCGGCAGTCGCCACGCCAAACGCTGGCAAGACATCCAGGAATTGCTGGCCGCCGGCATCGACGTGTTTACCACGGTCAACGTCCAGCATCTGGAAAGTCTCAACGATCAGGTGCGCGGCATCACCGGCGTACAGGTGCGCGAAACCCTGCCGGACTGGGTGCTGCAAGAAGCCTACGAATTGCTGCTGATCGACCTGCCGCCACGCGAACTGTTGGAGCGTCTGCGCGACGGCAAAGTCTACGTGCCGGAGCAGGCGCGTGCGGCGATCGATGCGTTTTTTACCCAGACCAACCTCACCGCCCTGCGCGAACTGGCGATGCAAACCGCGGCCGCTCAGGTCGATAACGATCTGGCCCAGGGTTATCGCCAGTTGGGGCATACCGCGCCGGCGGTGCGCGGTCGTTTGCTGGTGGGTGTCGATGGCGATGCTCAGGCCGAGCGTCTGGTGCGTCACGCCAGTCGCGTTGCCCAGCGCCGGCATTTGCCGTGGAGTCTGGTGCATGTGGACAACGGCCGTGTGCGCGACGAGCAATCGCGCCTGCGCCTGCAAAGCGCTCAGCAACTGGCCGAACGTCTCGGGGGCGAAGTGGTGCTGCTGCGCGCCGGGGAGGTGGCGAAAACATTGATCCAGCACGCCGCCGAACGTCGCGCCAGCCTGGTGTTGGTGGGCCAGTCACGCCAGCGTTTGCGTCGACGGTTGTTCGGCGGCGGTCTGGCGGCCCGTTTGCTGCGCGATGCCCGCGGGCTGGAAATCAACGTGCTCGACAGTGACGAAGAACAGCATCAGCCGCGCCAACGCTCGGCGCAGTCGCTGGTCTGGTTCGACTATGCGTTGGCGTTGGTGGCGACGGTGCTTGCCACTGCTCTGGCCTGGGCGGTGTCGAGTATTTTGCCGCTGCCGAACATCTCGCTGGTGTTCCTCGCGGCGGTGTTGCTCGTGGCGGTGCGCAGTAGCCTCGGCCCGGCGCTGGCCTGCGCGGCGCTGTCATTTCTGACCTATGACTTTCTGTTCATTCCGCCGAATTTCTCTTTCAGTATTCAGCGTGAAGAAGACGTGCTGACCTTGCTGTTCTTCCTGCTGATGGCGGCCCTTACCGGCAACCTGGCGGCGCGACAACGGCGGCAATTGCAGGCGTTGCGCGACACCCAGGAAGAAACCAGCGAACTGCTCGACCTGTCGCGCAAACTCACCGCCGCCACCGACCGTCAGGCCGTGGTCAGCGCTGCGGCGCAGCACCTCAATGGCTGGACCGACCTGAAACTGTGCCTGCTCAACCGCGATGGCCAGAGCGGCTGGAAAGTCGAAACCGGCGGGCCGCTGGCGTTCTCCGAAGCCGAGCGCGCCGCCGCCGATTGGGCCTGGCAACATGATCAACCGGCCGGCGCGGGCACCGGTACCTTGCCGTTCGGGCGCTGGTGGTGGTGGCCGTTGTCGGTGGACGATGGGCCGCTGGCACTGCTCGGTGTGTGTGCCAAAGAAGGTCAGACCTTGAGCGGCCAGCGGCGGCGCTTGCTGACTGCGCTGAGCCAACCGCTGGCGCAGGCGTTGGCCCGGGCGCAATTGGCCGATGACCTTGAAGCCGCGCGCTTGCATGGCGAAACCGAGCAGTTGCGCAGTGCGCTGCTGGCTTCGGTGTCCCACGATTTGCGCACGCCGCTGACCTCCATGCGTGGCAGCATCGACAGCCTGCTGGCGCTTGGCGAGGCGATTCCGCTGGAGGACCGTCGCGAACTGCTCGAAGGCACCCGCGATGAAGCCGAACGGCTGGATCGTTACATTCAAAACCTGCTGGACATGACCCGTCTCGGCCACGGCGCCCTGAAGCTGGCGCGGGATTGGGTGTCGCCGGCAGACATTGTCGGCAGTTCTCTCAATCGTCTGCGTGCGGTGCTGGCGTCGTTGCAAGTCATTACCGAAGTGCCGGCCGAACTGCCGCTGCTCTATGTACATGCCGCGTTGATCGAGCAAGCACTGGTCAATGTACTGGAAAACGCTGCGCGTTTCTCACCGCCCCGCGGTCGTCTTGAATTGCGTGCCGGGGCCACTGACAGCGAGCTGTTTTTTTCCGTGAGCGATGAAGGGCCGGGGATTCCGGAGGAGGAGCGGGCGAAGATTTTCGACATGTTTTACACCGCCGCTCGCGGTGATCGCGGCGGGCAGGGTACCGGGCTGGGGCTGGCAATCTGTCAGGGAATGGTCGGTGCCCATGGCGGGCGGATCAGCGTCACCGATGGCATTGAAGGACGTGGTACTTGCATTACTCTGCATTTGCCATTGCAGACTCAGCCGGGATTGGACAGTGAAGCCTGATCTCGCCTGCGCTACTCTCTTGCCACTTCTTTGTGTTGATGTGAATTCATGAGCCAGACCGCGACCATTTTGGTCATCGATGATGAACCGCAGATCCGCAAATTCCTGCGCATCAGCCTCGTTTCCCAAGGCTACAAAGTGCTGGAGGCCGGCACCGGCACGGAAGGCCTGGCCCAGGCCGCATTGAACAAACCCGACCTGCTGGTGCTCGACCTCGGCCTGCCGGACATGGACGGTCAGCAAGTGCTGCAAGAGTTTCGCGAGTGGTCGACGGTGCCGATATTGGTGCTCTCGGTGCGCGCCAGCGAAGGACAGAAAGTCCAAGCCCTGGATGGCGGCGCCAACGACTACGTGACCAAGCCGTTCGGCATCCAGGAATTTCTGGCCCGAGTGCGCGCATTGCTGCGTCAGGCGCCGACGGGGGAGGCTAAGGAAGCGGCGCTCAGTTTCGGTCCGCTCACCGTCGACCTGGCTTATCGCCGGGTGCTATTGGACGGCGCCGAAGTGGCGCTGACGCGTAAGGAATATGCGGTACTGGCGCAACTGGCGCGGCATCCGGGACGCGTCATCACCCAGCAGCAATTGCTCAAGGACATCTGGGGGCCGACCCACACCGAAGACAGCCACTATCTGCGGATCGTGGTGGGGCACCTGCGGCAGAAACTGGCGGATGATCCGACTCAGCCACGGTTCATCGTCACCGAGGCGGGGGTTGGGTATCGGCTTCTGAGTGAGGGTAGCCTTTAGTTGATCGTTCCCACGCTCTGCGTGGGAATGCCGCCATGGACGCTCTGCGTCCGCTTTTGAAGTCGTGACGCGGAGCGTCACAGGATGCATTCCCACGCAGAGCGTGGGAACGATCGTCAGGCCTCAAGAATCCCGCTCATTCTCATACCGATCCAGCGTATCCCGCGCAATCTCGCGCCCCAGCGCTATCAACTCCGGCGCCTTGTAGAACTCGAAAAACCGGCACACGCGCTTGGGCACGTTGATCAGGATATCCGGCGGATACCCTGCAATCTTGTACTGCGCCAATGACGTCTGCATCACCTCGAAACTCTGGTTGATCAAATCCAGTAAGGACGCCGGCCCGACGTTGTCGATGATGAACGACCCGGTGGCAGATTTGGGTGCGCCGTTGCTTTCCGGGGCCGCCGCCGGTTGCTGGCCTTCGGGCTCGGCGGATTCGATCCAGGGGTTGATATCGGCCGCTTCGGCCATCAAGGCTTCCTTTTCCAGCAGCAGTAATTGTTCGGCCTGTTTGCGGCGGAAGGGCAATTTCGAGCCCAACGAGTTGATCAGGCTGTCGAAGCGGGTCTTGAACGCGGCCGGGCGCTGGATCACCGGCAGTTGATAGTGACGCTGGTTGGTGGAGTTGAGGTTGACCGCGATGATCAGGTCGCAATGGCTCGACACCACCGGCACGATCGGCAATGGGTTGAGGATACCGCCGTCCACCAGCATTCGATTGCCCTGCATCACCGGCGTGAACAGGCTGGGTATCGCCGCCGAGGCGCGCATGGCCTGGTGCAGGCAGCCTTCCTGGAACCAGATTTCCTGCTGATTGGTCAGGTCCGTGGCCACGGCTGTGTAGGGAATGCGCAGGTCTTCGATGTTGATCTCGCCGACGATCTTGCGGATCTGCCCGAAAACTTTTTCCCCGCGAATCGCGCCCAAGCGAAAGCTGACGTCCACCAGACGCAAGACGTCGAGGTAATCCAGGCTCTCGATCCAGTCGCGATAATCGTCGAGTTTACCGGCGGCATAAATCCCGCCGACTACCGCGCCCATGGAGCAACCGGCGATGCAGGCGATGTCGTAGCCGCGCCGTTCGATCTCTTCAATGACGCCAATATGGGCGTAGCCCCGGGCACCGCCCGAGCCCAGCACCAGTGCGACACGCTTTTTCATGAAACGACCTCTCTGACAAGGTTCAACAATGCGCCCATCGAGGGGCAAGCTTCAATCGCTATGGTCGTTCGGCGAGGTCAATGCGTCGTTTTTTGACACACAAGGAAGGCGAGTGGGTATTCTCGCGTGCGCTGTGATTTCCACGGCGGGTTTCCACTGCGGCCCAAGGCACTTTTCACGCCCCAGACCGTCTTACGTGCATGACTGTGTTTACCTATCTTTGAGGTGTGAGTGATGAAAGCCTGGATCTGTGTGCCATTGATTGCCCTGGCACTCGCCGGTTGTGCCGGTAAAACCGCTTACCGTGACAGCTGCGGCAGCCAACTCGACGCCGCCTGGCGTGAACTGGACCTGGCCAAGGTCGAAGGCTTCGCCGGGACCGTCAGCTACTCCAAGGCACTGTCGTTGCTGACCGGCGCCAAGACCCAGCAGCAATTCGAAGCATACGAGGGTTGCACCAAGAAGGCCGAGAAGGCGCGCTTCTACATTCGTGAGTCCCGCGCGGGCCGATAGAAGCAGCTACAGTCTATAAGCAGCAAGCGACCAGTGCGTCGTGCCGGCTTCAGGCTTACTGCTTGAGGCCTGCCGTTGTTTACGGAGAAAACCATGATCGATCGGTTGGTGGCTCATGTTCTGAGCCTGGACATTCGCCTGCTGGCCTGTCAGGCACGCTTGAGTGCCCGCACCGATTCTGAAGCGCTGCACGATCTACGCACCACCGTGCGACGTTTGCGCAGCCTGCTGCGGCCCTTGCGCGGTTTGCCTGGGGTCGAGCAACTGGAAGCGGCGGCATCCCGGGTCGGTGACCTGACCACACCGTTGCGCGATCGCGAAGTGCTGGCGGCGTACTTGCTCCAGCATGGTCAACCCGAGGCCGCGCACCGGCGCATGGTGCGGATGGACGAGGCTTATCCCATCGTGGCGGCGAGCCCGGAGGTGGCGCAGATGCTGATGATCCTCGACGCCTTTCCGCGTTTCCTGCGGGCTTCCCAGCGTCAGGGGTTGCTCAAGGACTTGCGCAAGCGCATCGAAAAACGCCTGGGTAAACAATGGAAGAAACTCGACAAGGCCCTGCATGACCCTGCCCATGACCGCCATCGTTTGCGCCTGCTGATCAAGCGCGTGCGCTATGGCATCGAAGCCTATCCCGAACTGGACCGTTTGCCGAAAGCGGCGCTGCCCAGACTGAAAGAGGCCCAGTCCGCCCTGGGTGATTGGCACGACAGCTGGCAGTGGCTGGACCGGGCCAAAGAAGAGCCCGATTTGCAGCCCTGTGTCGCGGTCTGGAAAACCACCTTGGCCAAGGCTGAAGAAAACGCCGACCGCGTCCTCGACAAACTCAGCGCCACCTGCTTCAAATCCTGAAACCACCCAAGATCAAATGTGGGAGCGGGCTTGCTCGCGAAAGCGGTCTGACATTCAACATTTACGTTGAATGTCAGACCGCTTTCGCGAGCAAGCCCGCTCCCACAGTCGTTTTGTGGCGAACAGGGAATGTGTGTTCGAGCCGAGCACGGCTCATCTGTCAGTGATTTTGGCCGGAATAAGCGCTGTGCCGGTTTTGCAGGCTGGTTAAGATCGCTCCATCCAACTTCCTGCCTCTGAGGTTTCCATGCGCTTTTCCGATCTGCTCGACGCTGTCCGCAGCCAACCGCAAGGGCTGTCTATTCCGGCCGAATGGGGTCAGGGGCGGGCGACTTTTGGCGGCCTGATAGCCGCCTTGCAATACGAAGCCATGCGCGCAAAAGTCCCGGCGGATCGTCCGGTGCGATCGCTGGCAATCACCTTTGTCGGCCCGGTCGAACCCGATGTGCCGGTCAGTTTTGAAGTCGATGTGTTGCGCGAAGGCAAAGCCGTCAGCCAGGTGCTGGGCCGGACGATGCAAAAGGGGCAAGTGGTGACGTTGGTCCAGGGCAGCTTCGGCGCCTCCCGACCGTCCGAGGTGGCAGTCACGGCCAGCATAGCTCCCGAGATGAAACACCGGGACGACTGTCAGGAACTGCCGTACATCAAAGGCGTGACCCCGGAATTCATGCGTCATATGGCAATGCGCTGGAGTGTCGGTGGGCTGCCGTTCACCGGCAACACATCCCGCGAGATGGGCGGCTGGGTGCGTTTGCGTGAGGCTGCAAGAGAAGAGGCGGTCAGCGAGGCGCACATTCTGGCGCTGGTCGACGCCTGGCCGCCGGCCTTGTTACCGCATCTGAAGAAACCGGCGGCAGGCAGCACGCTGACCTGGACCATCGAATTCGTCCAGCCGTTGCTGGCGTTGAACACGCTGGACTGGTGCAAGTACCTGGCGGAAATCGAGTATGCCGCTGACGGCTACGGGCATGTCGCCGCAAAACTATGGAATACGGACGGTCAGTTGATCGCCATGAGCCGGCAGACCGTCACGATTTTCGCCTGATCAGTGACGACGACGATGGCGTTCACGCCAGGCGCGCCACCAGCCGCCACTGAAGAAAAACCGTGGGAAGGTCAGGAACTGCTCGACCAGCAAGCGTGATACCGCATCTTTGCGATCACTGAACGGCTCAGACGCTTGCGCCTCCAGGCGGTGACCGTGGCGCTGCAGGCCCAGGGCCGCGAGCAGACCGATAACGCCGATCGCGAAGCTCGCCAGATCCAGGCTGAACACCCCCGAGACCATCAGCAAAAACGCCACGATGAACAACGGGACGGCAATCAGGTGCAGCACCAGATTGGTCGGATGCTGGTGATTGTGCGGGTACATTCGCCATTGCCAGGCGGGAAGGTTGGGGTGACGTTTGCCCATGATGCATATCCTTTGATTCGTTGAGGCGATTGAATAAAGAATAGGCCTGGCACGGGCCGTCGGCGAATCAAGGCTGGCTATCGAAGTGATAGGGGTCATGGGCAATATTGATGTTGGCCGGACTGACGCTTTCGCGGGCAAGCCTCGCTCCTACAGGGGACGGTGCGCCACAAATCCTTGTAGGAGCGAGGCTTGCCCGCGAAGAGGCCCTCAAAGCTTGAGCTGCCCGATGGCCTTGCTCAATTCCCCCGCCAACATCGCCAGCTCATTGCTGGTAATCGCCGAATTCACGGTCTGCTGCACGGTGTTTTCGGTCACGTCGCGAATGCTCACCACCGCCCGATTCATTTCTTCCGCCACATGGCTCTGCTGCTCGGCCGCCACCGCGATCTGCGTATTGCTTTCACGCATCTGTGCCACCGCACCGGTGATTTCGGCCAGGGCCACGCTGGCTTCCTGAGCCTGCTGCATGCAGTCGTCCGCCTTGTACGAACTTTCCTGCATGAAGTCCACGGCGTCGCGAGTACCGGCCTGCAGCGCTGAAACCATGGTGGTGATCTCATCGGTGGACGCCTGGACTCGCTTGGCCAGGTTACGCACCTCATCGGCGACCACCGCAAACCCGCGGCCCATTTCACCGGCCCGGGCCGCTTCAATGGCGGCGTTAAGGGCCAGCAGGTTGGTCTGTTCGGCGATGCTGTGGATCACGCTGACCACGCCATTGATTTTCTGGCTGTCTTCGGCCAGACGCTGAATCATCTCGGCGGTTTGCTGCACGCCGGTGGACAACCCGCCAATCGATTTCTGCACCCGAGCGACCACTTCCTGGCCACTGCCTGCCAGGGTGTCGGCGGTTTGCGAGAGGTCGCGGGTGGCACCGGCGTGTTGGGCGATGTGATGGACCGTGGCGGTCATTTCGTTGATCGCCGTGGCGGCTTGATCGGTTTCGCTTTGCTGACCGAGCATGCCGTGACGTACCTCGTTCATGCTCGAGGCCAGCCGCGCGGCGCCGACATCCAGTTGCCGGGCGGTGTTGGCGACGGTGTTGACCACCCGCTGGTAACCGGCCTGCATGGCATTGAAGGCATTGGCCATCTGCCCGACTTCATCCTTGCAGGCCAGCGGCACACGGGCCGACAGGTCACCGGTTTTCTCGACGTGGAGCATCACGTCTTTCAAGGTGTTGAGTTGGCTGAGCAGGAAGCGGATCAACAGTTGGGATGCGCCGAGCATCGCCAGCATCAGAATGAACACCGCTACGGCGTAGTGAGTGAAGCGTTCGCCGAACACTTGGCTCAGGCTCGGGCCATAGGCGATCACTGCGGCCTGTTGACCGTCAGGGCGAGCGAACACCTCGGCGCCCATCAACGGGTTTTCACCGAACAGCGGCATGGTGCTGATCTCGACCCAACCGTTGGTATCGGTCAGCTCCAGCAGCGGTTGCCCGTTCAGCAATGGCGCCTGTCCGCGATTGAAGGTCAGCAGGTTATCGGTCTTGGGCAGCGGCTGCCCGACAGGCCAGGCATTGAGCAATCGCGCCTGAGCCTGGGCCGATGCTTGGGCCGCGTGGCTTCGGGCCTGTTGTTCAAGCTGCACGGCGTACAGCACCAGCAACAGGGTGGTGACGAAGGCGACGGCGTTGACCGCCCAGAATTTATATTTCAGCGAGATGTTGCTAAGCCAGGCACCCATGGAGGTCTTCTCTGATAGCGGAAACAGTTTTGGCAAGGTGCCAGCATTGTGCCGCTACTCAAGGCTTCGACTCTTGATATGGGTCAACATCCTCCGCAGTCCCAATGTGGGGAGCGGGCTTGCTCGCGAAGACGGCGGCACATCCAACATCAATGTGACTGACAGACCGCTTTCGCGAGCAAGCCCGCTCCCACAGGGGATTTGTGGTTATTGGGGGATTGAGGGCAGACCGAAAAATGCTCGTGCGCAGGCTGTGGTGTGGTTTGCCAGGTCTTCCTGGCTTTCCCCACGATGCAACGCCACCTCACGCAACACTTCAGTCAGATACGCCGGCTCATTGCGACCGTTCTTCGGCTTTGGACGCAGACTGCGGGGCAGCAGGTATGGCGCATCGCTCTCCAGCATCAAGCGCCCGCGTTTAATCTCTTTGACCAGCGGATGCAGGTGCGTGCCCCGGCGTTCGTCGCAGATCCAGCCGGTGATGCCAATGTGCAAATCCAGATCGAGATAACTGAACAACGCCTTTTTTTCACCGGTGAAGCAGTGCACCACGGCGGCCGGCAACTGGTCACGGTAATCACGCAGGATCTCCAGCAACCGTTGGCTGGCATCGCGTTCATGCAGGAACACCGGCAATTGCAGCTCGACCGCCATCGCCAGATGTTCTTCGAGGACTTTTTCCTGTTGTGGGCGAGGCGAGAAGTCACGATTGAAATCGAGGCCGCATTCGCCCACGGCCACCACATTCGGTTCCTTGAGCAAACTGCGCAGACGCTGAGCGCTGTCGGCGTTCCAATCGCTGGCCGAGTGCGGATGAATGCCGGCCGTGGCGAATAGTCGCTGAGCACTTTCGTCCAATTGCTGGCACAGCTCCAGAGCCTGTTCGCTGACATCGACGCTGGTCCCGGTAAGCACCAATTGGCAGACCCCGGCAGCATAGGCACGGTCGAGTACAGCCTGGTGTTTGTCGGCGAAACTGGGGTTGGTCAGGTTGACGCCGATATCGATGAGTTGCATGGTGCTACCTCGGACCAAAGGCCGGAAAGCATATCAGAGCTGTAGATTTATAAGAAAAGCCAAGAACTACAACACGTTAAAGCTGTCTGTTAAGGCCGCGAGACAGGCCGGGTTGGTAGAGTTGCCATCATTGTGCCACTCTCAGGCACTTTATAGCGCTTCAGGCGCTCTGTTTCTGTCGCTCGACTTCATGAAATCACCCATGAGGTCGGCCAGTATTCTTTCCGGAGAGTGGATGATTCGTCCCTCGGTTTTGTTACTGCTGTGTTGCTCGTTGCTGCTGCCTATGCCGGCGGTTGCGCGTCTGGCCGGGCCGTTGCAAGCCGTGCCCGCGGCCAAGGTCCGCGATCTGGCGGAGATTCGCAGCAGTCGCGTGTTGCGGGTGTTGGTCAACCAGAGCCGCAACAGCTCCGGTGAAGTCCAGGGCCAGGCCATCGGCGTCGAATACCATCGCCTGCGCGCTTTCGAACAATACCTCAATGACCAAGCCCGTGACGGCCAGGAAATAACCCTCAAAATCATTCCCAAAGCCAAGGATCAACTGCTCGGCGCGTTGCAGCGCGGGGAGGGTGATCTGGTCGCACCGGGGGAATTGCTCGATCCGCAATCGGGCCTCGCGGTCAGCACCAGTCAACCGATTGCCAGCGATGTGCCGTTGCTGCTGGTGGGGATCAAAGGTGAACGACGTTACACCCGTCTCGAACAACTTTCGGGCAAAACCCTCGCGCTGCCCACCGGCAGTGCCGCCGGGGATGCGGTCAGTCAGATCAATCAGAAACTCGCGCTGCACAAATTGCCTGCGGTGAAGATCGAGTGGGTCGATCCAAGCCTGGCGGTCGAGGATGTGCTGGAAATGGTCCAGGGCGGGATCTTTCATTTGACGATCGTCGAGCAACCGATTGCCGAACGCTGGGGCAAGATCCTGCCCAAGTTGCGCTTCGATCGTCAGGTCCTTATCAGCGAGCCAGGTGAGGAATACTGGTTCGTGCGCCGCGATGCCTCGATGCTGCGCTCGAGCATCGATCGCTTCTTGACTACCTACAAGAAACCGTCGGACCAGGATGCGGCGTTCCTGCGGATTTATCGACGCTTGTATCAAGTGCACTATCCCTTGGCCAAGGCTGATCGGCAGCGCCTGGAAAAACTTCGACCGGTGCTGCAAAAACATGCTGAAGCCCAAGGCATGGACTGGCTGAACCTGGCGGCGCTGGCTTTCAAGGAGTCGGCGCTGCAACCCAACGCCAGAAGCGGCAGCGGCCCCACCGGCCTGATGCAAATCACCCCGTCCGCGGCGCAACGGGTTGGGGTCAGTAATATTCAAAACCTCGACGCCAATGTGCAGGCCGGCGCCAAGTACCTGGCGATGATCCGCCGCAAGTTTTTTGCCAGCCCCAAACTCAACGAACGCGAGCGCATGGCGTTCGTGCTGGCGGCCTACAACATGGGACCGGAGCGGGTTCAGGGTATGCGCGCCGAAGCCCGGCGACGCGGCTTGAATCCTAATCAGTGGTTCTTCCAGGTTGAGCGCATTGCCATGGAGCAGGTGGGAATGGGTGCTGTCAGCTATGTTAATAGCGTGAACAAGTATTACTTGGCCTTCGATCGGGAGCGGGAGTCGTTGGAGCCCCAGGGGCAAAAAGTTGCCTCACGTAAATGATCGACTAATCTGATTGTTATGGTGGGTTTTTTGCGCTTTTAACATGAGTTTTATTGATTAATATAGCGGCCAACCAACACACACTCACAATGGATGACACAGCATGAGCACACTGATCAACAAGGTACTGTCCACCCGCGCCGGTTACGGCCTGACGATTCTACGGATTGTCGTCGGCATCATCTTTGCGGCCCACGGCTCACAGAAACTCTTCGGGGCATTCGGCGGCTACGGCATTGCCGGCACCGCGCAATGGATGGAAAGTATCGGCCTGGCGCCGGGTCACCTGATGGCGATCCTGGCCGGTGGTACCGAGTTCTTCGGCGGTCTGGCGTTGATCATCGGTCTGCTGGCGCGTCCGGCAGCGCTGGGGCTGACCTTCGTTTCACTGGTCGCTATTTTCTCGGTGCACATCAGCAATGGTCTGTTCATGTCTAACAACGGTTATGAATTCGCCCTGGCCTTGCTCGGCGGCAGTCTCGCGGTGCTGATCGAAGGTGCAGGCAAGCTGTCGGCAGACCGCGCCATCACTGACTGACCGCTCTTGCTCAACAAAAAGGCCTGCATTGTGCGACGCACTGTGCAGGCCTTTTTTGTTGCGCGTGATTCTTGACACTGTCCGGTCAGCTTCTCTAGGATGCTGCCCATGCGCCGATTTAAACAGCTACTTGCGGGGCGCCAGGTGACTCATTCAGTTGCCGATAGAAGCTTGAAACAGGCTTCGAAATACCGCTAAAGCGCTGGTTCGGTGTTGCCTCTCACCTGCCATGCAGACTTCTGAGGCAGAGACACGACGCAATGAATGCATTAAGCCCCGTCATACGCCCCGCGCCGATCACGGCACACCTTACCCAACGCAATCCAAAAATCCTGCTTGGCGGTAAACATCAGCCGACGCTGTTGCGTTACCTCGATGGCTGGCCACGTCGTACCGGTGGGCCTGCTGCTTTCCTGATTCAGTTTGTCGACGACGGCGAGTCACTGGCACGGTTTGCCAACGATAGCTTCGATCTGGCGGTGATTCTGGCCCCCAGCATCGAGGATGCGCCGGAAGTGATCAGGCAGCTGACTCGCGTGGCGCGCCAAGGGCTGATTACCCGCCGCTGAGGCTCAGAGAGAGTCGTTCGGCGTCCAGCGCCTTGCCGATCAACGCCCACGCCAGCGGTGGTCGATGCTGATCAGGCCTTGGCTACAAGTCCAGTTCATCCGACTCACTTCACCGTTTGTCCCCTTGATCTAGTAGCTAGATGTTTTCTTGGCTATTGGTCATATACGACCTTTTTATCCTGTTAATTGGCATTAATTGGTCGGATATGACCATTAATGTAATGACTTATTATTGATGCAATTGGTCAGAATAAATCCTTTGTCTGACAATATTGATCATAATGGATCAATTATGACCAATAGTGAGCTAGGAGAAAGCTATGTCACTTATGCATTTTTTGTACAGCCCGGCGGAAATCGCACGCGAACTGGGGAAAAATGCCGAAGCGTTGCGCTTGTCCAAGAACCTTTCTCGTAAAACCCTGGCTGAGCAATCCGGAGTGTCTGAGTCCTCCATCAAGCGGTTCGAACACTCCGGATCGATCACCCTTGAGTCCATGATTCTTCTGGCCACGGCGCTCGATGAGCTAACGCCGATGATGAGTCTTTTCAAACCCTCGCATCCAGGCTCAATCGAAGAGCTAAAAAATCTTAAGCGTAAACGAGGTACCAAATGAGCCTGCGTATCCCCAGGTTCAAGCCCACCGAATCGCTCATCGTCACCGCCAATGGCGTAATGGTTGGCGAATTGAGCCGTATCGAGGGGAAAGGCATCTACTTTGTGTACGACAAAGAATGGCTGGCCAAGGGGTTCGACCTTTCTCCCCTGACAATGACATTCGATGACAAACCACAGCTCGCGCGTGAAAGTCGATTGTTCAAGGGCCTGCACGGCCCATTTGCAGATTCCTTGCCGGACGGTTGGGGGCTTCTGCTGATGGATAGATTCTTCGACGCGACCTTCGGAGCAGGTACCTCGCTGACGCTCAGTCCGCTAGATCGGCTGGCCTACATAGGTGATCGAGCCATGGGAATCTTTGAGTTTCATCCCAAAACAGAAAAGGTCGCCGTTGAGTCGGTGAATCTTGCTCGCCTATTCGAGGCATCTGTCGAGGTACAACAGGGAGACACCCCAAAAGTGCTCAAGGGGTTACGCTTGGCGGGTGGCTCCCCCGCTGGTGCTCGCCCCAAAGCAATCGTTGCACTGTCACATGATCTTGAGACTGCGACTTCAGCTTTTGGCCAGCTTCCACCTGGATACGCTCACTGGCTTGTGAAGTTCAGGGCTCTGAATGAGCCTTTGGCGACTGGAGGGATTGAGCAAGCATATGCGGTGATGGCCAGAAAGGCTGGGGTGAATATGGCGCATACGGAACTGCTAGAGGTGCAGATGCGTCAGGGCGGAGTTGAGCGATTCTTCGCCGCCAAACGTTTCGATCGTGATGGCGATCGCAAGATTCATATGATTACCCTCTCAGCGTTGGCCTACGCAGACTTCCGGGCGCCGACTATGGATTACAGTCAGATACTCAAGTTGACCAGCGCGCTGACGAAAAACGCTGCCGAGGTTGAGAAAATGGCAAGACTCATGATCTTCAATGCGGTGTTCCACAACTACGACGATCACACCAAAAATTTTGCATTTCTGTATCACGAAGGGCAGGGAGCCTGGACGCTGTCTCCAGCGTACGACCTTACTTTCTCAGATGGGATGGGCGAGCACTCCACTGCATTTTCAGGTCATGGTAAACCGACACGAAAGGTCATCAGAGATCTGTGCAAGGATTACAAATACCTCAAGCCTGATGACTACATCGACCAAACCCTCGCGGCGCTGGATGACTGGGATCGTTTGCTCAAGGTACTGAAGATCCCCAAGTCTGCGGGGGTTGCGATTCACCGGGTTCTCAGTGATGCACGGGTGCGCTTCGAAGATAATGCTCCGGCTTTACGATCCTTCCAAGAGCGTTCTGATAGGTAAATCATTAATGAGAAATCCATCTTGAGTACGAACATCATCACAAAGGAAGGTCATGACGCTCTGAAGCAGGAACTCGACTACCTTTGGCGAGAAAAACGTCCTGACACCACGCGCAAGGTCACTTGGGCGGCGTCGCTCGGCGACCGTAGCGAAAACGCGGATTACCAATACAACAAAAAGCTGCTCCGGGAAATCGATCGGCGTGTTCGGTACCTTCGCAAGCGCCTTGAAGATGTCCGGGTGGTTGCGTACTCACCTGAACAGGAAGGCAGGGTCTTTTTTGGGGCTTGGGTAGAGATCGAAAACGAGGCGGGTGAAATCAAGAAATTCAGGGTTGTGGGTTATGACGAAATCTACGGTCGCAACGATTACATCTCCATTGATTCGCCCATGGCGCGTGCGCTTTTGAAGAAAGAGGTCGGTGATGAGGTCGTTGTGCAGACTCCGAGCGGAGAAATGTTGTGGTGGATAAACGAGATCAGATACTCGACATAGTTTTATCAACCCTCGCGCAAGACTGTCAGGGGGCTGGCGTTCAATGCGCGGCGTGTGCCGAACACACCGGCACCACCGATCAGCACGGCGCCGATCAGTGGCAACACCAATAGCCACGGATGCGGATGCCAGGGCAAGTCGAAGGCGTAGCGGTAAAGCACCATGCTCACCAGTTCCGAACCCAGTGCCGCCAGCAACCCGCTGACCGCGCCGAGTAAACCGAACTCGATCCGTCGAGCCCTGACCAGCAACTGCCGCTCGGCACCCAGCGCTCGCAGCAATGCACCTTGGCGAATGCGTTCATCGAGGGTTGCCTGCAAACCGGAGAACAACACCGCCATCCCCGCCGCCAGCACAAACAACAGCACGTATTCCACCGCAAGGGTGACCTGAGCGAGGATGCTGCGCAACTGCGCCAGCAAGGCTTCGACTTGCAGAATGGTCACTGCGGGAAAGCTGCGGGACAGGTCGACGATCTGCTGATCGTGACCGGCCGCCAGATAGAAACTGGTCAGGTAGGTCGCTGGCAAGTCCTTCAAGGTACCGGGCTGGAAGATCATGAAAAAGTTCGGCTGAAAGTTGTCCCAGTTGACCTCCCGCAGACTGGTGACTTTTGCCTCCCGGTTGACTCCGCCGACGGTAAACACCATGTGATCGCCGAGCTTGAGCTTGAGGCTTTCGGCGACTTTACCCTCAACCGAAACACCGGGTATTTCATCCGTCGGTTGCTGGTCCCACCAGTTGCCGGCGGTGAGTTTGTTGCCCGCCGGCAGTTCTGCCGCCCAGGTCAGGCTCAGGTCGCGTTGAATGGCTCGATCACCGGCTGAATCCTTGCTGACGATGTCCTGCACCGGTTCGCCATTGATGCTGATCAGTCGTCCCGGCACTACCGGGTACAGCGGCGCCGATTGTGCCGCCAATTCCATCAGGCGATCGGAAAAGGCTTGTTTGTCCGCCGGCAGAATGTTCAGGGCGAAATAGTTCGGGGCATTTTTAGGCAACTGGTTTTGCCAGGTATCGAGCAACTCGCCGCGCAGCAAAGCGATCAGCGCCATGGACAGCAGAATCAAACCAAAGGCCAGGGCTTGACCCGCCGCCGCCAGTGGATGACGCAGCAGTTGGCCCAACCCGAGACGCCATGGCAATGCGGCGCGCGCCAGCATTCGGCGCAGGCTCTTCAGTAGCAACAATAACAAGCCACCCAGCACCAGCGCCGCGATCACACCGCCGCCGAGCAGGGCGAAGGTCAGCAACAGGTCCAGGCTCAAGCGCCACATGATCAGGCCGAGGGCACCCAATGCCGCGCCATAAACAATCCAGGTGCTGGATGGAATCGGCAGCATGTCGCGGCGCAACACGCGCAGCGGCGGTACTCGACCCAAAGCGGCCAGCGGCGGCAGGGCGAAACCGGCGAGCGCGACCAGCCCGGTGCCGATGCCGGCAATGGCTGGTAGCAGCCCCCCCGGTGGAACATCGGTCGGCAGTAAATCATGCAGCAGTGCAAATAGCCCGAGCTGCGCCAGCCAGCCGAGCAGGGCGCCGCTGATGCTGGCGAGCAATCCGAGTACGGTCAATTGCAGACTGAACAGCACCATGGTTTCCCGACGGGACAAACCCAGGCAGCGCAGCAATGCGCTGGCATCGAATCGGCGCGTGGCGAAGCGGGTCGCCGACAACGCCACCGCCACGCCGGACAACAGCACCGCCACCAGACTGGCCATGTTCAAATAGCGTTCAGCCTTGCCCAGGGCGCCGCCGATCTGTCGGTTGCCGTCCCGGGCATCCTGTATGTGTTGGTTCGCCGCCAGCCCGGGTTTGATCAGCTGACGATAGGTTTCCAGTGCCTGGGCGTTGCCGCGCCAGAGTTCGCGGTAACTGACGCGACTGCCGGGTTGCACCACGCCGGTCGCGTCAAGGTCGCCAAGGTTAATCAGCACGCGTGGCGTCAAGCTGTAGAAATTGCCGGCGCGATCCGGTTCATAGGTCAACACTCGTGCCAGCGTCAGGGTTTTCATGCCGACGTCGATGCTGTCGCCAATCTTCAAGTCCAATGCGGTCAACAGTCGCGCTTCGACCCAGGCTTCGCCGGGTTTCGGACCACCGCCAGGTTCTTCAGGCGCGAAAGGCGCGGGAGCGCTTTTCAGTTCCCCGCGTAACGGATAGATGTCATCGGCGGCTTTGATGCTGGACAGCTGAATGCCGTTGTCGGTGGCGATGACGCTGGAAAACTCCACCACTTGAGCGTGTTCAAGGCTCAGCTCAGTGCCGCTCCTTACCTGTTCCGGTCGCGCCGGTGAGCTGCCTTCGAGCACCAGGTCGGCGCCGAGAAACTCGGTGGCGCGCAGCAGCATGGCGCTGTTCAGGCGAGCGCCGAAGTAACCGATGGCGGTACTCGCCGCCACAGCCACCAGCAAGGCGAAGAACAACACGCGCAACTCACCGGCGCGGGCATCGCGCAGCAATTGACGGATGGCGAGACTGAACAGGCGCAACAGCGGCAAGCGTGCCATCAAGGCTCCAGAGGGGCGACCAGCAGGCCGGCTTCAAGGCGGATCAGGCGCCGGCAGCGATGTGCCAGGCGTTCGTCGTGGGTCACCAGCACCAGGGTCGTGCCGCTTTCCTGGTTGAGTTCGAACAGCAGATCGCTGATGCGCTCGCCGGTGTGGCTGTCGAGGTTGCCGGTGGGTTCATCGGCGAACAGCACGTCGGGCTCGGCGGCGAACGCCCGGGCAATCGCCACGCGCTGCTGTTCGCCACCGGAAAGCTGACGCGGCGAGTGGGTCAGGCGCTGGCCCAGGCCGACCCGTTGCAACAGTTCGGTGGCGCGCTCGCGGGCGTCTCTGCGGCCATCGAGTTCCAGCGGCAGCATGACGTTTTCCAAAGCGTTGAGACTGTCGAGCAGCTGAAAAGACTGGAAAACAAACCCCACATGCTCGGCGCGGATGCGCGCGCGCTGATCTTCATCGAGATTGCTCAGGCCTTGCCCGGCGAGGGTGACTTCGCCGCCGCTCGGCAAGTCGAGGCCGGCGAGCAGGCCGAGGAGGGTGGATTTGCCGGAACCGGAGGCGCCGACGATGGCCAGGCTATCGCCCTTGTTCAGTTCCAGGCTGAGTTCGTGCAGGATAGTCAGTTCACCTTCCGCGCTCGGAACCACTTTGCTGAGGTTCTTCGCGGTGAGAATGCTTGCGCCCATGGAGAATCCGATGCGTGTGTGGTTTTTGAGTGCTGGCCTGGCCTTGATGTGCATGGCCCAGAACGCAGCGGCGGGTACAGTCCTGATCGTTGGCGATAGTATCAGCGCCGGTTTCGGCCTGGATACCCGCTTGGGGTGGGTGTCATTGCTTGAGCAACGGCTCAAGCGCGAAGGTTTCGACGATAAGGTGGTCAATGCATCCATCAGCGGCGACACCAGCGCCGGAGGCCGGGCGCGCCTGCCGGCGCTGCTTGCAGAGCATAAACCGGAGCTGGTTATCCTCGAGTTGGGGGGCAACGATGGGCTGCGGGGAATGCTGCCAACACAATTGCAACAAAATCTTGCGTCGATGATCGACAGCTCCCGCGCCAGTGGTGCCAAGGTACTGCTGCTGGGCATGCAACTGCCGCCCAACTACGGTGCGCGTTACACCCAGGCCTTTGCCGAAGTTTTCACCAAGGTCGCCAACGAGAAAAAGATCCCGCTGGTGCCGTTTTTTCTCGACGGCGTGGGTGGTCATCCGAACCTGATGCAAGGCGACGGCCTGCACCCGGCTGCGGCGGCTCAGGACAAGTTGCTGGAAAATGTCTGGCCGACACTGAAACCGCTGCTTTGACGCTTTTCTAGCGGCGGTGTTTCGGCTAAGGTGGCGCCCCCGATTTGGAGCCCCCGATGCCGCGTCCTGCCTGGTCCCTTTTTGCCTACCAACTGATCGAGCCTGACGAACAGCTGGATCTGTTCGCCTGTCAGGAAGTGCGGGTACATCTGGTGACCCGTCAGCTGGAATTGGGCGGCTCGGCGGACCGAACCTTGTGTGGCAGCCTGTTGCCGGCGCAACCGCGCTGGTCGAGCGTCGACCGTACAGTGTTCCAGGACCAGCGCCTGTGCTCGCTATGCCGGGCCATTCTGGAATCGCAAAAGCGCGGCACCTCGCCGATCTGGCCTGAGTTGCGGTTCGAGCTTTAGGGGCTTGTGGCGAGGGATAGCCATAGATGGCGGGCTTGCCCGCGAAAGCGGTGTCCTAGGCAACATCAATGTTGACTGTGCCGCCGTCTTCGCGGGCAAGCCCGCTCCTACATGGCATTGGGGCTTGCCACAGGTCTTGCATCTCCCCGAAATAACGGACGGCGGTGTACAATCCTGTTTTTATACCCTTGTCGATCATGCGAAGGATTTTCCGGATGTTGCCGCGCTTTCCCGCCGTCACCCGCTGCCTGTCTCTTGCCGCCCTCTGTGTCGCGGGTCCGGTAGCAGCATTGGAGCTACCCCTGCCACCCCCCGGTGAAGACATTGTCGGTCAGGTGCAGGTGATCAAGGCCAAGTACGAAGACACCTTCGCCGACCTTGGCACTGCCTACGATCTGGGCTATTCGGAAATGGTCGCGGCCAACCCGGGCGTTGATCCATGGTTGCCGGGCGCAGGTACCGAAGTGGTGCTGCCGACGCGCTTCATCCTGCCGCCGGGCCCCCGTGAAGGTATCGTCATTAACCTGGCGGAATACCGTCTCTACTATTTCCCGAAAGGCCGGAACGTGGTGTACACCTTCCCGCTGGGTATCGGTCGTGAAGGCTGGGGCTCGCCGATTGCCCATACCAGCATCATTGCCAAGACGCCGAACCCGACCTGGACCCCCCCAGCATCGATCAAGGCCGAGCACGCGGCCGATGGCGATCCGCTGCCGAATGTGGTGCCGGCTGGCCCGGACAATCCGCTGGGGCCGTTCAAATTCACGCTAGGCACTCCGGGTTACCTGATTCACGGTTCGAACAAGAAATTCGGCATCGGCATGCGCACCAGCCACGGTTGTTTCCGCATGTTCAACAATAACGTGCTGGAAATGGCCAGCATGGTGCCAGTCGGGACGTCGGTGCGGATCATCAACGACCCGTACAAGTTCGGCCTCAGCGCCGGCAAGGTTTATCTGGAAGCGCACACGCCGCTGGACGATCTTGGCAACCCTTCGGTGGTCGACAAGCACACCGCTGTGATCAATGCGATGCTCAAGCGTGAGGACATCACCAACAACTTGCGTATGGACTGGGATATCGTGCGTGACGTGGTTGCCGCTGAAGATGGTTTGCCGGTGGAAATCGCAATACCGAATCCGTCGGCGTCGATGGTATCGAGTGCACCGATCGACCTGCAGCAGTAACGCGTTAAAGTAACCCGCCGATGCAAGCCGCGTCGGCGGGTTTTTTATGGCCTGCAGAAAGGGCGGGCAATAAAAAAGCCGACCCAAAAAATGGGTCGGCTTGATAACAATCCCGAAGGACTATTACTTGCGGCTAGCTTTTTCCAGCATGCGCAGAGCACGCTCGTTAGCTTCGTCAGCAGTCTGTTGTGCTTTTTGAGCAGCAGCCAGAGCTTCATCAGCTTTACGGTAAGCTTCGTCTGCACGAGCCTGGGAGCGAGCTGCTGCGTCTTCAGTAGCAGTCAGACGTGCTTCGGTTTCTTTCGATACGCTGCTGCAACCGGTAGCCAGAACTGCGGCCAGAGCCAGAGCAGAGAATTTCAGAACGTTGTTCATCGGGTTCCCCTTCAAGGACTTTCTATTAAGTAGCTGTCTCCTCAGATTGAGGAAATAGCCGGCGTACATACTACCCATTACTTGTAGTAAGTAAACTGACGTCGAGCAAGAAGCAAAAAAAATTGTAGGCGTTGATTCTTTTTCGAGCAACTTTTAACTGCGTTGTATAAAAAATATCCAGCTGCGAAGCCCTAACTGAGCGAGCCGCCGGAAAAAAGTTCCCGGCGTCGGCAGCTGTTTTTCAGTCTCGACTAAAGTCTGCCTACATGGAATCGTCCACACTTTTGTTCGGATTTTGCGCAGTGGCTCTCATATCTTTATCCATGTTGAGGTGACTTAAACAAAGGGCGCTCGTCTTAAGTCTCAATGTCCGGCAATGTTCAGGCTTGAACTCGGGAAGATCCCGGTCGAGCCGCCCCTGCATTACCCCAGGCAACACCCTCCTGCCAGCATGACGAGCGTCCCTTGAGCATTTCTGCCAATGGTGCCTACTATTTGTACGTGCTCGGTTGCGCGAGATGGGTGTTGCTCTCTCGGTGTCCATTCAGGCACGGGGTGGCGTAGATGTTCCTTCGCCGGAAAAACATCGGTAAGGTAGGGGTCAAAATCAAAGACCCGCGAGGAGTAGTGATGAGCGAGGCGTTGTCCATCCACCATGACCAGGCTGGTCATCAGTTCGAGACCACTGTGGACGGTTATCGTGCCTACCTGACCTATATGGATCTGGGGAAACAGACCCTGGATATTTATCGTACCTTTGTACCCAACGCGCTGCGTGGTCGCGGCATCGCGGCGGCGTTGACCGAGCAGGCACTGCAATATGCCGAGGAAATGGGCTACACGGTCATTCCATCGTGTTCCTACGTGGAGCGCTACATGGAGCGTCACCAGCGGCATGCCGCCAAGTTGTGAACAAAGCGAACGCATAAAAAAACGCCAGGTTTAAGCCTGGCGTTTTTTTATGCGTGAAACGAAACGGCGATCAGCTGCGATTGCGTTTAGGCAGCACGTCCTTGAGCTTGGCGTGCATGCTGCGCAAGGTGTTTTCGGTGGCGGTCCAATCGATGCAGGCATCGGTGATTGACACGCCGTATTGCAGGTCGGCGAGGTCTTTCGGGATCGCCTGGCAGCCCCAATTCAGATGACTTTCGACCATCAGGCCGATGATCGACTGGTTGCCTTCGAGGATCTGGTTGGCGACGTTCTCCATCACCAGCGGTTGCAGAGCCGGGTCCTTGTTGGAGTTGGCGTGGCTGCAATCGACCATGATGTTCGGCTTGATCTTTGCCTTGTTCAGCGCTTGCTCGCAGAGCGCGACGCTGACCGAATCGTAGTTCGGTTTGCCGTTGCCGCCGCGCAAAACCACGTGACCGTAGGCATTGCCCTTGGTGGTGACGATTGACACGCCACCTTCCTGGTTGATGCCCAGGAAGCGGTGCGGGCTGGAGACCGATTGCAAGGCGTTGATGGCCACTGTCAGGCCGCCATCGGTGCCGTTCTTGAAGCCGACGGCCGAGGACAGGCCGGAAGCCATTTCACGGTGAGTCTGGGATTCGGTGGTGCGTGCGCCGATCGCCGACCAGCTGATCAGGTCCTGCAAGTATTGCGGGGAGATCGGGTCGAGGGCTTCGGTCGCGGTCGGCAGGCCCATCTCAGCCAGGTCCAGCAGCAACTGACGACCGATGTGCAGGCCATCCTGAATCTTGAACGAGTCGTCCAGGTACGGGTCGTTGATCAAGCCTTTCCAGCCGACGGTGGTACGTGGTTTCTCGAAATACACGCGCATGACCAGATACAGGGTATCGGACACTTCGGCCGCGAGCACCTTCAGGCGCTCGGCGTATTCGTGGGCAGCCTTGATGTCATGGATCGAGCACGGCCCGATCACGACGAACAGGCGGTGGTCGGTGCCATCAAGAATGTTGCGAATGACTTCGCGGCCCTTGGTGACGGTGCGCAGGGCAGCGTCGCTCAGAGGGATATCACGCTTGAGCTGATCGGGAGTGATCAGGGTCTCGTTGGAGGCGACGTTAAGGTCGTTGATCGGTAAATCAGCCATCGTTTACTCGTCAGGTCACGGGTGCCGGCCGCCAGCGAACCCGCGCGGCGGAGCACAGCAAATTAAGCGCGTCGGGAAGCTGAACCTTAGCGCGTTACACCGTGGCTAGACAATGGGCAGACACCGGTTTAACTATGCAAATGCCTTGCGGACCGTGTCATGGGAGAACTCGTCGGCGTGCTGCTGGACCCATTCGAGAGCGAGGGCCTGAATATCCTGCAGATCGTCGTGCGCGTCATGCTGGCGGCGGTAACGTTCGATCTGACAGACCTGTTCGCCCATCCGGGCACTGAACAGCATCTGTTCGTCAACAAAGGCGATGCCAACCAGATAGCCGCGCTTGCGTCGCAGGCACCAAGCCACATAACCCAGAAAACGCAAGTCCGGGTTCAGCGTCGGCATGCGTATTTCCAGCGCCGTACCGTGGCGCCACGCGCGGTGATAATTGCAAGCCATGCCACCGAGGCTGATAGTGTGCAGCTGTTGTCGCGAAATACACTCATGTTGGAACAACGTTAATTCAACGGGCACATCGTCAGGATGAGGAAGATAACGTCTCATGAACACGGACTCCCTGTGTCGGCCATCTGACATCGTTTCTCCCAGTATAGTGGTCGAATCGGAACTGACCGATTTCGACGTCGACCAACGGCTGTTGGCGATGAACGGCATTTCCCTGGTGATTTTTACCAGCGTCGGCTGCGCCAGTTGCCGTTTTGCCCGTGAACAATTGCCCACGTTCGATCTGGCGGTCGATCGACTGTGCTGGATCGATGCCGGCAACAATGGCGGAGTGGTGGAGCGTTATCGGGTCTTTCATTTGCCGGCGCTGTTTGTGGTGCGCGACGGTGAGTTCTTCGGGGCGCTACAGTCGCGTCTGACCTCCACGGCGCTCAATGAGGCCGTGGGTCAGGCGCTGAGTCGACAAGCAGAGGAGTTGCCATGACAGTGGCCAGGCCGACAATCGGCATTATCGGGACCGGGGCGATCGGTGGGTTCTACGGGCTGATGCTGGCGCGTGCCGGTTTCGATGTGCATTTTCTGTTGCGCAGTGAGTTTTCCGCGGTGGCCGAACGCGGCTTGCATCTTGATCATGCGTCGTTGGGCCCGCTGGTCTTGAACCCGGTCCAGGCCTATTCGTCGGCCGCAGACATGCCACCCTGCGACTGGTTACTGGTAGGCGCCAAGACCACCAATAACGCGGACCTGGCACCGGCCATTATTCAAGCCGCGGCACCCGATGCCAAAGTGCTGTTGCTGCAAAATGGCCTGGACGTCGAAGACACTCTGCGTGAGTTGCTCCCCGATTCGCTGCACCTGCTCGGCGGGCTCTGTCTGATCTGCGTCCATCGCGTTGGTCCAGGGGTCATTACCCATCAGGCGCTCGGGGCGGTGAACGTCGGCTATCACAGCGGTACCGCTGCCGATGAACAAGCGCGCATGAACATCGTCGAGGAAGGCGCCGGGCTGTTTCGCGGCGCCGGCATCGACGCCCAGGCCATGCCGAACCTGCACCAGGCGCGCTGGCAGAAACTGGTCTGGAATATTCCCTACAACGGTCTGTCGGTTCTACTCGGAGCCAGCACCACGCCGTTGATGGCGGATGCCGACAGTTGCGCGCTGATTCAGGCCTTGATGGCCGAAGTGGTTCAGGGAGCCAAGGCCTGTGGCCACGACATACCGCCGGGTTACGCCGATTATCTGTTCATGATGACCGAGAAAATGCCCGACTATTGGCCGAGCATGTACCACGACTTCCTGCACAAACGACCGCTGGAACTGGACGCGATCTACACTCGGCCACTGGCGGCGGCGAAAGCCGCGGGATGTGAATTACCGCGAATCGAAGCCTTGTATCGCAGCTTGAGTTTTATCGACCGACGTAATCACTGAGTCGGTCAAAAGGAGAGGGAAGGGCATGGCCAATGGCATAGACGACAAACTGGTGCTGGCGATTTCTTCGCGGGCGCTGTTCGACTTGAGCGAGAGCCACAAGGTTTATCTGTCGAGCGGTGTCGAAGCCTATCGGCAATACCAGATCGAACATGAAGACGAAATTCTCGAGCCCGGCGATGCGTTCCCGTTGGTCGAAAAACTCCTGAACCTGAACGCCAGTCTCGGCCGTGCCCGGGTCGAGGTAATTCTGGTGTCGCGCAACAGTGCCGACACCGGCCTGCGGGTTTTCAACTCGATTCATCACTATGGCCTGGCGATCTCGCGTGCGGCATTTGTCGGCGGGCGCAGTCCTTATCCGTACCTCAAGGCCTTTGGCTGCGACCTGTTTCTTTCGACCCATGCCGACGATGTGCGCAGTGCGCTGGATGCAGGTTTCGCCGCAGCGACTATTCTGTCGGGCGGTGCCAGTCGCGCCGCCAGCGATGAATTGCGCATTGCTTTCGACGGTGACGCGGTGCTGTTTTCCGATGAGTCGGAGCGGGTCTATCAGTCGGGAGGCCTGGCAGCGTTTCAGGCCAGCGAACGCGAATCAGCCCGCGAACCCCTGCGTGGCGGGCCGTTCAAAGGCTTCCTCGCAGCGCTCAATCTTTTGCAGCGCGAGTTCCCCGACGATGCCTGTCCGATCCGCACCGCACTGGTAACCGCGCGCTCGGCGCCGGCCCATGAACGGGTGATCCGCACCTTGCGTGAATGGGACATCCGTCTGGACGAATCGCTGTTCCTTGGGGGGCTGACCAAATCGGCTTTTCTCGAAGCCTTTGCCGCGGACGTATTTTTCGACGATCAGGCTGGCCATTGCGAGCTGGCCCGCGAAGTGGTCGCCACCGGTCACGTGCCGCATGGCATCAGTAACGAGCCGTCGATTTAAAGCGCTGCGGTTCAATGCGTTGCGCCGAACGCCGCTCTCGCCATGGCACTGCTAAGCTGAATCAATCTCCGCCATGTTGGCATTAAAGGAGGTCACTATGATTCATTCGATGCTGTATGCCACCGACCTCGGTCTGTATGCACCTTTTGTGATGCAGCATGCGTTGGCACTGGCTCGAACATTCAATGCCGACTTGTATGTGGTGCATGCGGTTGAGCCGATGGGATTGTTCGCCGAGTCGGTGCTTCAGAGTTACCTCGATGAGCAGGCCTTGAACGAGTTTCACAGTCAGGGCCTGAATACGGTGATTGCCAATATCGAGCAGCGGGTGCTCGACAGCTTTCGCGAAGAACTGGGAGATGAGGGGGAGCAGGACCTGGAACGGATTCGGGCAGTGCGGGTAGTGCAGGGCGATCCGTCGCAGGTAATTCTCGACCAGGCGCAGAAACTCTCCGTCGATTTGCTGATCGTAGGGAGTCACAGTCATGGCGCTGGCGCGGAAACGCCATTGGGTCGAACCGCTGCGCGCGTGCTGCAACTGTCCAGGGTGCCGGTCTATCTGGTGCCGCTGATGGAGCGTCGGCGCAAAGGCGATCGCTAGGACACGAATAATGGCATTTTGATAAAAAAGTTCTAGATTTATTAATCAAACCATTAATATAGTTATATATCGTCGCTGATGCCCGTGGCGTCTACCTGCTTTGAGGGATTCATATGAAGCTTCAACAATTGCGCTACATCTGGGAAGTGGCGCACCACGACCTCAACGTTTCTGCTACTGCCCAAAGCCTCTACACCTCGCAACCGGGCATCAGCAAACAGATTCGTCTACTTGAAGACGAATTGGGGGTCGAGGTTTTCGCCCGCAGCGGCAAGCACCTGACGCGTGTTACCCCGGCCGGCGAGCGCATCATCACCACCGCTGGTGAGATCCTGCGCAAAGTTGAAAGCATCAAGCAGATCGCCCAGGAATTCTCCAACGAGAAAAAGGGCACCTTGTCGATCGCCACCACGCACACCCAGGCGCGTTATGCGTTGCCACCGGTGATCAGCAATTTCATCAAGCAATACCCGGACGTTGCCCTGCACATGCACCAGGGTTCGCCGATGCAGATCGCCGAGATGGCAGCCGACGGCACCGTCGATTTCGCCATCGCCACCGAAGCGCTGGAGTTGTTCGGTGATCTGGTGATGATGCCGTGCTACCGCTGGAACCGCTGCGTGGTCGTGCCTCAGGGCCACCCGCTGACCAAGCTGTCGAAGCTGACCCTCGAAGCCCTGGCCGAATACCCGATCGTGACGTATGTGTTCGGTTTCACCGGCCGTTCGAAACTCGACGAAGCTTTCAGCCATCGTGGCCTGACACCGAAAGTGGTGTTCACCGCCGCCGACGCCGACGTGATCAAGACTTACGTTCGTCTCGGCCTCGGTGTGGGTATCGTGGCGAAAATGGCGGTCGACACCAAGCTCGATAGCGACCTGGTGGTGCTCGATGCCAGCGAGTTGTTCGAATCCAGCATTACCAAAATCGGGTTCCGTCGTGGCACGTTCCTGCGTGGTTTCATGTGCGACTTCATCGAAAAGTTCGCTCCGCACCTGACCCGCGAAGTCATGGCCAAGGCCATTCAGTGCCACAACAAACAGGAACTGGAAGAGCTGTTCGACGGCGTCGAACTGCCGGTTCATTAAATGCAGATAATCGCTAGACCACCTCGGTAACAGAAAACTGTTGCCGAGCGCCCGCCACCAGAATCTCCACTTCATCCCCTTCGAACTTGCCCAGCAGGCTTTTGCCCAGCGGCGAGCGGGGGGTGATGACGGTAATCAGTTGCCCCACCATATCAACCTTCAGCCCGGCCGCGTCGGGGGCCAGGAATAGCCATTGTTCGCGACCCGTTGCGTCTTCCAGGCCGAGCAGGGCGCCGACTTCGATACCGCGCTGATCGTCATAAGGCCGCAGAGTCAGGTTCTGGCAAAGGGTCAATGACTGCCTGATTTCTTCCACTCGTCTGGCCTGTCCGGCCGCCAGGTAAGACGCCTCCAGCCCCAGGGTGTCGTACTTGTTCTCGGCTATGTTTTCTTCGTGGGTCGCGGTTTCGTAAGCGGTTTGCGCGGCGCGCTCGGCGATGTCGAGATCGATCCGCAGCTTGTCGATAATCAGTTGGTGGACGGTCGGCTTGTGCATAGAGAGCTTCATGATCAATCGCAGAATTGCAGGACGTTGGCGCGGCTTTTTTCGCTCGGCGCAGTTTGATTTTGCTGCAGCCAGAACTGGCATTTTGGATTGGACAGATTGTGTTTGCTGCTTCTGGCCTGTTCCACCATTTGTTGCTGTTCATTCCTGCGCAGATGGTCTTCGTACTGTTCGAACATCGGGTTCTGCGGGGCAGGTTGCTCAATCACCGGAGGCTTGGCCAGTTGCTCCACCGCCTGGGCCAAGGGCGCTAATTGTTCGTTGAACAACAGACGCCAGGCGAGCCAGCACGTCAGTGCGATCGCGATGAATCCCAGCCACACACCGAGGGCAATGCTGCCGCTCAGTTGCAGCGCATTAAACTGAATCGGCAAGGGGCGGCGCGGGTTGGGACGGTAGGGCATTACTGTCTCCTGGCGGATGGTCGCGGGCAAGTGGCGATTGTCGCATGAAGATTAATCGCCGTCGGCTCTTCTGCGCGGGGTAATTTATGCGGAGAATCAGCGCCTTTGCCAACGGGAGCCTGGAATGTCTGAAATGAAAACCCGCTGGGATATTTTTTGCACCGTGGTCGACAACTTCGGCGACATCGGTGTGACCTGGCGCCTGGCCCGACAACTGGTGGCCGAACATTCAGTGGCGGTGCGCCTGTGGGTCGACGACTTGCGAGCCTTCGAGCGTTTGTGTCCGCAAATCGATATCAACGCTGCGCAGCAATGGCAGCAGGGCGTCGAGGTACGACAGTGGTCGACCGACTGGCAACCCACCGAAGCCGCTGATGTCGTCATCGCCGCATTCGCCTGCCAGTTGCCGAGTGCCTACATGGAAGCCATGGCCGAACGGGAAAAACCACCGCTGTGGATGAACCTCGATTATCTGAGTGCCGAAGACTGGGTCGTCGGCTGCCACGGCTTGCCGTCGGTAAAGTACAAGAACGTGCAGAAGTTCTTTTTCTTCCCGGGCTTTCGCAAAGGCACTGGTGGCCTGCTGCGTGAAAGTGGATTGCTGGAGCGGCGTCGGCAGTTTCAGCAAAGTCCGCAAGCTCGGCGAGAATTCCTGCAAGGCTTGGGGGTTGATCGCGCGCCGATTGCACAGCTGATCTCGTTGTTTGCCTACGAAAACACCGGGCTGGCCAGTTGGCTTGACACGATGGCGGCCGACTCGACGCCCACTCATCTGCTGGTACCCGAAGGGCGGATTCTCGGCGACGTCGAACGCTGGCTCGGCGTGGACGGGCTGACAGCCGGTGCGGTGCATGTGCGGGACGCCTTGACTGTGCAAGTGCTGCCGTTCGTCCGACAGGATCAATATGACCTGCTGCTGTGGAGCTGCGATTTCAACGCCGTGCGCGGCGAAGATTCCTTTGTTCGCGCTCAATGGGCAGGCCGTCCGCTGCTCTGGCACATCTATCAGCAGGACGAAGACATCCATCTGGACAAGCTCGATGCCTTCCTGACCCTGTACACCCAAGGCTTGTCCAAACCTGCTGGTGAGGCGATCAGCGGTCTATGGCGGGCATGGAATGCAGGTGAGACAATGACTGAACACTGGAAATCAACCCGCAAACACTGGCCTGAACTGGAAAAACATGCCGAGACATGGTGTCTGGAACAAGCCTTGCAGGCAGATCTTGCCGCAGCGCTGGTACAGTTTTACCTAAATTGGATATGATACGCGGCCTAGATTTTTGTAAATCCCATCCAAATTCGGATATTCGCAATGAAAACTGGTAAAGAACTGAAACCCGGTACCGTGATCCGTCTCGAAAACGATCCTTGGCTGGTTCAGAAAGCTGAATTCACCAAGTCCGGTCGTAACAGCGCGATCATGAAGACCAAGCTGAAGAACCTGCTGACCGGTTACAAGACCGAGATCGTTTACAGCGCCGACGACAAACTGGACGACGTAATCCTCGACCGCAAAGAAGCGACCCTGTCCTTCATCAGCGGCGACACCTTCACGTTCATGGACACCACCGACTACACCATGTACGAGCTGAACGCTGAAGACATCGAAGCCGTTCTGCCTTTCGTTGAAGAAGGCATGACCGACGTTTGCGAAGCGATCTTCTTCGAGGAACGTCTGGTTTCCGTAGAACTGCCGACCACCATCGTGCGTCAGGTTGACTACACCGAAGGTTCCGCTCGCGGTGACACTTCCGGCAAGGTGATGAAGCCTGCCAAACTGAAGAACGGTACCGAGCTGTCGGTTGCTGACTTCATCGAAATCGGCGACATGATCGAGATCGATACCCGCGAAGGCGGTTCCTACAAAGGCCGTGCTAAATAAGCACAGCCTCAGGAATGAAAAAGCCCGACCATTGAGTCGGGCTTTTTTGTGCGTTCTGGAAATCCGCGGACCCCTGTAGGAGCGAGCTTGCTCGCGAAAGCGGTATATCAGGCGACATCAATGTTGACTGTACCGCCGTCTTCGCGAGCAAGCTCGCTCCTACAGGGGACGGTATTACTTCAGGTGTTGCTTGAGTTCTTCAGACGCTTGCAACATCGCCGAGCGCACCGCGGGCACCTGGCTCACTACGTTGAGCAAACCGTAGTCGTGGATCATGCCGTTGTAGCGCACTGCCGTCACCGGTACACCCGCCTCGTCGAGTTTGCGGGCGTAGGCTTCACCCTCATCGCGCAGTACATCGGCGCTGGCCGTCTGCACCAGAGCGGGTGGCAAGCCCTTGAGTTGTGCGGTGGTCGCCCGCAGCGGTGAGGCGTAGATCTCGTTCCGTTGTTTGGCATCGGTGGTGTAGTTGTCCCAGAACCACTTCATCATGTTTTTGGTGAGGAAGTGCCCCTCGGCGAACTGGTTGTAGGACGCCGTTTCGAAGCTGGCATCCGTCACCGGCCACAACAACACCTGGAACCTGATCGCCGGCGTGCCTTTATCTTTGGCCATCAGCGCAACCACGGCTGCCATGTTGCCACCGACGCTGTTACCGGCCACAGCCAGACGTTTGCCGTCGACGTTGATCTCTTTACCGTGCTCGGCCACCCACTTCGTCGCGGCGTAGGCCTGGTTGATCGCCACCGGATAATGCGCTTCCGGCGATGGCGTGTAATTGACGAACACCGCCGCCGCGCCCGAACCCGTTACCAAATCCCGAACCAGTCGTTCGTGGGTCGGGAAGTCCCCCAGCACCCAACCTCCGCCATGGAAGAACATGAACACCGGCAGCTCGCCTTTGACCCCGGCCGGCCGAACGATGGTCAGACTGATCGGTTGGCCGTCGACCTGGATGGTTTTCTCGCTGACATCTGCTTTGGGCAGCGTCAGTTTCACTCCGGCCTGCGCGCCTACCAACACCGCGCGGGCATCGGCGGGAGTGAGCTGTTCCAGCGGTTTGCCGGTGCCGGCATTCAGTGCGTCGAGGAACGCCTGGGTATTGTGTTCAACCCCATTGCCTGCGAATGCACTGTTGATGGACAGGGCGAGAAGAGTACCGGTCAAGACTTTGCTGAAAGTGTTCATATTCATTTCCTGTTCGACCTTGGACTCAGCGGTTAGACGGTAACGTGCAGGCGCACATCGACATTGCCACGGGTGGCGTTGGAGTACGGGCAGACCTGGTGGGCAGCTTCGACCAGGCTTTGTGCATCGGCTTGCTCAAGACCCGGCAGGCTGATGTGCAGGTCGATGTCCAGACCGAAACCGCCGGGAATCTGACCGATGCCGACATGGGCGGTGATCGACGCGTCGTCCGGGATTTTGCGTTTGGTCTGGCTGGCGACGAATTTCAACGCGCCGATGAAGCAGGCGGAGTAGCCGGCGGCGAACAGTTGTTCAGGGTTGGTTGCCGCGCCGCCAGCACCACCAAGTTCTTTCGGGGTAGCGAGTTTGACGTCGAGGATGTTGTCACTGGAGATCGCACGACCGTCACGGCCGCCGGTGGAGGTTGCGATTGCGGTGTAGAGAGTTTGCATGGTGTGAGCCTCATTCGGATTTTGATGTTTTTGCGCTAAATGTTTGCGCGCTAAGTAAGTGCGAGGTGAATGTACCTCGCTAATATTTAGCGCGCAAGATAAATTTTGAAGAAAATTTGACCCGAAGTGAACGCGCTCGATTAAACGTGTTGAGTTAGAGCTGTCGAAGCGGGATTTTTGCGGGGAATTTTTTTCGAGGAAGGGAGGCGAACGAGGGGAAAGGACACCACAAAACAAATGTGGGAGCGGGCTTGCTCGCGAAAGCGGACTGTCAGCCAGCATTAGTGCTGGCTGACAGTCCGCTTTCGCGAGCAAGCCCGCTCCCACAGGGGATTCGTGGTGTTTTGTAGGTCAGAGGCTGTCTTGCAGATGACTCCGCAACGCTTGAAGATCCGCTTGCAGCTTCTTCAACTGTTCCAGCGTTTGTCCGCTGGCGCCGAGGATACACTGGGGAATATCGCGCGCCTTGTCTCGCAGCGCCCGGCCTTGCTCGGTGAGTTCGACAATCACCACCCGTTCGTCTTCACGGCTGCGGGTGCGGCTCAGCAGCCCTTCGGCTTCCAGACGTTTGAGCAGCGGGGTGAGGGAGCCGGGATCGGTCAGAAGTCGGGTGCTGATTTCGCCGACCGTCAGCCCATCCTTTTCCCATAACACCATCATCGCCAGGTACTGCGGATAGGTCAGGCCCAGCGCTTGTAGCAGCGGCTTGTAGACCTTGGTCATCAGCAGCGAGGTGGAATGCAGGGCGAAGCAGACCTGATTGTCCAGCAGCAGGTCGTCGCAGTTATCCGGGTTGTTGCGCTCGGTGTTCATTTCAAAGCCTTGATCAGTGATCGTCATGAATCTAGCGGGCGAATCTTTAATGCGCCAGATAATTCTGGACTAGTGGCGGTCCAGATTGGTTTGCAGCGCCAGATCCCATGGCGGAATGGGACTGAAACGGGTTTTCAGGTATTCCAGCAACAAGCGGCTGCGCGAACTGGGTTGCTGCTCCAGGCGCAACGCATAAATACCGGTGCTTTCCGGTTTTGGCAGACCGTTCTCGCAAAACAGCGGCAGCAGTTCGCCACGTAATAAATATTCGCTGGCGAGCCAGGTCGGCAAGTGCGCGATGCCCAATCCAGCCAGCGCACCGCAGACCAGCGCCTCGGCATTGTTGGCGCTCATGCGGATTCGAGCTGGCCGGTGCAAGTGCATCTGCCCATCTCGCTCGAAGCGCCAGGCGAACGGTGGAGCCAGACCCTCCCAGTCGAGGCCATCGTGTTCGGTCAACTGCGCCGGATCGGTCGGCACGCCACGGCGCTGCAAATAATCGGGGCTGGCGCAGGCGATGCGCACCATGCTCGCCAGCGGCGTGGCCACCAGCCGGGTATCGGCCATCTGTCCGGCACGCAACACCAGATCGACTTTGCCCAGGTTCGAGCCCTGCATGTCGACAAAGCTGTCGATCAGGTGCAATTGCACGTCGAGGCCGGGGTAAAGCGTCAGGAAGTCAGCAATTACCGGCGCCAGATGTCGGCGCCCGAAGGCTGCTGGTGCATCCACCCGAATCAAGCCTTCCGGCGCACTGCTCAGGGACACCGCTTCCGCCCGGGCCAGGCGCAGCTCAGCGACGATGCGCCGCGCACGCTCGGCAAAAGCCAGACCGGCCGGGGTCGCTCGTACCGCGTGGGTGCTGCGTATGAACAACTGGCTGCCGACCGCGCTTTCGAGGCTGTCGATGCGTCGCGCCACGGCCGAAGGCGTCAATGGATGGCGTCGGGATGCAGCGGAAAAACTGCCGCTTTCCAGCACATCGAGAAACAGGCCAAGTTGTTCGGTCAATTGATTGGGGTTCATGGTTCGTCGGCACTTGTGCGAAGTTGGCACAGCCATTGTGCGTTGCTGTGCGTTTCCCCGCCAGAGCTGACTGCGTAGGATGAACAGCCTGACAAAAGGAAAATCGCCTGTGATTGAGTTCTTGATGTATCTGGTTTTTGGCGCGGCCCTGGGAACCCTTGGCGGACTGTTCGGCATCGGTGGCGGGCTGGTCGCGATCCCGCTGCTCGGCGTGTGGTTCGGTCTTGATCAGCAGATTGCCCAAGGCACGGCGCTGGTGATGGTGGTGCCGAACGTGATGCTGGCGTTGTGGCGCTATCACCAGCGCAATCGCATCGAATTGCGTCATGCGCTGCCATTGGCCTTGATGGGTTTTTGCTTTGCCTGGATCGGTTCGATCTGGGCGGTGGGTATCGATGCGCAAACCATGCGCTTGGGCTTCGTCGCTTTCCTGATTGCGCTGTCGGCCTACAACCTGATGCGAATGTTCACCGCCAACGCACCGGCCTCTTCGCAGATGCGCTATTCCTGGCCGTGGTTGGGTGTGCTCGGCGCAGCTTCCGGGACGATGGGTGGACTATTTGGAGTGGGCGGGGCGGTGGTGGCAACGCCGGTATTGACCAGCCTGTTCGGGACCACTCAAGTGGTTGCCCAGGGGTTGGCGCTGGCGCTGGCGTTGCCGAGCACGGGTGTCACCCTGGCAACTTATGCGGTGCACGATCAGGTGCATTGGGCGATCGGTGTGCCGTTGGCGGTCGGTGGATTGATGAGCATCAGTTGGGGCGTGAGAATTGCCCACGCATTGCCGGAGCGACTCCTGCGCGGGCTGTTCTGTGGTTTTCTGGTGGTCTGCGCAGTGATGCTCGCGTTTAAAGTTTGAAACCTTCGACGATGTGCTCGGCCAGGCATTCAGTGATCGGCGAAGGGTTGTTCAGGTTGCGGATGAGCATGATGCTGGCTTCCGGCAACACTGGCAGGTCTTCGTTGGCACCAAGGATGCGCATGTCCGGTGTGATCAGGCTTTCCAGCTGCGCGGTGATCGCCAGCCCCGCGCTGACCACGGCCATCAACGCAGACAGGCTGGAGCTGTTGTAGGCAATCCGGTAGTCGCGGCCCATGGCATCCAGAGCATTGCATGCCCAGACGCGGCAGAAACAATCACTGTTGAACATCGCCAGCGGCAACGGTGTTTGCTCATGGGCGCTGAAGCATTGGGCTTCGGCCCAGACAAAACGCTCCTTGCGCAACAATTGGCCAATCTCGTTACCCGGCTCACGGGTGACGATGGACAGGTCCAGGTCCTGGCGCTGCAACAGTTGCCGGGTCGATTCGCAATGAACCTCGATCTGGATCAACGGGTAGAACTGCGCGAAGCGCGACAGGATGCCCGGCAGAAAGCGCATGACGTAATCATCGGGCGTGCCGATGCGCACGGTGCCGACCATGTGCGGCTCACGCAGGGTGTTGAAGACTTCGCTATGGAGTTTGAGGATGCGCCGCGCATAGCCCAGCAATACCTGGCCTTCGGCGGTCAGCTTGACCTGGCGCCCGTCGCGTTCGAACAGCTGGCGCTGCAACACGTCCTCTTCCAGGCGTTTCATCTGCATGCTCACCGCCGACTGGGTGCGGTTGACCATTTCACCGGCGCGGGTAAAACCGCCCTGATCGGCGATAGCGACGAAGGTGCGCAGGACATCGGTGTCGATACTGGGGTAAGCGGACATTCATCAATCTCCGAGATGTATGCCATCAGAAACATTCGTTGGATTGATCTTATCGCTGGCGCGAGACTTGGGCCATCCCTAAAGGAGGGCTACACGATGAAAGGTCACAACGAGCATGTAACGCAAGAAAAATTCTCAATCCACGCGGTATCCGATCTGCTGCACAAGTTTAGTCGCTGGTACGAACTTCACCGTGAACGTGAAATGTTGGCGGGCTTGAGCGACGAAGCACTGAAGGATATCGGCGTGAGCCGTGCGGATGTGGAGCATGAGACGGTAAGACCGTTCTGGGATGATCCGATGCATAAATGATGATGCCATCGCTACACAAACCGCTTGCGGGTGAGGTAGGTTGCGAGCAGACAAGGAGATGCTCATGCCCGCCACACTGTCTTTTTCCCTCAAACAGGCTCGGCGTCTGGCGCTGGCCGCCCAAGGGTTCAATGGGCGCCAGCCGCCGGCGGCGATCAAAGCGGTTCAGCTCAACCGGCTGATCGAACGCTTGGGCATCCTGCAGATCGATTCGGTCAATGCGTTGGTGCGTTCGCACTACCTTCCCTTGTTTTCCCGTCTTGGCAATTATTCATCCGACTTGCTCGATCAGGCTGCCTGGAGTCAAGGCCGTCGACGCACGTTGTTCGAGTACTGGGGCCACGAAGCGTCTCTGCTGCCCTTGTCGATGTACCCCTTGATGCGCTGGCGCATGCAGCGCGCGACCTGCGGCGAAGACATCTATCAGCAATTGGCGCGCTTCGGTCGTGAGCGGCAAGACACGATTCGCCGTGTGCTGGCTTCGGTTCAGGAGCTCGGTGCACTGGCTGCGGGCAGCTTGTCGACCCGACAGGAACGGGCAGGACCGTGGTGGGACTGGAGCGCGGAAAAGCATGCGCTGGAATGGCTGTTCGCCGCCGGCGAAGTGACCGTGGCCGGTCGGCGCGGCTTCGAACGGCTTTATGATTTGCCGGAGCGGGTGATTCCTTCGGCGATACTTCAACAACCTTTGCTCAGTGAGGCCGAGGCTCAGCGCGGTCTGTTGCTGCATGCCGCCAATGCGTTGGGCGTGGCGACGGAAAAGGATCTGCGGGACTATTTTCGCTTGAGCCCGGCAGACAGCCGGCCGCGTCTGGCGGAGCTGGCCGAAGAGGGTGAATTGCTGGTCTGTGAGGTTGAAGGCTGGCGGCAACCGGCCTATTGCCCGGCTGAGCCGAAAGTACCGCGCAAGGTCGAGGCCAGCGCGCTGCTTTCACCGTTCGATTCGCTGATCTGGGAACGCAGCCGTACCGAGCGATTGTTCGATTTCCGTTATCGGCTGGAGATTTATACGCCGCAGCACAAGCGCATCTACGGCTATTACGTATTGCCGTTTTTGCACCATGAGCGGATTGCTGCGCGGGTCGACTTGCGTGCCGAGCGGGCGTTGAGCCGATTGGCGGTGCATGCCGTGCATGAGGAAGAGCCGGGGCTGGATGAGGCGGGGATGCTGGCGTTGGCGGTCAATCTGCGGCAGATGGCGGATTGGTTGGGGTTGGAGCAGATTCAGTTGAATTGCCCGCGGGCGAGTGCGGCGCGGTTGCGGGTGGCATTGGTGCAGATTGATGGTGACTGAACCGACGCCTTCGCGAGCAAGCCCGCTCCCACATTTGGAATGCGGTCAACTAATGAAATGGCTACCCCCGTCCCCCTGCGATTGCCCACTAAGCTTTCGCAGGGGGCCTATCGGAGACCGTTGCCATGAAAGTAGCTATTGCCGCCATCGACCTGGGAAAACACACCTTTCA
>NZ_JAKLSP010000030.1:0-96544 GCF_022014505.1 Pseudomonas sp. PGPR40 | reverse complement strand
GCACTGATGTCCAGCGACGCGCAGACCTCCTGTACCGAACAACCGTCATCAATCACCATGCTGGCTGCACGATGTTTGAACTCGCGGGAAAAGACTCTTCTTTCTTTCATGGAACCTCCAAATTGGCGAAATCATATCGCCCTTAAGAGGTGTCCGGAATTATTAGGCCAGATCAGCTTCGCTCCTACAGAAGCCCGACGTCTTTGAGCAGTTTTTTCAAGGTATCTTTCTCGGCGGCGGAACCGTTGCCGAGAATTTGTTTGAGTTGCTGCTTAATCTGTAGCAGCGAAACAGCCGCCTCCGGCAGATTCAAATGCTCCGGCAAAATCTCGTCGCCGGTACTCACTAACAGCGCAAAGTGAATGACGTTCTCCAGCTCCCGGGTATTGCCCGGCCAACTGTGTTGCTCCAGCAGATGCTGCGCGGCTTCGCTGATCAACGGCACCGGCAGATCGAGGCGTTGGCTGTAGATGCCGAGGAAGTATTCGGCCAGCGACAAAATATCGCCCACCCGTTCGCGCAAGGCCGGCAGTTCGAGCTGGCCTTCGCGGAGGTAGTGATAAAGCCGCTCATGGAATTTTCCGGCAGCCACGGCCTGAGCCAGATCGATGCTGGTGGCGGCCACCAGGCGCACGTCCACCGGGCTCGGTTGATGAGCGCCGACGCGGGTGACTTCGTGGTTTTCCAGGGCGGCGAGCAACTTGATCTGGATTGGCAACGGCAAGTCGCCGATCTCGTCCAGATAGAGCGTGCCGCCATTGGCCGAACCAAACCAGCCGGCGCGACTGCTCGCCGAACCGGTGTAACTGCCGGCGGCATAGCCGAACAGTTCAGCATCGGCGTAAGTCGGGCTGATCGCCCCGCAATTGACTGACACGAATAATCCACCACGGTCACTGGCGCGATGAATGTGTCGCGCCAACAGTTCTTTACCGCTGCCGGTTTCACCGCGAATCAACACCGAGATCGAACGTGACGCCAGTAGTTCCAGCTCCTGGCGCAACTGCCGTGAACGCGGATCGACAAACACCAAAGCCTTGGCGCGAATACTCAGCGGGCTTTTTTCCGCGTCGGGAAAGGTCAGCAGTGGCTGACCGAAGGTTTCATGCAAGCTCATGGCAGACTCCCGCCCAAAACCGCCGGGGAGGCGGGGGCCGATTCTAAAAAAAAAGAAAAAAAGAAAAGGTTCAAGCGCGGCGCAAGGCGTGCTGTTCGATGCGGTTTTGCAGACGATAGAGGTACGCAAAACCCTGCTCCCAGCGCTGGTGACCGGACTTCACATTGATGTGCCCGGCACCCGATAAAATCCCCGCCTCGGCGCCCCACTGACGCGCCAATTCAAGGGCTCGTGGCGCGCTCACCGCGCTGTCGTTGTCGGAGCTGACGACCTGGCTCGGGAACGGCAACAAATGAGTCGGGATCGGAGCGAAGTTGCGCAGGGCTGGCGCGCAAGCCGGGCGCTCGACGTCCGCGGGCGCGACCAGCAACGCGCCGCGCACCTGACGCAAAAATGGCAGCGGTGCCGTGGCCGCCCAATGGGCGACGGTGATGCAGCCCAGACTGTGGGCGATCAGAATCACTGGCGTGCTGTCGGCGGCAATCGCCTCGGCCAGTGCCGCGACCCAGTCCTCACGACGAGGCGTCAGCCAATCGGCCTGCTCCACCCGCGCACTGTTCGGCAGGCTGTTCTGCCAATGGGTTTGCCAATGATCTTCTGGCGATCCTTGCCAGCCCGGCACAATCAGATAGCGAATGGATTCGTTGCGCATGGGGGGAGCTCTCCTGCTGCGTGTCTGTTTCTGATCGAGTATAGGGAGGAGAGTTATATTCGCTAAGGAATAAGAAGCTATTTATTAATACTTTAAAGAATATAAAAATCCACGACCTGTAGGAGCTGGCTTGCCAGCGAAGACCTCCTTCCAGCCGATAGAAATGTAACCTGACCTACCGCTTTCGCTGGCAAGCCAGCTCCTACAAAGGTCGTGTCCGGAATAAAAAAGGGGCCGCACCCTGCCAAGGAGACGGCCCCGGAAACTCAAAATCTGTTAGCGCGAACCACATCGCTGGGATGTGATGATTGGCTGAAACGGTTATCCAATAAAGGAATATTTAATTACTTTATTAGGTCAGAATCGCATATACCAATCATTGCGATGCAACTCAAGCCACCGCTGCTTGCGTCACAACGTAACGTTCCTTTGGGTCAAATTGATGACCACCGTTTGAGTTTCCGGGCACCTCCCGGCCAACGCGAAGGCAAGAATGCCCGCGCCCAAGGCGTCCTGATGGTTGAGAATCGGGCAGCGCTGACGCAGTTCGATGCCCTTGGCCAATACCACCTCGCGAATATGTGCTGATCGCTGGGCTGCATTCAGTCGCTGGGGACTTGCAGAAGTACCGTCCATGCTTCCATCCTCAGGTTATTGATGTTCGCATCCTGCCCTGTGATGATTTACAGAGCGGTAGCCGTGAACGCCAACCTGTTGACCGGACGCGCCAACATGACTGAACCGACCTCACTCGCCAGCTGGACCCGCGCCCTGCGCAAGCAGCTCGATGCGCTGGGGCTCGACAGCACCGCCCTGTGCCAACAGGCGGGGCTCGACCCGCAGTTGATGGACGACCCGAACGCCCGTTACCCGTTGTCCGCCACCACACGCCTGTGGCAAATCGCGGTGCAGGTCAGCGGCGATCCGGCGATTGGCTTGCGGGTGTCGCGTTTCGTCAGCCCCACCACCTTTCATGCGCTGGGTTATGCGTTGGTGGCCAGCGGCAGTCTGCGGGAGGTATTCGAGCGCATCGTGCGTTATCACCAAGTGGTCAGCGATGCGCTGGATCTGGAGCTGACCCGCGCCGACGACCGCTACCGCTTCCGCCTGAAAATCCCCCAAGGCAACCCCGCGCCGGCCTTCGAAGCCATCGACGCCTTTGCGGCGATTTACGTGCGCACCTGCCGTAATCGCCTGGGCCGTGACTACGCGCCGCTGGCGGTTTACCTGCGTCGTCCGGAACCGGCGGACTCGTATCAATGGCACAAAGTGTTCCGCTCACCGGTGTATTTCGCCGCCGACGAAGACCGGCTGGAATTCGCTCTGCAGGACTTCGACAGCCACCTGGACGATACCAATCCGGAACTGGCCGAGCACAACGAAACCGTGCTCAAACGTACCCTGGCGCAACTCAAACCCCTGACCTGGGAGCGCAAGGTTCGCGATGCCATTGAAGAGCAATTGCCGGAAGGCGAACCGTCGGCCGAATGCATCGCCCATGCACTGCACTTGAGTCTGCGCAACCTGCAACGGCACTTGGCGGACGAGGGTTGTCGGTTCGATACGCTGCTCAATGAAAGCCGGGAAAACCTGGCGCTGCTGCATCTGCGCGACCCGCTGTGCTCGTTGGGTGAAATCAGTTATCTGCTGGGGTTCGCTGACACCAGCAGCTTCAGTCGTGCGTTCAAACGCTGGACCGGAATGACGCCGGGGCAATTTCGGGATGGGTTGCGGTGACAGATCTGGAAAGTGTTTTGTATGTTCCGGCCTCTTCGCGAGCAAGCCCGCTCCCACAGGGTTTTCGGTTGTTCACAACATTTTGATTCACACAGGTCCACTGTGGGAGCGGGCTTGCTCGCGAAGGCGGTAGTCCATACGCCGCAAACTTTCAGCGCCCCCGATCCCGCCGCAACACCTTACGCACCCGCTTCACCAGTTCACTGACGGCAAACGGCTTGAGCAGGTAATCATCCTCATGCAATTCCAGCCCGCGCAGGCGATCTTCGATGCCGTCCTTGGTGGTGAGGAGCAGCACCGGCGTGTCGCCGAGCTTGCGGATCTGCTGCAGCAATTGCCAGCCATTGAGCCCCGGCAGCATCACGTCGAGGATGATCAGTTCGTATTCGCCGGATTCGATAAAGCGCCGGCCGTCCATGCCATTGAGCGCCACATCTACCGCGTAACTCGCTTCACTCAGGCCTTTGGCCAGGAGACTCGCGGTCTCGGGTTCATCTTCCACTAGCAACACACGCATGGCACACCTCGATTGTCGTCGTCACAGGCTAGGCGCGTTCGCGGATAAAGCCCACCAACACCGTAGCGATCTTTTTTCAAATCACCGCCAATGCTCGCAACCGCTCGGCATCCAGAATCTCGATCTCGCCATACTTGAGATTCAAAATTCCTTGCCCCTGCAAATCCTTGAGGAGCTGATTGGTGGTCTGGCGCGACAGCGACAACATCGACGCCAGTTGCTCCTGAGGCAGTTGCAGAACACGGCGCGGCGGATCGATTTCGCCGTAACCCTCGGCGATCATCAGCAAGCGATGGGCCAGGCGCGCCGGGGCTGGCATCAGGCTGAGCTGTTCGAGGTTGATGAAGGTCAGGCGCAGTTTGTGGCTCATCAGCAACGCCAGCTGCCGCCAGTACTCCGGTTGTTGATCGAGCAACTTGCGCAGCGTCGCCTGCGGGATGTGCAACAGGATGCACTGGCCAACGGCGTAGGCATCGTGGGTTCGCGGCTGGCCATCAAACAGGCAGATTTCGCCGAACCAGTGCGGCGCTTCCACCAGGCTCAGCAGTGCTTCCTTGCCCTGCTCGCTCACCGCGCCAATGCGCACCGTACCTTCGAGCACTGCATACAGCCCACACGGCGGATCACCGCGTTTAAATAGCAGTTGCCCCGACGTCAGGCGCCGCACTCGGGCCGCAGCCAGCAGACTATTCTGTAAGAGAACAGGTAAATGACTGAACCACTGCCCCGTATCCAGGCGCGAACGCCAAACCTGCATGCCCATGAAAACTCCTGGAGATTGTCGCCTGGCTGACAGAGCGAGAGATGAACCCGGGGCATGATCAATCACCCTACAGGAGGAATAACAATGAAAAGCCTCGTTGACCACCTCAGTCAATACGCCGCCTACCACCGTGATCCGCGCAATATCGCCACTCACTTCATTGGCATTCCGCTGATCGTGGTAGCGGTCGCGGTGTTGCTGTCGCGGCCGCAATGGGGTGGAGGCTGGATTTCGCCGGCGATGCTGGTCGCGATGGCATCGGCGTGGTTTTACCTGCGTCTGGAATTGCGGCTGGGGGTGTTGATGACCGTGTTGCTCGGTCTGTGCATTTGGGCGGGCCAGGTTCTTGCGCAGCACAGTACGCTGGTCTGGCTGACCAGCGGCATCGGGATGTTTGTGGGGGGGTGGGCGATTCAGTTTGTCGGCCATCATTACGAGGGACGCAAACCGGCGTTTGTCGATGACGTGACGGGGTTGATTGTCGGGCCGTTGTTTGTGGTGGTTGAGTTGACGTTTTTGCTCGGGTTGCGGCATGAGCTGAAAGAGCAGATCGAGGCGCGGGTGGGCGGTGTGCGTTTGCGTCAGAAAGATGCTGCGGCGTAGATCGCTTTCGCGAGCAAGTCGGATCGCCGCACCGCCGCTCCCACAGGGTTTTGGGTTGACCACAGATGTGTGTTCAACGTAGATCCACTGTGGGAGCGGGCTTGCTCGCGAAGCTTTTGATTTTAAAGGTTGGCGACTTTCTGCCAGACCTTGGGCTTGAAGAACAACGTCTCACCCTTCGCCAAGCCAACCAGGCTGTCGTGATCCTTCACCACTTCAGCCTCGATCAGCTCGCTCTGGCCTTCGACCTTCAGCGTCACCCGGGTGGTGGCGCCCAATGGACGAATATCCCGCACTTCAGCCACGTGATGGTCTTCCAGTTCATGCCGCGACAACGACACTTCGTGTGGACGGAACAGCACGTGCCGGTCTTCACCCAAATGCAGACGGTTCGAATCGCCAAGGAAGTGATAAACGAAATCGCTGGCCGGGTTTTCGTAGACGTCGCCCGGTGAGCCGATCTGCTCGATCACACCCTTGTTCATCACCACGATCCGGTCGGCGACTTCCATCGCCTCTTCCTGGTCGTGGGTCACGAACACCGAGGTCAGGTTGATGTCTTCGTGCAGCCGCGCGAGCCAGCGACGCAGCTCTTTACGGACCTTGGCGTCGAGCGCGCCGAAGGGTTCGTCGAGCAGCAAAACTTTCGGCTCCACCGCCAAGGCACGGGCCAGCGCGATGCGCTGACGCTGGCCACCGGAGAGTTGTTCCGGGTAGCGATCGGCCAACCAATCCAGTTGCACCATGTTCAGCAGTTCGTGGACTTTCACCGCGATCTGGCTTTCATTCGGGCGCTGGTTTTTCGGCTTCATGCGCAGGCCGAAAGCAACGTTGTCGAACACCGTCATATGCCGGAACAAGGCGTAGTGCTGGAACACGAAACCGACATTGCGATCCCGCACGTCGTGGCCGGAGACGTCTTCGCCATGGAACACAATGTTGCCCTGATCCGGGGTTTCCAGGCCGGCGATGATTCGCAGCAACGTGGTCTTGCCGCAGCCGGACGGCCCCAGCAGCGCCACCAGCTCGCCGCTTTGAATGTCCAGGCTGATGTTGTCCAGCGCCTTGAACGCGTGGAAGTTCTTGCTAACGTTACGCACTTCGATCGACATGACTTATTCCTCCGCGGCGCTGGCGCGCAGGCGGTTAATACGGTTTTCGCTCCACTGCTTGAGCAGCAGGATGAAGAGCGCCAGGATCAGCAACAGGCTCGCCACGGCGAACGCGGCCACGTGGTTGTATTCGTTGTAGAGGATCTCGACGTGCAGCGGCAGGGTGTTGGTCACCCCGCGAATGTGCCCGGAAACCACCGACACCGCACCGAACTCACCCATGGCCCGGGCCGTACACAGCACCACGCCATAGATCAGACCCCATTTGATATTGGGCACGGTGACGTGCCAGAACATCTGCCAGCCATTAGCGCCGAGCAGGCGCGCGGCCTCTTCTTCCTGGGTGCCTTGTTCCTGCATCAGCGGGATCAGCTCACGGGCCACGAACGGCACGGTGACGAAAATCGTCGCCAGCACGATGCCCGGCAAGGCGAAGACGATCTGGATGTCGTGATCCTGCAACCATGGGCCGAACAGACCCTGAGCGCCGAACATCAACACGTAGACCAGACCTGCGATCACCGGCGACACCGAGAACGGCAGGTCGATCAGGGTTACCAGCATGCTCTTGCCGCGGAACGAGTATTTGCTCACGCACCACGCCGCGCTGACACCGAACACCAGGTTCAGCGGCACCGAAATCAGCACGGCGATCATGGTGAGTTTCAACGCCGACAAGGCGTCTGGCTCGAAGATCGCCGTGAAGAACGCCCCCAAGCCCAGCTTCAAGCCCTGGGACACCACAATGAACAGCGGCAATAACAAAAACAGCGCGAAGATCAGCCAGCCGAGGCCGATCAAGACTCGCCGCGACGTGGCGCTACCACGGCGGGCGGCGTTCGAGGAGGCAGCTGCAATAGACGATTGGGACATTTCTGCGCCTCCTTTATGGGGTTTCGATGCGCCGCTGCAGCAAGTTGATCAGCAGCAACAGGACAAAGGAAACCACCAGCATCAGTACACCAATGGAGGTGGCGCCGGTGTAATCGTATTGGTCGAGTTTGACCATGATCAGCAGCGGCAGAATTTCGGTTTTCATCGGCATGTTGCCGGCGATGAAAATCACCGAACCGTACTCGCCGACCCCACGGGCAAAGGCCAAAGCGAAACCGGTCAGCCAGGCTGGCAGCAGCGCGGGGACCAGAATATGGCGGAAAACCTGCAACGGTTTCGCCCCCAGGCAAGCCGCTGCCTCTTCCACTTCACGGGGAATATCGGCCAATACAGGTTGTACCGTACGCACCACGAATGGAAGCGTCACAAACGTCAGCGCCAGCGTGATGCCCAAGGGGGTATAGGCGATTTTGAACCCCAGGTCCGCCGCGAATTGCCCCACCAGACCGGTCGGGGTGTACAACGCGGTCAGCGCGATACCGGCCACCGCGGTGGGCAAAGCAAAGGGCAGGTCGATCATCGCGTCGATGACTTTGCGCCCTGGGAAGGTATAGCGCACCAGCACCCAAGCCAGCAGCGTGCCAATGATGCCGTTGATGATTGCGGCATAGAGCGCGGTGCCGAAGCTCAGCTTCAACGCCGCCAGTACCCGTGGCGCCGAGATGATCGCCCAGAACTGGTCCCAGGTAAGTTGAGCGGCATGCACGAACATCGCCGCCAGTGGAATGAGCACAATCAGGCTGAGGTACACCAAGGTGTAGCCCAGCGTCAGCCCGAAGCCGGGTATGACGGGGGAGATACGACGCGACATAAAAGTCCTTGGTTGAAAATGCGCTAAGCCCCGACGGTGAAATCGGGGCCTGTTGGTGCGTAACCTGTGGGAGCGGGCTTGCTCGCGAAAGCGGTGTGTCAGGCGACGCCAATGTTGACTGCGCCACCGCCTTCGCGAGCAAGTCGAATCGTCGCACCGCCGCTCCCACATGAATTGCACTTAACTGACCAGCATCAGGCCCGCTGGCTAATCCATTTCAGGTTACTGCGCCTGATAAATCTGGTCGAACACGCCGCCGTCATTGAAGAATTTCGGTTGCGCGGTTTTCCAGCCGCCAAAATCCTTATCGATGGTCACCAGCTCCAGAGTCGGGAACTGCTTGGCGTACTTGGCGGCTACATCCTTGTCCCGTGGACGATAGAAGTTTTTCGCCGCGATTTCCTGGCCGGCCGGGCTGTACAAGTGCTTGAGGTAGGCTTCGGCGATGTCGGTGTTGCCCTTTTTCTCGGCGTTTTTGTCGACCACGGCCACCGGTGGTTCGGCAAGGATCGACAGCGAAGGCACGACGATGTCGAACTTGTCGGCACCGCCTTCTTCTTTCAAGGCCAGGAAGGCTTCGTTTTCCCAGGCCAGCAACACATCGCCCTGACCGTTGTTGACGAAGGTAATGGTCGAGCCGCGTGCACCGGTGTCCAGCACTGGCACGTGTTTGAACAGGGTCTGCACGTACTCTTTGGCCTTGGCTTCGTTACCGCCGTTGGCTTTCAGGCCATAGGCCCAGGCCGCGAGGAAGTTCCAGCGTGCGCCGCCGGAGGTTTTCGGGTTCGGGGTGATGACTTCCACGCCGTTTTTGGTCAGGTCGCCCCAATCCTTGATGCCTTTCGGGTTGCCTTTGCGCACCAGGAACACAATGGTCGAGGTGTAAGGCGTGCTCGCTTCGGGAAAACGCTTCTGCCAATCGACCGGCAGGCTCTTGCCGAGTTTGGCGATTTCATCAATGTCACCGGCCAGGGCCAGGGTCACCACGTCGGCCCGCAAACCGTCGATCACCGCCCGGCCCTGCTTGCCCGAACCACCGTGGGACTGTTGGATCTTTACGCTGTCACCGGCATGCTCTTTCTTCCAGAAATTGATGAACTCGGCGTTGTAGTCCTGATACAGCTCACGGGTCGGGTCATACGACACGTTGAGCAATTCGTAATCCTTGGCAACCGCGGAACCAGCAAAAAGGGCACTGGCCAGGGCGGCCAAAGCAAAGTGGCGAATAGACGACATGGTGAAAGCTCCTGGAATTCTTGGTGTGGTGGCTTTTTTCTTATGGTCTGGTCTGGAACGGGTTGCCTGGCTGCGATCTTTCAATCTTTCACTTCAGCCCGGCTTGTTGCCCGGCTGCTGCAAACGGAATTTCTCTTTGCGTTCGATCTGGACTACCTGGGCGTTATGCACGGTGATTTCCACCGCGCCAAAACGCAGATCGCGCAAAGCGCTCTGGATCTCACGCAAAATGGTGGCTTCGTCCTGCCCGTCAACACTACGTAGGGATGCGCTCATGGTGCTGCTCCTTCAACTGAGAGATTGCCTGGCTGCGGCGGCACCGCTTACGGCGTGAGAGCAATAGTAGATAGGCGCAGATATTCTTAAAAAGACTATTTAAGAATTTTTATATAACCAAAAAGCTGATCGTTCCCATGCTCCACGTGGGAATGCCGCCCGGGATGCTCTGCGTCCCTGATCGAGAGGTGACGCAGAGCGTCACTGGATGCATTCCCACGCAGAGCGTGGGAACGATCATCAAGCGCTCATCCAATCACTGGCGCCCGAGTCCAATCCAATGCTGCCGCAGGCACCGGCCGCCCAAACCAGTACCCCTGCCCCAAATCGCAGTCGTGCTCCAGCAGAAACCCCGCCTGCTCGACCTGCTCGATCCCCTCCGCATGCACTTGCATGCCCATGCTTTGCGCCAGCGCAATGATCACCCGCACAATCGCTGCGTCGTCCTCATCACACGGTAAGCCTGCGACAAATCCCTGATCGATCTTGAGCTTTTGCACCGGCAAACGCTTGAGGCGCAGCAACGACGAATACCCCGTGCCGAAATCATCGATGGCCAGCCGCACGCCCAACTCGCGCAAGCGATGCATCTGTTCCAGCGCCACTTCCGGGTCTTCCATTACTGCACTTTCGGTGACTTCCAGCTCCAGATACGCCGGATCCAGCCCTGTGTCGTGCAGCACCAGAGCCACCTGCTGATACAACTCGCGTCGGGCGAACAAGCGAGAAGAAACGTTTACCGCGACAAATGACAACACCACGCCCGCCTCTTGCCACTGGCACATCTGCTGGCAGGCCTGGCGCATGACCCAGGCATCGATCTCGGCAATCAGCCCGGTGCGTTCGGCAATGGGGATGAATTCAGCTGGCGACACCAGCCCGCGCTGCGGATGCTCCCAGCGCACCAATGCCTCGACGCCGATCACGCGACTGCTTTTGAGGTCATGCACAGGCTGGTAATAAACCCGCAATTCCTGTTGCTCCAGCGCTCGGCGCAACTCGAATGCGATCTCGACACGTAGCTGGGCATGCGCGGTCAATTCTTCGGTGTAGAGGGCATAACCATCGCGGCCAGCGTTCTTGGCCTTAAACAACGCCGAATCGGCGTTGCGCAACAATTGCTCGGCGCTCAAGGCATCGCTGGGGAACAGGCCGATGCCGATACTGGCGTTGATGAATAGCGAATGCTCGTCAATCTGGAATGGTGCTTTAAGCCCGTCGATAACTCGTTGAGCCAGTGCCGCGGCATGCCCTGGCTGCGGGCAGTTTTCAGCCAATACCGCAAATTCATCGCCGCTGAGCCGCGCCAGCGTCATGCCCGGAACGAACAAGGTATTGAGGCGCTCAGCCACGGCCTTGAGCAGTTGATCACCGACGCTGTGACCGAGACTGTCGTTGATCAACTTGAAGTGATCCAGATCAATCATCAGCAACGCGCAACCACGTTTATGAACCTGCGCCGAGGCCACTGCCTGCCCGGCACGGTCGGTAAGCAGCAGACGATTGGGTAGATCGGTCAGCGGATCGTGGTGGGCCAGGCGCCTCAATTCATGCTCGGAGTTTTTGATCGCGCTGATGTCGGAAAACACCGCGACGTACTGGCTGAGCTGCCCCTGATCGTCGTGAATGAGGCGGATCGTCTGCCATTGCGGGTAGATCTCGCCGCTTTTGCGACGGTTCCAGATTTCCCCGCTCCACTCGCCGAGGCTGTCGAGTGTGACGAACATCGCCTGGTAGAAATCCGGCGGGTGATGACCCGACTTGAATATATTCGGTCGCAGACCCAACACTTCCTCGCGCTGATAGCCGGTGATTTCCATGAACGCCCGGTTCACGTGGACGATCAATCCTTTGCTATCAGTGACTAGCACCCCTTCACGGGTGCAATCGAACACCGCTGCCGCCTGACGCAGGCGTTCCCGGTCTGCACTGCGCTCACGCAATTTGGCGCCGACGCCCAGGCAGCGAAACAATCGTGCCCGTGCAATAAAAATCAGCCCCGCACTGAACGCCACCCAGGCATAACCGTTAATCAGTTGCCAGCGCAGCAGGTCCGCGGAGCTATCGAAGAATCTGTTCAATAAATAACCACTAAACTGGAGCCAGGCTACGGAAAGCACCAGGTAGAGCAGCGCTGCGCGCAAGGCATCGCGATATGTGGCTGACATTCGAGCGTCCATGTCCCTACAAAAAAGGCTGGAATTATAGATTAAAGAAACATCCAGCCACTCTTATCTGAAAGGGTGACTGGTTTTATCTGTGGGCTTAGTGATAATGCGATGGCTGTTTTTTTCTTTATCGAGGGTCCTATAGGCTATGTGGTACGAAGGTTTTCTTGGCTTATCGCCCTGGTCACTGGTGGCAGTCACCCTACTGATGACCCACGTGACAATCATCGGCGTCACGGTCTATCTGCATCGTTATTCAGCCCATCGCTCGCTCGAGCTCAATGCCGGCCTGAAACATTTCTTCCGCTTCTGGCTGTGGTTGACCACCGCGCAGAACACCCGCGAGTGGACGGCTATCCACCGCAAGCATCACGCCAAATGCGAAACCGTCGATGACCCGCACAGCCCGGTCATCAAGGGCCTGTCCACCGTTCTGCGCAAAGGCGCCGAGCTGTACCGCGCCGAAGCGGAAAACCCCGAGACCCTGCGCATCTACGGGAAAAACTGCCCCGAAGACTGGATCGAACGCAACCTCTACAGCCGCTTCCCGCTGCTGGGCGTGGCAATCATGGGCGTCATCGACCTGCTGCTGTTCGGCACCATCGGCATCACCATCTGGGCCATCCAGATGATGTGGATCCCGGTGTGGGCCGCCGGTGTGGTCAATGGCCTGGGCCATGCCATCGGCTACCGCAACTTCGAATGCCGCGATGCAGCGACCAATCTGGTGCCTTGGGGCATCCTGATCGGCGGCGAAGAGCTGCATAACAACCATCACACTTACCCTAACTCGGCCAAACTGTCGGTGAAAAAGTGGGAGTTCGACCTCGGCTGGGCCTGGATCCAGGTCTTCAGCTTCCTGCGTCTGGCCAAGGTCCAGCGGGTCGCACCGATTGCCCACCGTGTCGAAGGCAAAGGCAGCCTGGACATGGACACCGCCATGGCGATCCTCAACAACCGCTTCCAGATCATGGCCCAGTACCGCAAGCTGGTGATCGCGCCGCTGGTCAAGCAAGAGCTGGAAAAGGTCGATCACTCGGTCCGCCACCAGTTCCACCGGGCCAAACGCCTGCTCTCGCGGGAAACCAGCCTGCTGGACGACAAACACCATGTGCGCATCCAGACCATGCTCGAGCACAGCCAGGCGCTGAAGGTAATTTACGAAAAACGCCTGGCCTTGCAGCAGATCTGGGTCAAGACAAGCTCAAATGGTCACGACATGCTGGCCGCCATCAAGGATTGGGTACACGAGGCCGAGGCCAGCGGCATTCAATCCCTGCGCGACTTCGCCGACCAGTTGAAAACCTACTCCCTGCGCCCTGCCAACGCCTGATCCTCTGATGACAGCTTGCCCCTGAGGAGGGGCTTGCCTGTGGCGAGGGAGCTTGCTCCCGCTCGGCTGCGCAGCAGACGCAAAACCTGGCGACGCGTTTTAACTGAAAAAAACGCGTCGCCAGTACCGCCCAGCGGCCCCCTGCCCCCTCACCACAAAAAGCGGGAACTTCGCTCCAAATCCCCTATCTCAAAGACACTTCGCCATCCAGGCGGGCTTGTTTTTTGGCCGCTGTCGACATAGCGGCACGCTCTTTGAGATTAGTGCCGATGGTCAATGAAAACCTGCAAGACACATCCCTTCCCCAGTGGCCAGAAGCCGCGCAAACGCTAATGGCGCTGATGCATGCCCAAGGTGAAGTGGCACGCCTGAGCGAACGCGAACAGCTGTTCAGCTCGCTGCTGGTCAGCGTCAACGCCGTGCTTTGGGCATTCAACTGGGAAACCCGTCAGGTGCTCTACGTCAGCCCGGCCTATGACCGGATTTTCGGCCGCCCCGCCGGCCTGTTGCTGTCCGACTTCAGTCACTGGCGCGACAGCATCTATCCCGACGATCTGGACTACGCCGAGCGCAGCCTCGCCCAAGTGCTGATCAAAGGCGCCGTTGAAGACCGTGAGTACCGCATCATCGCGGCCGACGGCCAGGTACGCTGGCTCAGCGACAAGTGCTTCATCAACCGTCAGGCCGAACCGGGCCAACCGGTGATCATCGTCGGCATTGCCGAAGACATCACCGAAAAGAAGCAGATGGAAACCGAGTTGCAACGCCTGGCTACCACCGATGCATTGACCCAAAGCAGCAACCGTCGGCACTTCTTCGAACGCGCCCATCACGAATTCGAGCAGGCGCGAGTGAACGGTACGCCGATGGCGTTCCTGCTGCTGGACATCGATGATTTCAAAGTGATCAACGATACCTACGGCCATCCGGAAGGCGATAAGGTGCTGCAATGCATCGCCGAGAGCGGTCGCGCGGCCCTGCGGCGTGGTGATCTGTTCGGGCGGATCGGCGGTGAGGAATTCGCCGCTGTGCTCCCCGGCTGTGCACCGGACATGGCGATGCAAGTGGCCGAGCGCCTGCAACGGGAGATTCAACGGTTGAGTTTCAGCCATGACGACCAGACGTTCGGCATCACCGTCAGCCAGGGTCTGAGTAGCCTGACTCCAGTGGATGAAAGCGTCGACAGCCTGTTCGCCCGCGCCGATGCGGCGATGTACCAGGCCAAGCGCCAAGGCAAGAACCGCATCATTTCTGGCTGACTTGATTTGTAGGAGCGAGGCTTGCCCGCGAAGAAGTCACCTCGGTTTTGCTGACCCACCGTGGTGACTTCTTCGCGGGCAAGCCTCGCTCCTACAGGATTTGCGGCAGGCTTATTTTTTGCGCAAACGCATCAACTCCGGCAATCCGATCTTGAGCAACCGCGCCGTGCGGCACTTGGACAACGCTTCGATCCCCTCATGCTCGGTCAGGCGCGCCATTTGTGCGGCCATGTTCATTACCAGTGCTTCGCGGGAGTAAACCCCGCCACCGAGCTGATAAACCGCCGCAATCAGCTCTCGCAGCTCCAGCGGCAGGCGCCAGCGGGTCCGTAGCGCCGAACCGTAGGCCGCGCCGAATTCGGCCAGGGCATCGCCGACTTCTTCCAACTCATCCAGCTCACCACCGGCCTGCTTCCACTCCTGCAAACAACGCAGCAACGTCAAGTCGCCGAGGCAATGCAGCATGCCTGCGCAATAACAGCGCTCCTGATCCAGATCCAGCAAGCGCGCCAGCGTCCGCGCATATTCGGCAGTGTGCAGGGACAACTGCCAATAACGCTCGGCGTAGTCCGCCAGTTGCGGATCGCTGAGCCGGGCACTGCGCTTGAGGGCGAGCCCCAGAATCAGGTTCATGCTTTGCCCGGTGCCCAAGCGATGCAGCGCCTGGGCCAGGGTTTGCACACCGACGCCATGATGCTGAGCCGCGCTGTTGGCGGCGGCGATCAAGACAGCGGTGACTTGCGGGTCGGTGCGGATTTCGTCTTCCAGCCGCGTCAGATCGAGGCCATTGGGATTGAGGCTACGATTGATCGCCACCTGCACGTCGGTCATCAACGGCGCACCGTCCGCCAGTTCGCGACGCCGCTCGAGGTACACCGACAAGCTCATGCCCGGCGCCAATGACGGCACCTCGCACGACACCTCTTCACCGGCGTGAAGCAGCAAATCCTGCAAGCGCTGGGTCAGACTTTCCATGTTCAAGGGTTTGGTCAGGTACGCCGTGGGCGCCAGAGGCAAGGCTTCGCGCACGCTGGCGCTGTCGTTGCGACTGCTCATCAGAATGAAGGGCAGCGGCGGATTACGTTTGCGCTGACGGACACTGCGCAAGACGTTCAGGCCATCGACGCCGGGCAACTCCCAGTCGACGATTACCAGCTCGTAAGGATTTTCCGCCAACAGGTGCAATGCCTCCTGACCATCGGCACACAGGTCCAGCCGCGCGTCGCAGCGCACATTCAACAACACTTGCTTGAGCAGATCGCGGGACCAGGGGTCGGCCTCGGCAATCAGCACACGCGGTACAGCGGGTAAAACCACAGTCATCGCACACTCCAACGGCAATGCTTGCACCTTAGTCAATGATGGCTATTCGATACAGCTCAATTACCCTCTGATGTTTTCAAGCGATATAAAAAAACCCGCCGAAGCGGGTTTTTTGTCGATCAGGTCACAAATCAATCAAAGCTCGGAGAAGCACTCTTCGATGATCGCCAGGCCTTTGTCCAGTTGCTCGTCCGGCGAAGTCAGCGGTACCAACACGCGCAGAACGTTGCCGTAGGTGCCGCACGACAGCAGGATCAGGCCCTTGTCGCGCGCCTTGGCCACAACCAATGCCACGGCAGCAGCGTTCGGCTTGTGGCTGTCGCCGTCGACGAACAGCTCGACCGCGATCATCGCGCCCAGGGCACGCACTTCGCCGATGACCGGGTACTTGGCCTGGATGGCTTTCAGGCCAGTGACCAGACGCTCGCCGACTGCTTTGCAGCGATCCAGCAGGTGCTCTTCTTCGAACACTTCCATCACGGCCAAGGCCGCGGCACAAGCGATCGGGCTACCGGCGTAAGTGCCGCCCAAGCCGCCCGGCGCGATGGCGTCCATGTATTCAGCCTTGCCGCAGACACCGGCCAACGGGAAGCCACCAGCGATGGATTTGGCAAAGGTGGTCAGGTCGGCGGCAACGCCCATCTGCTCCATGGCGAAGAAGGTGCCAGTACGGCCAGCGCCAGTTTGCACTTCGTCAGCGATCAACAGAATGCCGTGCTGGTCGCACAGGGCGCGCAGACGCGTCATGAACTCTTTAGGCGCGACGTAGAAACCACCTTCGCCCTGAACCGGCTCGATGATGATGGCAGCGATGTCACGCGGCTCGGCGTCGTTCTTGAAGATGCGCTCGATGCTGGCGATCGAATCGTCGATGCTCACACCGTGCAGTTCGTTCGGGTACAGCGCGCGGAAGATGCCGCCTGGCATCAGGCCCATGCCGGCCGAGTAAGGCACGACTTTACCGGTCAAGCCCAGGGTCATCATGGTGCGACCGTGGTAAGCGCCGGTGAACGCGATCACGCCGGCACGGCCAGTAGCGGCGCGGGCGATCTTGATGGAGTTTTCCACGGCTTCGGAGCCGGTGGTCACCAGCAGGGTTTTCTTGGCGAAATCACCTGGCACCTTGGCGTTGATTTTTTCGCACACTTCCACGTACGGCTCGTAAGCCAGGACCTGGAAGCAAGTGTGGGTCAGCTTGTTCAGCTGTTCGGTGACGGCGGCGATGATTTTCGGGTGCACGTGGCCGGTGTTCAACACGGCGATACCGCCGGCGAAGTCGATGAACTCGCGACCTTCAACGTCGGTCACGGTGGCGTTCTTCGCGGACTCGGCGAAGATCGGGTGAATCTGGCCAACACCGCGCGGTACAGCGGCTTCGCGGCGTTTCATCAGGGATGCGTTAGTCTTGCTCATAGTGTCCTCATTCACCGCTCATCGGGCGGCGTGGTTCAAGGAAAATGCGGCGGGGAGGCAACTACGGCAGCATGCGATGATCGACTGCCACAGCGTTCCCGGCCACAGAGAAAATTCCGTTTGAAGCGTCGCAAAGGGACAGCGCTCTCGTGCCCTTTGCGCTTGAAGCAATGCCTTGCCGGGCCGAGCTTAGATGCCCAGGCAGAGGTATTTGATTTCCAGGTAATCTTCGATGCCGTATTTGGAGCCTTCACGGCCCAGGCCCGACGCCTTGATGCCGCCGAACGGCGCGACTTCGTTGGAGATCAACCCGGTGTTGACGCCGACCATGCCGTATTCCAGGGCTTCAGCCACACGGAACACACGACCCAGGTCGCGAGCATAGAAGTACGAAGCCAGACCGAACTCGGTGTCGTTGGACATCGCGATCACATCGGCTTCGTCTTTGAAGCGGAACAGTGGCGCCAATGGACCGAAGGTTTCTTCCTTGGCCACGGCAGCGTTGTTCGGCACGTTGGTCAAGATGGTCGGCTCGAAGAAGTTGCCCTGCATGCTCTTGCCACCCGCCAGCACGGTCGCGCCTTTGCCGACGGCGTCAGCAATGTGCTCTTGAACCTTGGCCACGGCTTTTTCATCGATCAGCGGGCCAGTGGTGGTGCCGTCTTCCAGACCGTTACCGATCTTGAGTTTGGCCACGGCCACTTTCAGTTTTTCGGCAAAAGCGTCGTAGACCGAATCCTGAATGTACAGGCGGTTGGCGCAGACGCAGGTCTGGCCGTTGTTGCGGTACTTGGAAATGATCGCGCCTTCGACGGCCTTATCCAGGTCCGCGTCGTCGAACACGATGAACGGCGCGTTGCCGCCCAGTTCCAGCGAGACTTTCTTGATGTCCTTGGCGCACTCGGTCATCAACTGACGACCGATTTCGGTCGAACCGGTGAACGACAGTTTGCGCACGATCGGGTTGCCGGTCAGCTCGCTGCCAATGTCGCCGGCGCTGCCGGTCACCACACTGAACACACCGTTCGGAATACCGGCACGCTGGGCCAGTTCAGCCAGGGCAAATGCGGAAAACGGAGTTTGCGAAGCAGGCTTGAGCACCATGGTGCAACCGGCGGCCAGGGCCGGGCCGGCTTTACGGGTGATCATCGCGGCCGGGAAGTTCCACGGGGTAATCGCAGCCGTTACGCCGATCGGTTGCTTGATCACGATCAGGCGCTTGTCTGGCTGGTGGCCCGGAATCACGTCACCGTAGATTCGCTTGGCTTCTTCGGCGAACCATTCGATAAAGGAAGCGGCGTAAACGATCTCGCCCTTGGCTTCAGCCAATGGCTTGCCCTGCTCGAGGGTCATCAGGCGCGCCAGGTCATCCTGATTCTCGATGATCAGCTCGAACCAGCGACGCAGCTTGTTCGCACGCTCCTTGGCGGTCAGTGCACGCCAGGCCGGCAGCGCTTTGTCTGCGGCTTCGATCGCACGGCGGGTTTCGGCAGCGCCCATTTTCGGCACAGTGCCCAGAATTTCGCCCGTTGCCGGGTTATTGACCTTGATCGTCTGACCGTTGTCCGCATCGACCCAAGCGCCATCGATAAAGGCTTGCTGGCGGAACAACTGGGTGTCTTTAAGCTGCATGTCGGCTTTCCTTAACAGCACCGCGCAGGCGCGGAGCGAATTATGATTGTAGAAAGGCGCCTTATAGGCTGCCGTCAGGGAAATCATTCACCGGGCTGAAGCACATAAATAGCGCACTGATCGAACTCGTGCGGTTCAGCACCCAGACAAGAGCGTTTGAAATCTCAAACGAATCCTAGGATCAAAGGGGGTAAAGGACAATAGGCTGTTCGAAAAAAAGAACGAAAACGGCGCATCTGCCTATTTTTTCTGATCAGCGTAGCAAAGGCAGGTTACGCTTTTGAAAAACGCAGACGATTCAGCAGCATGGACGCCCGCAGCGCATATGAGTATCATGGCGCCCGCATTGCACCAGTAGCTCAGCTGGATAGAGTACTGCCCTCCGAAGGCAGGGGTCGTGGGTTCGAATCCCGCCTGGTGCACCATACGTAGAAACGAGAAAGCCTCAGACCTTAGGGTCTGGGGCTTTTTTGTGGGTGTTGTCTCAGGGCGCACAGCCAGCTCGGACAAATGCCGCAAAACTATTTTTTTCCTAGCGCGCTTCACGCTCTCCAGAATGCCTCCCCGAGGACTTAACCAAAGGGAACGCCATGCGTTTGATAAGGAATGCCGACAAGGGCCTCGAACAAACCGAAAGCCCCAGCACTGCCGCCCAATTGGTGAACTACGCACTGATGCGAGGTCGCCACAACATCGACGGACTCGCTGATTTTGGGAGCCATTCCCGTATCAGCAGCGACAGCGAGATTGTCGAAGCCGTCCGTAAGGGTGATTTGCTGTTGGTAAAGGAACGCTTTGCCAGCTCAGGCGGTGGCTTCATCGCGAGATCAGCGCCAGCGCCTGAACCGGTCTACATCCCCCCAAAAGATCCATGGCCACAGACCAAGCCTCGCGACGATCAGGTCTTTGCCAAATCCTGTATCCCCGATAACTGGTGTAGCACCGACGCCGGTACCGCTCTGGAGCCGGCTTCGAACTTCGGCAAGGTAATGGTCGCGGGCGCCATGCTTTTTCCGTCGGCCAGTACCGCCGTAGCGACGGCACTCGGCGCCGATCTGGCACTAGGTCGCATGGCCGGTGGCGGCATCCTGCAACAGCGTCTCAATTGGGCAATACGCGGTGCGGGCGGGCCAGCCAGTGTTTTCATACTGGGCATGCTCCCGACCAAGATGGGCGACGGCACGCTCCATACCGACACTCAGTTGCGCAGCATGACCCATGCACCTACCCGTGTGCGTTTTCAGTTTCGTCATGATGCTGAGGGCGCATTACAGATCTACGGCATCCACACCACCGCATCAGGCGACGACACTGTACGCACGGTGCAGGCCAACTGGAACGCCGATAAAACCGCCATGGAAGCCAAGCTCAATGGCATCACTATTCTATGGACGCCCCAGCGCGGGCCACTAGGAGAATTGCCGCCGCTGATCTATCCCGACAGTAGCGGAGAACAGCTCGGCACTATCCTGGTACACCCGATCCCGGAAAACACAGACAGTCAGATCGAAGGCCTCCCCGGTGAAGACATCACCACCGACGACTGTATTCTGGTGTTTCCAGTGGACACTGGGTTGAAGTCGCTGTACGTGGTGTTTGCTCGGCCAGCTGGCGGTGGAGATATCAAGTACCACACTCCACCGCTCACGTTGCCCGCTTTTCCCGATGCTATAAGGGTCCGTCGAAAAGGAAGTCGGGCGCGCTGGGAAAGCAAAAAACGAATTTATGAATGGGACTACCAGCATGGAGCAGTAGAGGTGTACGACTGGCAAAATAATCACTTGGGCGAGTTCGACGCAAACACCGGCGAACAAACAGGCAAAGCCAGACCCGAAAGAAAGACAACAATAAAGTAAGTCAGGAGCAGCTCCCATGACATTTATCGTAATCAGCGGCTTTTATCCCGAGCCAAATCCGGACAACTCATTGCAGTACGAAAGAACCGTATCTCAGGAGCTAGAGCTGCCAGTGCTCACCGCAATGGGCTGGGCGTCCCTGACGGACGTACCAATGGGTGAAAACGATCTAACGCAAGATCAGGCCGTGGCGGTTATGACGGTACTCGGAGACCCCATCAAAGATGACTTGACGTACAGCATTGGGCTTTATCACTAGGCGGACAGATAGATCCAGCTAAGCCCGTGAACGAGCCGGGCCGATTCACGCCAAAGTAATCTTGAGAGGAACCCGAAAAATGCAGCATGAGATTCTTGCATTCGACAAGAAAACCGAACAACTGGCATTCAGTATCGAGATACCTGCCGACCAGTTCGATATATTAGCGGAGCTCATGGCCTGGAGTGAGCCAGAGGATGCAATCTATGAATACGAACTATCGTCTGAGCAGGTAAGTCGCCTTGAAAGCATGACTGGCAAGACCTTCGGCAGTCCGGATTATATTTTTCAGTTGTCTTGTAGTGCTTAAGCCGGGAGATGCGGCGTTTTTCAAGGTAGTTGTCGCGTCAACTGTCTAACTATGCCGCTCTTTTCTCGACCTGTTGCTCTCGATCCGGGTTCAACAGCACGGTGCCGATTGGCTCCCAGTTACGCGTTCGACCCGACCACCGTTCCGGCTTATTCTCTTTGGCTCGTTGGTACAGCTCATGTCGCCGGGCCAAGACCTGATGGTCCAGTCCTCGATGCCGCTCAGCCGGTGTGACGAACCGGATACGGCTATGCCGGTGTTCGTGGTTGTATCAGTGCATGAAATCCCTCACCCAAGCTCGTGCCGCGTACGTACCGGTGCAATCGATTACTAAGGAAGTGACATGGCCAAAATGTGGATGATCCGCGGTGAATCTGGCCGGCTATACGACGATTTCCGTGAACGCGGTGTCGCCGCAATTGGATGGTCACAACTCGCGCCGCTGGCCAAACCCGGTATGACGCGCAAGGAAGTCACCCGCCTCTACCAAGACATTGAACCCAATATCAAACCCGGTACTGCTATTTCAGGCGCCTCGCAGGTATGGCGCTTCATCAATGAAATTCAGCCCGGTGATTGGGTGGTGACATATTCACCCGCCAATCGCACTTATTTGGTGGGCAAAATCACCGGCGACTTCAAACACAATACTGATCTCGCCGATCTTGGAATGTCACTGACCCGCCCAGTTCAATGGCTAGCTCAAGAAGTGGATCGCGACAGCCTGAGTTCTGCCAGCAAGAATAGTCTCGGCTCCACACTTACAGTCTTTGTCGTACCTGACTTTGCGCTCCAGGAATTGAAAGCGATGGCGGCTGGAGACAAGCCACCCGCGTTACCACCCGTTGAAGAGGAATACCCCGACAGCGATCCTCTGGCGGGCATGGAAAGTCTGGCTCTCGAACGCATCAAGGACCTTATCAACGCATTGCCTTGGGATGATATGCAGGACTTGGTCGCAGGTATCTTGCGTGCGATGGGCTACAAGACCCAGGTCTCCCCGGCTGGCCCTGATCGTGGAAAAGACATCATCGCGTCACCGGATGGATTCGGGTTTGAAAATCCGCGGATCATCGTTGAAGTCAAACACCGCAAAGATCAGATGGGCAGTCAACAAATCCGTAGTTTTCTTGGAGGTCGGCATAAGGATGATCGTGGGCTTTATGTCAGCACAGGTGGATTCAGTAAGGATGCCTACTACGAAGCAGAACGGGCCAGTGTGCCGCTGACGCTTTGGACGCTGGATAACCTCGTACGCGCGTTGATTGAACACTATGGGCAGACGGATTCGGAAACCAAGAGATTGATTCCACTGAAGCTGACCTACTTGCCACTCTAGTCGAGAGGGCCCATGACAGCGGAATGAGCTATTGACTGACGGTGAGCCGGCTGAAGGGGCAGTTGTAAACTAAAAGTTGACTACTGCCGCAGACGGGCCTCCGATTGATTGATGAGAAAATTCTGACGACTCTCGGAAATCGCTCGTACAAAACTCAGCATGAATGTCGATTGCTACTTTTGTCGTCGGCTGACGCATGAGGTCTGCGGAGGTTGCAGGAGATCAGCCTGCACGATACCCTTCCGCGGTCGCTGCCAATTCAGCGACCGGGCTTGGTAACCCGAGAGTTAAGCGCAACAGCGCCCCCATTGAGAATTGCAGGCGTTTTTTTACGCCCGCAATTTTGAGTTATGGCGGCTGTGCGTGGGACGTCTTCGGGCGTGCCGGATTCCTTGACTCCCGGTTTACCAACCTGCGCACAGCTGCCACCCATTCGCTTGGTAACGAAAAAGTGGCAGTTCCTCGTCAAGGAGCTAGACCATGCGCAATATAAATCCGTACGAAATTAGGCTTATCCCTCACCGCAATTGCGAATCGCGCGCCAACCGCACCTCCGTCAATGGAGGTGGCAAATGACTGAACACTCCGAAACAAAAACCATCGGCCTCACGCCCTGCCTCTACTGTGCAGACGATCCGCTGTTTCATGTCAGCGCTGGGGTGCCTATTAGCAAAGCATTGGCGCAGGCGTCCGACCTGTTGTTCCTGGCCAAGTCGCTTGCTGAGGATGCTGCCTACTCGAAAGACACCGACCGCCATGCCTGGGCCGCGCACTATTTGACGGCGATGAGTAAGGCGGTGATTGATGATGTGGTGAAAGTGCTGACGCGACCACCGCAGACGACGCAACAAGCCGCAGAATAGTGGCCAATCACCCTTGAAATGCGCCCCGATTATTCGGGGCCTCCAAAACTGCCAGATGTGAGCGGAGGCGTGTTGATGCTGACTTCTGGCGTCCCTACCCTCATGCAACTGCATAGCTGTGCAATAGCAGTGGTCAGGCATGCTCCCGGTCTTCGTCAGAGCTTGGCGCAAGTATCCAGATAATCAGTGACTGCCTCTTCGAATGCACTTTGAAGCTCCTGTACTGACTCACCGTGAAACCCAACGACATCTCTAATGCCAGCAATATGGCCGACAAACAGGCCATCTTCCTCGCTGTACTCAATTCGGGCGGCATAGCCTTTGTAATTCATTACATTCATGCGGCGACTCCTGCTTGTTCAAGGAAAGCCCGAGCATCACGAACCTGGTAGGGCTTAGCTTTTTTGTCCGGGTGTGGTCGGTGAAAGGTGCCGACCACACCGTTCAGCTCAAAGCGTACCCGGGATCCAACGCGATTGGTAAGGCGGAAAAATCCCAGGCAATAAAAAACCCCTGAGCAGTCTCAGCACCGAAGCGCATCAACCGACAGGGGCCGTGTTGTGGGCGATTGTAAGGGTTGAGAACTTCTCGTCAACTGCCGGTAGACTCTGGGGATCGAGTCAAAACGGAGGCAACCGTCAAGGAAAACTTGACAGTTCAAATCGCTAACTCGCGTCAGATCAGCCGTATATGTGTGCACCCATCGCTGCCGATCATCGCCATTACCCACAATATTTCTGGATAGTTTCTTGGGTAGTTCTTGGGCGGTTTCTTGGGTAGTTTCTTGGGTAGTCGGCGACGTTGCTGCTGGCGCGCCCCCTATACCTGTTGCGTAAAACACGCCTAGATGGACTCAAGGTCAAACAGCATTTCTTAATGACAAAAAACCGCCAAAGCGGTTTTTTTATTCTGTCGTCCAGTCAAACTCATCGTAATCATCATCGTCTTCTTCGCCCTCAATCAACTCATCATCAAGAACGTCTTCCTCAAGTGCTTCTTCTGCCTGCTTCGCCAGCAGAAACTCCTTACGACTCTCAGTCACTGCTCGCCGTAATTCCTCACCCTTCACCGGGCAGTTGAGCATTTGGGCGATGCGGTCGATTTTTTGTGCCACGGCATCCTCCAACGCATCGGCTATGGGCCGAATAGTGCGCGCTTTCGGATGTCGATGCCAAATTTGCCGACCGCCGTTCACCTCATTTCTTCTGCAAATCCTTGAGTCGGGCCGTGAGGTTTTCCTTGGGAAAGCGCTTGTGCAGTGTCGTCAGCAGCGCCTCGGCTGCTTGGGTTTGACCGGTTTCTTGCAGGCGTATCACTTCACGTAATTGATCATCCAGTGACTTGGCCGGCGCGGCTAAGCGTTTGCTGACTTTTGCTTCATCCGCCATTTCGCTATTGATCGACTCGCGCTGCAACGGTGCCGAGAACTCCGCCATGGGCACAGCCGGGGCGGGGGCAGATAAAGCGCCGGCCGGTTCAGCCTGGGAGCGAGCAGCGGCTTCCGGTTTGGTGGCGGGTGCGGACGCTTTGGGCGCAGGCGCGAAGTCATAGCTCGGCAGCTGTTCCGGCGTGCGTTGCACCAGTGCCAGCATCAGGGCCACGCCGACGAGGCTGGCGAATGCTACTTGCCAGCGGGGTTGCTGGCAGGCGCGGAGCCAGCGTTGCCACAGGTTCGGCTTTGGTGCGGGGGCTTCCCGATGCGCGGTGGCCAGGATGAAAGCATCTAGATGGGACGGCGGTTCACCGTTGCTGTGATCGCGAAAATGCTTGAGCACTTCATCGTCAGGCGATGGCGGTGTTTGTCGGGCGTCAGTCATGTCAGTACCTCCTCGGCCAGCAGCCGACGCAGTTTTTGCTGGGCGTAGCGCAAGCGACTTTTGACGGTTTCCAGCGGGGCTTCTGTGAGGGTGGCGATCTGCGGCAGGTCGAGGTCACCGTGGGCGCGCAGCAGGAAGACTTCTCGCTGGTCGGCGGGCAGGGTTTGCAGGGCGGCTTCGAGGCGTTGGCCGTCGCGGCTCAGGCTCAGCAGTTGTTCGGGGTCGGCTGCGTCATCAATCAGGGCGTGGGTTTGTTCGTCGTAGCTGTCGTGCAGGGGGTTGTGGATTCCGTGTTTGCGCCAGTGGTCGATCAGTCTGTTGCGGGCAATCTGGTAGAGCCAGGTACGAAAGTTCGCCCGGCCTTGTGGCTGACTGGTGCTGCGGATCAGGCTCAGCCAGGTTTCCTGGTATACCTCTTCGGCCAGTTCGGGTTTGCCGCTGAGGCCGAGGAGGAATCGATAAAGGCCCTGGCGATGGCGGGCGTACAAAACTTCGAACGCCGGCCCGTCGCCCGAGCGGTAGCGCGCCAGCAGCGATTCGTCGCTGCTGGCGGCTGAGCTGATTTCAGGGTCGGACATGTCAGCACTGGCCTCTTTTACTCTATCCGGTTGTCGTTGGGCTGTTGATTCGACGCGGTTGGGGTTCGCAGGCTCTGCGCCAACTCCACCAATTGCACGAATTCACTGCGCAGGCCGAATTGATCATCGCCCCTTGCACCACGGGCCAGGGCTTCGGTCTCCTTGAGACTGAAATTACCGGTATAACGACCGTCCTTGAGTTGCTGGGAAAAGGCGGCGACGGCGGCGGAAAATCTCAGATCATTGCTGGCGGATGCCAATTTCCCAATCTGCTCATTAGCAATCGGCCGCTCGATCAAGCGACTATTCCCACCTTCCGGCAACTGATAACGCACCCGCAGCATCGCCATTTCCCCGTTTTTTACGGAAACATCGGCCCCGGAATTGCCATACCGCAGCGGTTCCAGCCAGCCCTTCTCGCCCTTGGGCACAACTTCATACAACGCCGTCACCGTATGCCCTGCGCCGATTTCTCCGGCGTCGACTTTGTCGTTGCTGAAATCCTCACGCTTCAAGGCGCGGTTCTCATAGCCCAGCAGCCGATATTCGCTGACCTGGGCCGGATTGAACTCCACCTGCAGTTTCACGTTTTTCGCCACCACCGCGAGAGTCGAGCCGAGCTGATCCACCAGCACCTTGCGCGCTTCACGCAGATTGTCGATGTAGGCGTAGTTGCCATCGCCAGCATCGGCCAGTTGTTCCATCAGGTGTTCATTGTAGTTATCCACACCGAAACCCAGGGTGGTCAGGGACACGCCGGTTTTGCGTTTATCCACAGCCATTTGTTTGAGGCTGTCGAAGTCGCTGATGCCGACGTTGAAGTCACCGTCGGTGGCCAGCAGGATGCGGTTGATGCCTTTGGGGATAAACGCCTGTTGCGCCATTTGATAGGCCAGTTCGATACCCGACGCGCCAGCGGTCGAGCCGCCTGCGGTCAATTGATCGATGGCGGTACGAATTTTCGCTTTTTCCCGTCCGGAAGTCGGCTCCAGCACCACGCGAGATTCTCCGGCATACACCACCAGCGAAACCCGGTCCTGCTCACGCAGTTGATCGACCAGCAATTTCAGCGTGCTTTTGACCATTGGCAAGCCTTCGCGGCGGTCCATCGAACCGGACACGTCCACCAGAAACACCAGGTTCGCCGGGGCCAAATCCGCCACCGCGCGATCAGAGGTCTTGATGCCGATGCGCAGCAAGCGTGTATGCGGGTTCCAGGGCGACGGCGCCAGCTCGGTGGTCACGCCGAATGGCGAGCCATCGGTGGGCAAGGCGTAATCGTAGGGGAAGTAATTGACCATTTCTTCCAGCCGCACCGCCCCTTCGGGAGGCAAGCGCCCCTGATTGAGCAAGCGCCGGACGTTGGCGTAAGCCCCCGTGTCGACATCGGCACTGAAGGTCGAGACGGGCGCCTCGGCCACGCTGTGAATCGGGTTATCGGCCAGCGCCTGATATTGCTCCCGCTGCTCATCCCGATAGCCCTGTGGATAAGCTTCACCGGCCGGCATGGGCGAGAAAGCGGCCGACGGTGCCGGTCGCGCGCTGTGCTTGGCCAGCGGGGTGTCCGCCATGGCTGCCTCACGCACCAACGCTTCAGTTTTCAGCTCACCTTGAGCCGGGGGCGCAACCGTTACGGAGTCAGGCGTGGATGAAGCGCCGCAACCGGCGATAGCCAGCAACAACCCGGCGGCGAAACCCTGGGCGGCCGGGCGAAGGTAATGCAGAGGGAGGGACATGGGGGCTGACCTCAGGAGGAAATTGACTCATTCATCCTCTGAGACGGGCAGCCCGTCAGGTTCGGGTTAACTCACCGAAAAAATCTTCAGCGGTGATAACGCCGCACCACGCTACTGTTTTTCAGCACATGGCCTTTGATCTGTTCCATCAGCTGCGCGCGGGTCAGGCCGGCAGGCAAGGCGTCGGGCGCCAGGTCCAGGGCGTAAAGCTGAATGAGATAGTGATGGGAGCTGTCGCCCACGGGCGGGCAAGGGCCGATATATCCGATGGTGCCTTTGCTGTTGCTGCCGCCCATGCCTTCGAGGGCGGATTTGGCGCCGACGCCGGCCGGGATCTGACGCGTTGCGGCCTTGATGCCGTAGTGAATCCAGTGATCGACGCCCAAGCCTTTCTGGCCGTCCGGGTCGTGCATGACGATGGCGTAACTAAGGGTGCCCGGGGGGCCGGCGTTCCAGCTCAGGGCCGGGGACTGGTTCTTGCCGCCGCAACCACTGGCGTCACTGGCCTGCACCGAGGTGAACAGGCGATTGTCCGAAACACCGGGAATGCTGAGGGTGAAACGCTCCTGGGCCTGCGCCGGAAACTGCACGCAAAGGGCGACTGCAATGGCCGCCAGCCAAGGGTTCAGAGAGATCAAACGGGTCATACCGGAGCACCTTGTGCGGGTGGGGCCGTGGTCGGCTCGCAAACTATAGCGGGACCGTTCGTGCGGTGGCAGCGGGAATTGGCTGAACCTCGGAATAGGCGCCAAACTCCTAAGTGAAACACTTGCTGGAGATCGATCATGGCACTGCACCGCGTCGCCCGTTTCGCCGATGTGCCCCAAGACCGTGGCCTTGAAGTCCGGATCGACAAGACGAAAATCGTCTTGCTGAGGGTCGGCGATCAGTTGCGCGCCTATCAGGGTAAATGCCCTCACGCCGGGGCCCCTTTGGCCAAAGGTGCGCTGTGTGAGGGACGGCTGATCTGCCCCTGGCATAAGGCGGCTTACCGGCTCGAAGACGGCGCGTTGTGCGAACCACCGTCCCTGGACAGCCTGCTGCGCTATCCGCTTGAAGTCCGTGACGATGAGGTCTGGGTCGACGACCAGCCGATGCCCACCCCAAGCACCCCGCCGGCGGACGATAAGCGAACCTTTGTGATCATCGGTGCCGGTGCCGCCGGTACGGCTTGTGCGGCGGCATTGCGGGAGAAAGGTTTCGGCGGCCGGGTGATGCTGATCGACCGCGAGCCCGAGGCCGGTTACGACCGCACGGTATTGAGCAAATTCGTAATTGCCGGGGAGATGCCGCCGGACGAAGTCCCGCCACTACGGGATGAAGGTTTTTACAGCGAACAGCGCATTGAACGGATAAACAGCGATGTAATGGGCCTGGATGCATCGATCCGGGCCCTGCGTCTGGCCGATGGCCAATCGCTGAACTATGACGCCGCCGTGATCGCCACCGGCGGCATACCAAAATCCCTGTCGCTGCCCGGCACCGATCTGCCGCAGGTGTTCGTGCTGCGTTCGAAGGTGCAAGCGCAGCAGATTCTGATGACCGCAAAACCCGGGCAACGAGCGGTGATTATCGGCGACAGTTTCATTGCTCTGGAGTCCGCTTCGTCACTGCGTCAGTACGGCCTGGATGTCACCGTCCTGGCGCGCCATCCCATCCCCTTCGAGGCGCAGTTCGGCGAAGCTGTCGGCAAAGCGATTCGCGCCCTGCACGAGGCCAACGGCGTGGTGTTTCATACCGATGGCGAAGCGGCGCAGATCGAAGGCACCGACAAGGTCGAAGCGGTGCTGCTGGACAACGGTCAGCGCTTGCCGGCGGACCTGGTGTTGGTCGGCATTGGTGTCACCCCGGCAACCACGCCGTTTACCGATTTGCCAAAAGAAAAAGATCAATCACTGAAGGTCGACGGCGGGATGCGCGTGACGGACGGGCTCTGGGCCGTCGGCGACATCGCGACCTTCCCGCTCAACGGCCAGCCCCAACGGATCGAGCATTGGCGCCTGGCTCAGCAACAGGCGCGAATTGCGGCAGCGAATATGCTCGGTGGCGACGAGCGCTACCTCGATGTGCCCTATTTCTGGACCTGGCACTTCAGCAAAAACTACGACTTCCTCGGACACGTCGAGGCCTGGGATGAGGTCGAGTTCAAGGGCGATCCTGACCATCCACCGTTTATCGGCCTGTTCGGCAAGAATGGCGTGGTGGCGGCCGCTGTTGCCTGCGATCAGGAGCGGGCCATGGCGATGCTCGCTGAACGGATGAAACAGCCGCTGTCGGTGGATGAGGCGTGGCGGTTGATTCGGGATTTTGCCTGAGTGACATCTTCAATATTCCGCACTCCCCCGTAGGAGCGGCCGCAGGCTGCTCCAGATGCCATGAACGATGCGAACCCCGTAGGAGCCGGCTTGCCGGCGAAGGCGTTTTCATCGGCGCTGCATGACGTGAAGCCGCCTTCGCTGGCAAGCCAGCTCCTACAAAAGCGGGTTATGCGATGCTCGCCGAACGGATGAAACAACAGGAACGTGCCCTGTTCAGACGTGGCTCACCGGCTCTCGATTGTCGTCATCTTCGACCGGTAAGCGAATCACGAACGGATGCTCCAGCGGCGCCAATGGTGGCGGCAGCTCGGCCGGATCAATCGGGAAGTAGTGCGTAACCACATGACTGACATCGCCATCCTGATCGTTGTGAATGGTCATCGAGCCCGGCGTGCGCAGCTTTTCCAGTCGGTCGCCGGTCAGCCTGAAGCTTTTACTGAGCCCCTGATCATCCACCACCGGCGCCGGCAAACGGCGCTGGGCGAAACGCTTGCTTTTGCGCTGTTGATAACGCGCCCAGCCGATCAGGACCGCCGCGTTCAGCAGCGCCACCCACAGGTAAATCTGCAACGTGCCGAGCGCATCGAAAAATGACGCATCGATGCGCGGGCCGTCATGGGTATATATCAATGGCCACAAACCCTGTGCCAGCAAATACAGCAGCCCGACCCAGGCGAGCACGGTGAAGAAAACATCGATCACGACCAGAAAGGGTCGCTGCCGGGTTCTGATGATTTTCATTTGATGACCTCCTCTTCATCGTCATTCAGCGGCTTGATGCCCCGATCCGGGCTGACCCAGCGCGCGCGCTTCTGATGTTGGCCGAACAGCACTTTGGGGAAGCTGACCAGGGTGGTGAACAAGCTGATAAGCCAGAACACCAGCGGATACCAGACCACCCAGAACATCGTCTTGCCGAGGCCCTTCTCATAACGGCGATCGATCAGGATGCTGACCGCGAATTGCACCAGGCAGACCACTGCCAATAGCAGCCCGGTAAACGCCGGTGGCATGAGGTGATCGACGGCAATGACTGGCGGCATTTCGACAAATTTGCCAACGCCCCAGAAAATCACCGACAGCAGGAACGTGAAGGCCCAGCCAGTGGACAGGCAGTATTCGAACAGCAGTGGCCAGAGGTAACGATGGCGGTATTGCCAGATGCCACGGATGTTCTTGAACAGCACCTCGGCACCGCCCTGGGCCCAGCGCAGACGCTGCTTCCACAGGCCGCCGAGGGTTTCCGGCATCAGGATCCAGCACAACGCGCGTGGCTCGTAGAAAATGCTCCAGTGATCCAGTTGCAGCTTCCAGCTGATGTCGATGTCTTCGGTGATCATGTCCGGGCTCCAGTAGCCGACCCGGTTCAGTGCTGTGCGACGAAAGGCGACGATCACCCCGGAGACGGTAAAGATCCGCCCGAACACCCGTTGGGTGCGCTTGATCAGGCCGATGATCGACGAGAACTCGCCGACCTGCACGCGGCCGATCAAGGTCGAACGGGTGCGGATTCGCGGATTGCCGGTCACGGCGCCCAGTCGCGCATTGTCGAGCATCGGCGCCACCAGATACGCCGCAGTGTTCGGCGCCAGCAGCGCATCGCCGTCGATGCACACCAGATACTCGCTGCGCGCCGCAATGGCGCCCATGCGCAGGGCCACGGCCTTGCCCTGGTTTTCCGCCAGGTGCAGCACCCGCAGGCGCGGATCCTGCGCGGCCAGTGCATCGAGCACCGCGGCGGTGTTGTCCTTGGAACCGTCGTTGATCGCGATCACTTCGATGTTCGGGTAATGCTGGGCCAACGCCGCATGGATGGTATCGGCCGCGTTGTCGCCTTCGTTGTAGCAAGGGACCAGGATCGAGATCAGCGGTTCGCCGGCCAGCGGTGGCGGCAAGGTGTCGTCCTGCCACGGCCAATGCCGCTCCCAATGCAGCCAGAAATACAGGCCGCCGGCGATCCACAGTCCTGACATGAACAGCGGATAGAAGAACACGAAGTCCATCAGGAATTGCCCGGTGAGCAGAAAGATCAACCCGAGGGGAACCCCAAGGACGATCGCCAGAACCAGCAGGGCTAACAGTCTGTCCAGCATGTTATGGATTCCACTTGTTGGAGAGCGCGGGCCGCACGGTTTTCAGGTCCGGCTGGTTCTCGAGGAAGTTGTCCGGGTAGTAGCCGAAGCTGGTGGCGCCCTGACGCTTGAGGCGACCCATCCAGTCGGTCAATTGCGCACTGTTGATGTCGGCGTCGGCGTTTTTCGTCCAGTCCCGGGCCTGCAATTCGAACACCGTGCGGTCGAGTGCGCCGGGGCGCGATTTGACCGTCGCTACCAGCGTTTCGAGCCAGGGACCGGATTGCTGGTGGCTCTGTTTTTCCATGAGCGGCATGGCCATCGGTGCCGTCCAGTCGTAGGCACCCAGGAAGTCGTCGAGGTTCTGCGCGAACCACGCTTCGCTCTCGGGGTTGAGCATCGGTTCGGCGAAAATATTGCGCGCCGTTTTCACTTGCGGGCCACGAATCGCGCGGACCTTGGCGGTCAGTTCATGAGTGAAATCGATCAGGTAGCGGCTCTTGAATCGTGTCCAGCGCTGCAGGGTTTGCGGGTCGGCGCGCAGGGCGGCAATCGAACCGGGCAGACCATTGACGGCATAGACTTTCAGAGCTTCAGGCCCGGCGTCTTCGAAGTCCGACAGCACCGCGTCATCGTGATAGAGGACGCCGTCGACCGAGGTCAGGCGGGCCACGTCTTCGTAGATTTCACCGATGATGCGCCGCACGTTCGGGTCGAATGGCGACAAGCGCTTGTACTGGTCCGGATCGATCGACGTAGTAGCGGTTTTCGGGTCCCAGCGAGTGACTCGCGGCAACTTCGAATCCAGGGCAAAACTCAACACCGGCATCCAGGCATAGACTTTCACCTGAGCCCGGGTGCGCAACTGCCAGGCTACGCGGTCGAAGATATCGGCGCGCACCGGCAGGTGGCGGTTGGGGAAATACAACGAGCGCACCAGGCCATCGCCCGCAGGGTCGGCGAAGGCCTGCAGGAACACCGTGTTGGCGCCCATGTCGGCCATGCGCTGGATCAGTTTGCCAAGGTTGATGTCCTGTTGGGCCGGGTTCGGGTCGTAGACGTTGTCCAGGTCCACGTGCACCACGCGCATCGGCGATTTGGACTGCACCGAGACGATGCTGTTGGCGAAGCGTTCGCCATTCGGGTCCGAGACCACCAAAAAGCGCGGGCTGCTCATCAGGTTGTCGAGGGCATCGAGCCCGTCATCCAGGGACAGGGCCATCTGATAACCCTGGTCGTCGACCACTTGCAGCGAGGTGCCATCCGCCACGCCGTATGGCCAGACCCAGACACGCGGTTTGTAACCGGTAACCTTGCGGATCTTCTCCGAGATGGTCGCCACGTCGGCGCGCATCCGGGCCTGAAATTGGGCTTCGGTTTCGTAGCGCCCGGTAGCGGCGTCATAGCGCCGCGTCGCGGCGGCCGGTTGCAGGTTGCCTTGCGGGTTGGCCAACACGCCTTTGTGGCTGGCGTCGGTGTGGGCGGCGATTTCCACCAGGCCGGATCGGGAAATCTCGCGGATCTGCTCCCAGGTCAGGAAGTCCGAACGCTGGCGCGGCGTACCGGCGAAATCCACCGGCTGGTTCAGCGGCGTATCGATCCACACCCCGACCGGCGCCAGCAAGGCATGCCAGTTATAGGCGCGCAGCACCGGCAACACGCGGGTGTAGAAGCTTGCGTAGCCGTCGTCGAAGCTCAGCAGAATCGCCCGGGGCGGCAATTCGGGCCCCCCATTGCGAGCAGCCATGATCTGGTCGACGCTGACCGGTTTGTAGTTGTTCTCCCGTAGCCACGCCAGTTGCTCGATCATGCGCTCGGTGCGCACGGCCACCACCGCCTGATCGGGGTCGCTGTCTTCGACATCGTGGTAAGCGATCCCGAGTACGTGGTTTTTCGGCCACGGCTTTTCATTGGCCGACACCGGGCGTTCGGACGGTGGTGCGAAGGCCGGGGCTTGCTGGGCGCAGGCGCTGATCAACAGCACTCCCAGCAAAAGGATGAAACGCGAAATAAATGGCATCTTCAAACTCTTCTAGAAGCGGTAAGTGAGGTCGACGAGCAAGCGCAGATCGGTTTCGCGGTCGCCGTCATAAGGCCGGTTGATCACACTCAGCAGGCCGCCCACCTCGAATACGTCGTTCCAGCTGTAGCGCTGGCCATAACCCAGCAGGCCGACGCCGCCGGTGCCGTGATCGCGCTGGCTATAGGTGCCCGCACCGGCCTGGAACTGCTGGCTCCAGGAGGTTTCGTAGCGGCGATAGAGCACGTGGTTGACGTTCACCGTCGGCAGCACGCTGAAGTCGGATTTTGGGTTGAAGTACGGCACGTCGCTGGAGCTGGAGTTATGGCTGGAGCCGACTTCCAGACCGAGGTCGACCTGCAACCCCGGCGCGCGGTAAACGCCCTCGCGACCGGTGAGCAAGGCTTCGACACGATTGTTGCCGTCACTGAAATGCGAGGGACTGACCGCCAGCCTCCACTCGCGGCTCTCATTGGCGCGCCAACGGATGAAACCGCTGCCGCCGTTGGCGGTGATGTCGCTGTTCAAGGCCCGCAACGGCGTTTGCGCCGACAGGTACTTTAGGCTGCCGCCGTACTGCCAGTGATCGTCGATGTCTCGGGCAATCGCCAGGCGCGCGCCCTGTTTGTCACCGAAGCCGTAGGAGTGGTTGGAGACTTCCGCTTCCAGGGTCATGTCGCGGGTTCGACGTTCAAGCCCGACGCGCTGAAAGCGATGGTGACCGGTGCCTTCCTTGAAATCGCCGGTGGCATAACCGGCACCGGCGAACAGACGCCAGTCTTCATCGATAGGTGGGCTGTACAGCGTGGTTTCGATGCCGAAATCGCGACTGCCGTTGACCGCCCCGGCGTCGCTGTTGCCACCGCTATAACTCTTGCCGCCGTAGGCCTCCACCCGCAGCTCGGCCATGTCATGGACCGCACGCTGACGCTGCAAACGCTGCACCTGCCGGTTGTCTGGAAAACGCGCGACCACATCGTCGGTCAGCGCATCCATCTGCCGCCATTCCTGCAGAGCCATGGCGGTATGGCCCTGAGCGATTTCCAGCCCGACGTCTCGGGGGGCCATGCTCTCGGTCTCCTTGAGCTGACTCTCGGCGCGCCGTGGCCAGCCCCGGGCCAGGTACAGATCGGCCTGGGCCAGACGCAGGCCGGTATTACCGGGCGCCTGATCTACCAACGCCTGCAAACGTTGCTCGCCCGATGGAAGATCGGCGCCGTAAATACCGGCCTGGGCGGCGAGTTGCTGCGCGGCCATCCATTCATCGTTGGGAATGCCGCCCGGCAAGCCCTTGAGTTCGATCCGCGGTTTCTGGTTCTTGGCCAGGTCCTCGGCGACCTGGCGCGCTTCATCGGCCTTGTCGCTTTCGAGCAAGGCGTAATAGAGCGCGGCGCTGCCTTCCGGGCGGTCGCCGACATCGGCATCCGGCGTGATCAGCGCTTGGCGATACAAATCGGTGGCAATTTCCGGCTGTCGCAGGTCCAGATAGGACGACGCCACCCAACGCAGGGCGTAGGTCGGAATCTTCACGCCTTCGGCGAGCAGCTTCTGGTATTCGGCGATCACATCGGCCGTGCGCGCACGGGCCTTGAGGGCGCCCATGCGATCGATTCGCCAGCGGATGACGTCATCGTGGGCCTGAGGATCCGGCGTCCAGGTCGTCAGTAACTGGTCGTAATCGGCCAGAGCCCGATCGGCGATCAAATAACGTTCTTTTTCGCTTCGAGTGGCCAGCTCGGCCAGGCGCACGCGTTCAGCGGCCAAGTCACCTTCAAGGCGTCGCAGTGTGACCGGATCCAGCAACCCCGGCCGCTGACGCGCCAGGCGCAGGGCCGGTTCCGGCAGGCGCGCACGTTGCAGGGCAACCACGTATTCCCGAGCGACGTCGGGTTTGTTGCCAGCGCGCATGAAAGCCTGGTCGTATTCAAACAGTGCATCGTAGGTGGCACCGGCACGGGTCAAGGCGTAAGCCAGAGCCAGACGGCGGGAAGGATCATCCGGCTTTTCCGCCACCAACGCCTTGGCGCGAGCAACCGCCTCGTCAGGTTTACCGGCGTCGGCCTGGGTCATTACCAGGCCCAATTGAAGGTCGGGATTTTTCGGCTCCAAGGCCAGGACCTTGTTGTACATCCGGGTCGCCGAATCCCAACGCTTGAGGTTGCGATAAGCCCGTGCGGTAGCGGTCAGGGCCTGAACCGGCAACGCCCGATTGTGCCCTTGGGTTTCATAGACCTGGACCACTTCAGCGTCCAGACCGGCCCAGCTGGCTATCTGCAAGTGATCGCTGATCTGGCCGGTGGTGGCCTGGTTTACCGGCACCTGGCGCAACACAGTCAGCGCAGGCGTGTAGCTGCCGGCCCGGGCATCACGAACCATTTGGTCGTAGGGGGAATCGGCGAGCGCCAGCGCCGGCCACAGCAATTGGCCGCACAACGCAACGCGAAACAAGGGGCGTAGCCCACGATGAATAAAGGGCCCAGCAATACACGGCATTCGTCAGCATCCTTACATGGCCAGCCGGGTCGCAATGTCCCTTTGCCCAGTCGTAGCGGAAAGCCGGGTCGAAAGACCCAGCCAAGCTTTATCGAAGCAGTCTTGCATGCAAGCGTAGTCGACTATCCAGAACACAATAATTGTTCAGATTCGTGATGCTCGGGTCTTATCCAATGCCAATCAGCCAAGGTAGGGAACCTGTGGGAGCGGGCTTGCTCGCGAAGGCGTCGTGTCAGTCAATATCAATGTCTACTGACAGACCGCCTTCGCGAGCAAGCCCGCTCCCACATGGATTGCGCTTGGCTGACTGGCATTAGAACTTCCTCCCCCCTCCCCCGTTTCGAAACCCCAGACAGCAAAACGCCCGGCGCCTGCGCATTGCAGAGGCCGGGCGTTGCGCTGAAGCCTGCGATTTACTGGATAGTGACGTTGCCAGCGCCGCCGAGTTTGCTCATCACGAAGCCGACAAATTCTTCGAGGGTCATTTTCTGGCCGTTGAAGTCCACCTGATTGTTGGCGTAGTGCAGCTTGGTGACGACGTTGTTACCGTCCAGCTTCGCCAGTTGTGTACCGACCGCCATGCTGCCGAACATGTCAGCGGTTGCGCTCGCCTGATCGGCGATGAGTTTGGCGTCGGTCTGGCCGTCGATTTGCGATTGCACGGTGAGCACGTCAACCAGCATTGGCTTGGACACCAACAGGTTGAAGTCCAACAGTGCGATCAACTGCTTGACCAACTGGTCTGGCGGCAGGTCCATGGACTGTGGCTTGGTCAGGTCCAGCACCAGATTGGCGCGACTTTCGCCGTTGCTGGTGTTGAACGACAGGTTTTCCAGAGCCACCTGGGGGCCGGCGGCCAGCAGTTTCTCCAGACCGGTCTTGACCTGTGCCTCTTCGGCTGGGGTCAGGTTCAGCTCCGGCGCCGGTAGACCAGCGGCAGCGGCTTCAGCGGCAGCCTTCTCGTACGGTTGCAGTTTGGTCTGGTAGATCTGCATCAGCGACATCGTCGACGGGATGTCGAGGTTTTTCAGGCTCATGGCCATTTGCGCAGAGCCGATAACCTTGCCGTTCAAGGACACTTCACCGACCTTGTAATCGGCACGCCCCGAAGCGTTGGTGCCCGATTCCTCAGTCTTGTTCTTCATTTCAAAGTTCTTGAAACCGAGTACCGATTGCTTGGGGCCAAAAGTGGTTTTGCTGTTGGTCAGCTCGACGGTGTTTTCGCCGACGTAATAGCCGTACGTGCTTTTGTTCAGGTTACTGGCCAGGGTCAAGCCATTGAGCTCGACTTGTACCGGGGTCTGATCTTCGGCCACAGTGGTCAGTTTCAGACTGTCCATGTAACCGTCGGCCTTGATCTTTTGCGCCTGGGCACTGGCGTCTACATCGAGTTTCATACCGGAAAAGGTCAGATTGGACTTGTCATCCAGTGCTGCTTCCAGCGGCAGAAATTCGAGGGTGCCCTTGGTGGAGTTGTCGTAGCCGATGTTGACCACGCCTTTGACCGGGGATTTGTCCTTGGCGGCGGCGAACCACTTTTCGGTCAGCGGGGTCTTTTCCAGCTCGTAGTGACTGGTGGCCAGGACCGGCAACCACTTCAGCGACACCAGACGCGAGAACGGCAACGGGCCGTGTTCGATGCGGTCGACGAATAGCATCTCCATCGGCGCTTCACCAAACATCTCGCCCTCGCCCTTGAGGCGGTAGTGCGCGGTGCTGCTGAACACATGGCGGTCCAGCGACACCAGCTCCAGCGACGCCGTGCCGTTGGAACCCACCAGCGCGGCTTGCAGCTCTTTGTTGACGTCGGCGATCGAGGTGTTCAGCACCCCATCGAGTTTGCTGCCGGTGTACCACGCACCGCCAGCGCTGATTGCACCGATGGCCACGACAATTCCTAGAAGCACGCCTGCTGATTTATTCATGAAGTACCCGATCAATGTCCGTTGTTGGAAGTGTGGTCGTCTTCCCTGAACCCATGACGGGTTGCGGTCACGACTTAAAGTGGGATGGAGATTAGCATTTGCGCCACAAGGCGGCCCAATGATTAAAGGTGAAAGAGTGTCTATGGGATAGTGCTGCTTGTGGACAACCGGCAAGGGTTGAGAGCTTCGGCGGTCATTCGATCGCCTTCGCGGGCAAGCCTCGCTCCTACAGGTTCGCGTCGTGCGTAATATTCGTGAAACGACACAAATCTGTAGGAGCGAGGCTTGCCCGCGAAAGCGTCAGTCCGGCCAACATCAATTCAGGAATACTGAACCTCAATCTCATCCAATTGATGATCGAAGCTCTTGAGCCGCGCCGTCCACGTATACACCAGCACTTCAAAATCCCGATTGATCACCGCCCCGCCGGTCACTTCCCCGCGTGGGTCGCAGAAGTCCAGTTGATAGCGCTCGCGCGCCATGGCAGTGGCGACATCGGACAGCTCTCGAGCATTGTTGAGCCAGTGCCATCCCTCGTCGGCCACTTGCTTGTCCAGCGCCAGGCATTGTTTTTTCAAGGTTTCGAGGCTTTTTTCCAGTGGCGTGCCGGTGAGTTCACCCATGACTTCCTGGAACGTACGGCCCGGTTGCCAGTAACTGCCCCAGAAATACCGGTCGAACACCGTTTCGACGCGACGCAAAGCCACTTTGGTGTCCCAGATCTGTACCAGGATCTTGCCTTGTTCGAGGTGTTTTTTCTTGATGCGCTGGCCCTGTAATGAAGCCCAGGCGACCACCACGATAGCCATCGCGGCGATCAACGCCGCCGCGCTGTCGAGGAACATCAGCGCCGTGTCGAGCTGGTGGGCCAGCATGACGCCGTAGAAATAGGTGGCCGACAGCAAAACCAATGCCGCAATGGCGCACCAAAAGCCGGGAGCGTAAGGGTTTTTCATTATTGGATCCCCATGATCAACGCAAGCCTTGATCGACGGATTCGCCGCGCGTCCCCATCAATTCAAAGCATAGCAACGGCCTCAGGGTTTGCCGGGTTGTGGACCTTGCGTTCGTCCGCTTTCCCAGCCGCCCATGAAGAAACGTCCGTTTGTCGTGTCACGCACGAGCTTGAACCAAAGAATGTAGTGAAGATGTATATACTTCCTCAGTACCTATTCCGAGGACTTGGGCATGTCAAAACAAGCCGTTTTTACGATGAAACTCGAACCCGAATTGCGCGAACAGTTCATGGCCGAAGCAGAAGCTTCTCATCGTCCTGCCTCTCAAATCGTCAGGGAAATGATGCGCCAATTCGTTCAAACCCAACGAGAATCACGCGAGTACGAAGCATTCCTGCAACGTAAGGTCGACAAGGCCCGGGCTTCCATGCGCGCAGGGGATGGCTTGACCAATGAAGAAGTTGAAGCAGAATTCACTACCAGGCGAGTGCGAGCAGCCATACAGGAATGAAAATAATCTGGACGCCAACAGCAGCACAGGATCGTGCAGACATTTGGGATTACCTGCATGCCGTCAACCCCAAAGCCGCCATCGACATGGACAACCGCTTCAAAGACGCGATATCCCGCATTGCCCAATACCCTGAAAGCGGCCCTGTCGGAATCATTTCAGGTACCCGCGAGTTAATTCCACATCAGAGCTATCGCGTCGTTTATGAATTGGGGCCAGATGCGATCTGGATACTCGCTCTAGCGCATACGTCCCGACAGTGGCCACCAGAAAGATGATTGTTACACCCCCCGCCCTTTCCTCAACAGCACATCCAGCTGATCCACCACTTCCGCCCAATCCGCATCATCCAGAATCTCCTCACGCAGCAGCTCTGCCTGGCTCTCGTTCCAGAAGAACGCGTCCGCCAGGTGCAGTTCGGGTTTGAGCGGTGAATGGGTGGCGATGAATTTATCGATGCTTTCGGCGTCGTCAGGCAGGCCGAGTTGTTTGAACAAGGAGGAAAGGCTGTGGGTTGGGGATTCCATGTCGGGGCTCCTTCGTGATGGCGTATTGGCGGGGAATTACGGTGCGGCTGTTCGCGGGCAAGCCTCGCTCCTACAGAACGAGGCTGCCTGCGACGTCGACAACTACGCCGACTGACTTAACTCGCGCACCTCGGCATGCGGCACCATTTTCAGAAACTCCGGCACGCTCATGTGTACCAGGTTGTTGTGGTTGCCGGCTTCGAGGTAGATGTCTTTCTGCCGGGTCAGCTGTGGGTCGATGACCATGTCCATCCCGTAGGATTCACCCAGTGCGGGCACGGCGCCGCGTTCGCAATCATCGAACAGGTGCGGCAGGTTGCTTTCACGGGTGACTTGCCATTCGCTGCTGCCACGTACTTTGCTCAGGTCCAGGTGACGGCTGGCGGGCAGCACGGCCATTAAGTAATGCCCGTGGCGGTCGTCGAGGATCACCGATTTGGCGACCCGTTCGGCGGGGATGCCCGCGAGCCGAGCTGTTTCAAGGCTGCTGGCCGAATGCGGGTGGGAAATGATGTCATATTCGCAGTGAGCCTTTTCCAGGCTGTTTTGCACGGTTTTTGCCATACGCATGATGCACCTCGGTGTCCGCAGCAACGAATCGCGGACAATGATTAAACTTTTTGTCTCCCTTGAAAGTCTAGGCCCGCTGGTGGGATCCGGCGGGAAATCCGCCCGTCGGACGCTGTCGACAACGGGTCAAAATTCATACCAATGCAGGCTCAACTAAACTTGTATACAGAGCCATGAACGGCTCGCGGACGGATGACTCTCCCGGAGGGTCAAGTGAACATTCGTTGCTATGCAATTGCGTTGCTGTTGGCCTTGAGCGGATCGGTTTTCGCAGCGGACACCCTCGTAGTGCTGGTTCCCGACCCTCTCGGGATCTGGCTGATCACCTTCGGCATTGTATTTTTGATCGCCGAGGCGGCCTTGCCCAATTATGGCGTGGTCGGTCTGGGCGGCCTTGTGATGTTCGTGATCGGCGCGGTGATTCTGACCAATGCCGAGATCCCGGTTCCCTTGATGATCGGTCTGGGTCTGATCAGTGCCCTGCTGCTGGCTTTCCTGCTGATCCGCGCCTTGAAAACCCGACCGCGCCGCAACGTCAGCGGCGACGACGAATTGCTGGGCAGCGTAACGCCAATAACGTCGTTGCAGGCGGGTAGTACTTATATCGGCTGGGTGCACTTGCAAGGGGAGCAATGGCAGGTATTGAGCGAAACACCGCTGCAACCGGGACAACAAGTCCGGGTGGTGGCACGCAAGGGTCTACTGCTGGAAGTGGCCGCGGCTGACGCGGCGCCCGCAATGAACAATGATGGCGGAGGATAGTCATGGGCCTGCAACTGGGTTTTGCCGCACTGCTGTTATTGCTGATTGCACTGGCGGGGTCGACCTTCCGTATCCTGCGTGAATATGAACGCGGGGTGGTGTTCCAGCTCGGACGCTTCTGGCAGGTCAAGGGTCCTGGGCTGATTCTGCTGATTCCGGTGGTCCAGCAAATGGTTCGCGTCGACTTGCGTACCGTGGTGCTCGACATACCGCCGCAAGACGTGATCACTCGCGACAACGTCTCGGTCAAGGTCAATGCGGTGCTGTATTTCCGCGTGCTCGATCCGCAGAGGGCAATCATTCAGGTGGAAGACTTTCTCATGGCCACCAGCCAACTGGCGCAGACCACGTTGCGGGCGGTGCTGGGTAAACATGAACTCGATGAATTGCTGGCCGAACGGGAACGCCTGAACGTCGACATCCAGCAAGTACTCGATGCGCAGACCGATGCCTGGGGCATCAAGGTGGCCAACGTCGAGATCAAGCACGTGGACCTCAACGAATCGATGATTCGCGCCATCGCCAGGCAGGCCGAAGCCGAACGGGAACGTCGGGCCAAGGTGATCCACGCCGAAGGTGAATTGCAGGCCTCGGAAAAACTCATGCAAGCCGCCGAAATGCTCGGCCGTCAGCCAGGGGCCATGCAGTTACGTTATATGCAGACGCTGAGTTCGATTGCCGGGGACAAGAGTTCGACCATCGTCTTTCCGCTACCGATCGAGTTGCTCAAGGGGATGGCGGATTTGTCGTCCAAGCCTTGAAGGCACTAAAAGAGGAAAATCCACCGCCACCGGCAAGCGGGAGAAGACCGGCCGGTTCATCGTTTCGGCAGCACCGCGCATTCGCCGAGCCAGGTCAGCAAACGATCGAGGCAGGCCTCAACCGACTGCACACCCGTGTCGAGCACCAGCGATGCGCACGGCGGCGGCTCGTAAGGCGCGGAGACACCGGTAAACCCCGCCAACTCGCCCCGTCGAGCCCGGGCGTAATGACCTTTGGGATCACGCTGTTCACACACTGCCAACGAGGCGCGGCACCAGACTTCGCGGTAATCCTCGCCCAACCGTCGGACGAACAATTCACGCAACTCCACCAAGGGCGCGATCATCGCGAGGATGACAATCTGCCCGTTGTCGACCAACAGCGCCGCCAGTTCGCTGGCGCGGCGGATGTTTTCCAGGCGATCGCTGTCGGTAAACCCCAGATCGCGATTGAGCCCGACCCGCAGTCCGTCGCCATCGAGCACCACACTCTGCACGCCGTGCTCGAACAGCTCGGCGTGCAGTGCCTGGGCCAATGTCGACTTTCCCGCGGCCGGTAAACCGGTCAACAGAATCGCCGTGCCGCGATGGCCGTTGCGGGCCTCCCGTTGGGCGCGGCTGATGCTCGCCGTCGGCGCCAGCAGGTTACTGGACCGGGGCATGGACCACCGGCACTGAGATGTTGCCCGCCGCCCACGCTTCTTCGCGATTGGCCAGCGCGGTGGCGATGGACTGGACTTCGGTCGATTGCACTTCGTCCGGCAGCGGATCGAGACCGGCGCTGGCGAAGATTTGCCCGTAAGCATTGCGCAGGTCGGCATAGGACAGGTCGCGACGCAGATCGGCTTGCAAGGTGTTCAGCTCGCCCTGAATCAGGTCCAGTTCACCCAGCCCGGCCGCCTGATAGCGGTTGCGCAGTTGGCCGACGATTTGCCCATCGATATCCGATAATTGCTGATTGGTCTTGAACTGCCGCATCGCTTCGCGATAGTTGGCGTTGGCCACGTAAAGCTGCGCCAGCACTGCAATCGACATCGCCTGCCGACGCGCCGCGGCAACTTCTTCACCGGCCTTGGCGACGTCGATCGCGGCAGGTGCGGAAATCACATTGAACAGGTTCCAGGTGACTTTCACCCCGTAATCCGCCCAGCCCTGCTCCACCAAAAACGAGTTGCTGTCGTAATGCCCGCCGGCAGAAAACTCCAGCCCCGGCAGCAGGCGCAGCATGGCTTTGCGGGTTTCGGCGGCGCTGATACGGGTCTGGTAATCCTGCTCACGCAGCTCCGGCCGACTGGTCAGGGCTTCCTGTTCCAGGCTGGCGAGGTCGACCTTGAGCTCCGGAATGACGTAATCGTCCTGGGTCGCCAGCGTCAGGTCGGTGCCCAGCGGCAGATTGATCAGGGTCGCCAGTTCGGTTTTTGCCAGTGACAGCGCGCGACGTTGCTCTTCCAGTTGCCGGGTGGCTTCGATCAGCGAGCGCTGATAACCCAACGCCTGGATCGGATCGCCGATACGCTGCTCGCTCATGCTCTGGCTATTGTTGCGAGCGGTTTCGACCCGGGCCATCAGGCTGTCGATCTGTTTGAGCAAACGTTCGGCGGCCATGGCTCGCCAATAGGCCGAGCGCACGTCCTGAACGATGGTGTTGATCACCTTGCGCCGACGCTCCTGCACGATCAGCCGCTGATCGCCCTGCTGTTTGGCACTGATGTAACTGACGCCGAAGTCGAGCACGTTCCAGACCATGGTCAGGTCCGCCACTTCACGGTCGCGGTCTTGGGAGGTCGACGGCTCCAGGGACTGGGTTCCGGTCTCTACGCTCTGGCTGCTGGAAGCGTTGACGTTGTTACGCCCCACGTACCCGGCGTCCAGCGCCATGCGCGGCAGCATGTCGAAACTGGCGAGGTCGAGTTGGCGCTTGGCCAGGGCCTCTTCCATGATCTTGAGCCGGCCTTCGAGGTTGTATTTCACCGCGCGGGCCATGGCTTGGTGCAGAGTCAGCGGGCCACTGAGGGGCTCCTGACCCTTGTACATGTTTTGCAGATCGCTTTTGGCGCGCTGTTGGCTGACGCTGCGGTCGATCGGTTCACTGGTGACCGCACATCCGCTGATCGCCAGCGCCAACAAGCTGGCGCCGAATAACTTCTGACTTCTCTTCATCCTTGGAGCCCCCAGGTGCCGCCCTGCTCTAATGGTTTTTTCAGGCCTGCATTTCACTGATGCCGACCTGTTGCAAAGCCGCGGCCAGGCTTTCGACCTGCCGCTGCTCGGTGTCTTTGAGTTGTTGCAATTGCTGACCAAGGCTCGGGGCGCCAAACACGCCGCGCAGCCCTTGGGAAGCATCTCCCGTCCTGATTGAGTTATTGCCGAAGGCGTTCAGCGAATCGACCTCGCTGCCAGTGTCCTGATTGAACAGACTCGACAGCGTACTGGTGCCAAAGACCCCGCCGTCCCCGCCGCCAAAACCGAGGAAGCCGTGGCCTGAGCCATCACCACCGCTGCTGCTGAATACCTGTGCGATAAAGCTTGGTGTCAGCGCCCCGTGGCTCATGAAAATGTCGCCCAGAGGCCGAATGCCGTTGCCGATCACCCGTTGTTCAAACAGCGGGGTAAAGGTCAGCGGCGAGCCGAGATCGCCAGTGGGCGGAGTGAAGATGATCGGTTGCAATGGCACGTTGGGCTGAGCGGGCACGGTGACAGGTGGCAAGACCACAAACGCCGGCCCGGTGTTGATCGTGTAGTTGTTGGAGACCGCGACGCTGGCGCCGATGTTGCCCGCCAGGTCCGTCACATTGCTGGTGTCCAGCGCAATGAAGTTGCTCGGGTCGGTGATGTTCGCGGTAGGTGTGAAGGTTCCGGTCCAGGTCTTGCCGCCGTCGCTGCTGGCCAGGTTGGTCAACTCGCCATTGGTCACGCTCAGGTCCGACAAGTCGAAGTCGTTGACCGCCTCGCTGAAGGTGAAGGTCACCAACGTCGTCTGGCCAATGCCCAGGATCGGGTTGGCAACCACGATGGTCACAGTCGGGCGAGTCGCATCGAGCGCGTAGTTGTTGGAAATGGCGATGCTGGCGCCGGCATTGCCTGCGGCGTCGAGCACATTGCCGGTGTCCAGCAGGATCAGGTTGGTTGCATCGTTCAGGCTCGCGGTCGGTGTGAGCGTGGCGGTCCAGGTCACTCCGCCATCGCTGCTGACCAGGTTGGACAGCAGGCCATTGGCGACGCTGAGGTCCGACAGGTCGAAACCGGACACCGCTTCGCTGAAGGTAATGGTGACGGTAGTGGTCTCGCCGATACCCAGTTTGTTGTCCGCCACCACAATGGTCGCGGTCGGGCGAACGGTGTCGATCGCATAGTTATTGGAATCGGTCACGCCGACGCCGCTGTTGCCCGACACGTTGGTCACACCGCTGTTGTCCAGGCTGATCAGGTTAGTGGTGTCCGTCACGCTGATCGTCGGTGTGAAAGTCGCGGTCCAGGTCACGCCGCCATCGCTGGACGAAACGTTGCTGAGTGTACCGTTGGCAACGGTCAGGTCGGCGTTGCTGAAACCGCTGACCGCTTCGCTGAAGGTAATGGTCACCAGCGAAGTCTCGCCCGCCTTCAGGGCGCTGTCGGCTACCACGACCGTGGCGGTCGGGACTTGGGTTTCCACCACGTAGTTAGCCGAGTGGGTGTCGCCCGTCCCCGCATTGCCCGCCAGATCGGTGACGCCAGTATTGTTCAGGATGATCAGGTTAGTGGCATCGGTGACGCCAATGGTCGGGGTGAATGTCCCGGTCCAGGTGAGGCCGCCGTCGCTGCTGCTCACCGCGCTCAATGTACCGTTGGCGACGCTCAGGTCGCTGTTGTCGAAACCGTTCACCACCTCGCTGAAGGTGATGGTCACCAGCGCGGTTTCCCCCGGCTTCAGGGTCGTATCGCTCAACACGATAGTGGCTGTCGGGCGTTGGCTGTCGATGACGTAGTTGTTGGAATCTGTGGTGCCACTCCCGGCATTGCCTGCCAGGTCGTTGACCCCGGTGTTGTCCAGGGTGATCAGGTTAGTCGTGTCAGTGATGCTGGCGGTTGGCGTGAACGTTGCCGCCCAGGTGATGCCGCCGTCACTGCTGCTCACCGCGCTCAAGGTACCGTTGGCAATTGTCAGGTCGGCATTGGTGAATCCGCTGACCGCCTCGGAGAAGGTAATGGTCACCAGCGAAGTTTCGTCGGCCTTGAGGGCCGTGTCGGTAAACACGATGCTGGCCGTCGGGCGCACGGTGTCGATGGCGTAGTTGTTGGAATCGGTGGTGCCGCTGCCCGCATTGCCCGAGCCGTTCTGTACACCGCTGTTATCCAGGGTGATGACGTTGCTGGTGTCGGTGATGGCATTGGTCGGCGTAAAGGTCGCGGTCCAGGTGATACCGCCGTCGCTGCTGCTCACCGCGCTCAAGGTGCCGTTGGCGATGGTCAGGTCGGCGTTGCTGAAACCGCTGACCGCTTCACTGAAGGTAATCGTCACCACCGACGATTCACCGATCTTCAGTGAGGTATCGGCGACCACGATGGTGGCCGTGGGCAGCACGGTATCGATGGTGTAGTTGCCGGAGTTGGTGGTACCGCTGCCGGTGTTGCCCGCCACATCGGTCACGCCGGTATTGGCCAGGGTAATGACGTTGCTGGCGTCATTCACGCCAGCGGTTGGGGTGAAGGTCGCGGTCCAGGTGATGCCGCCATCGCTGCTGCTGACCGCGCTCAACGTGCCGTTGGCGATGCTCAGGTCGGCGTTGGTGAAACCGCTCACCGCTTCGGAGAAGGTAATGGTCACCAGCGAAGTCTCGCCAGCACTCAGAGTAGTGTCCGCCAAGACAATGGTGGCTGTCGGACGTTGACTGTCGATAGCGTAGTTATTGGAATCGGTAGTACCGGCGCCCGTGTTGCCTGCCCCATCGATCACTCCGGTGTTGTCCAGGGTAATCAGGTTGCTCGAATCGGTGACGCTCGCCGTCGGTGTCAGGGTTGCAGTGTAGGTGATGTTATCGCTGGTGCTCAGATTGCTCAGGGTACCGTTGCTGACCGTCAGATCGGCCGTGGTAAAACCGGTGACCGCCTCGGAGAACGTGATGGTCACCACCGATGTTTGGCCCACCGCCAGCGCGGTATCCGCGACCACGATGGTTGCCGTTGGCCGCACAGTATCGATGGCGTAGTTGTTGGAATCAGTGGTGCCGCTACCGGCATTGCCCGAGCCGTTTTGCACACCGCTGTTATCCAGGGTGATGACGTTGCTGGTGTCGGTGATGCTGGCAGTCGGGGTGAAGATGGCGGTCCAGGTGATGCCGCCGTCGCTGCTGCTCACCGCGCTGAGCGTACCGTTGGCGATCGTCAGGTCGGCGTTGCTGAAACCGCTGACCGCTTCACTGAAGGTAATCGTCACCAGCGACGATTCACCGACGCTCAACGCATTGTCGGCCACGACGATGGTGGCGGTCGGCAGCACCGTATCGATGATGTAGTTGCCGGAGTTGGTAGTGCCGCTGCCAGTATTGCCGGCTACATCGGTCACGCCGGTATTGGCCAGGGTGATGAAGTTGCTGGCGTCATTTACGCCGACGGTTGGGGTGAAGGTCGCGGTCCAGGTGATGCCACCGTCACTGCTGCTGACCGCGCTCAACGTGCCGTTGGCAATGCTCAAATCGGCATTGGTGAAACCGGTCACGGCCTCGGAGAAGGTGATGGTCACCAATGAGGTTTCGCCCGCTGTCAGCGCCGTATCGGCCAGCACAATCGTGGCGGTCGGGCGAACCGTGTCGATGGCGTAGTTGTTGGAATCGGTGGTGCCGCTCCCGGCATTGCCCGACAGGTCGCTGACCCCGGTGTTGTCCAGGGTGATCAGGTTGGTGGTGTCGTTGATACTCGCGCTGGGCGTAAAGGTTGCGGTCCAGGTGATGCCGCCGTCGCTGCTGCTCACCGCGCTCAACGTCCCGTTGGCGATCGTCAGGTCGGCGTTGGTGAAACCGCTCACCGCTTCGCTGAAGGTGATCGTCACCAGAGAGGTTTCGCCGATTCTCAGTGCCGTGTCCGTCATCACGATGGTCGCCGTCGGGCGCACGGTGTCGATGGCGTAGTTGTTGGAATCGGTAGTGCCGCTACCGGCATTGCCCGAGCCGTTTTGCACACCGCTGTTATCCAGGGTGATGACGTTGCTGGTGTCGGTAATGGCATTGGTCGGCGTAAAGGTCGCGGTCCAGGTGATGCCGCCATCGCTGCTGCTGACCGCGCTCAAAGTGCCATTGACGATGGTCAGGTCAGCGTTGGTGAAACCGCTGACCGCTTCACTGAAGGTGATCGTCACCAAGGAGGTTTCGCCGATTCTCAGTGCCGTGTCCGTCACCACGATGGTGGCCGTCGGCTGTACGGTATCGATCGTGTAGTTGCCGGAGTTGGTGGTGCCGCTGCCGGTGTTGCCGGCCACGTCGGTCACACCGGTATTGGCCAGGGTGATGACGTTGCTGGCATCGTTCACGCCAGCGGTTGGGGTGAAGGTCGCGGTCCAGGTAATCCCGCCATCACTGCTGCTGACCGCGCTCAACGTGCCGTTGGCAATGGAAAGGTCGGCGTTGGTGAAACCGCTCACCGCTTCGCTGAAAGTGATGGTCACCAGCGAGGTTTCGCCGGCACTCAGGGTGGTGTCTGCCAGGACGATGGTCGCGGTGGGACGAACCGTATCGATGGCGTAGTTATTGGAGTCGGTAGTGCCGGACCCGGCGTTGCCCGACAGGTCGCTGACCCCGGTGTTGTCCAGGGTAATCAGGTTGGTGGTGTCGTTGATGCTCGCGGAAGGCGTGAAGGTGGCCGTCCAGGTGATGCCGCCGTTGCTGCTGCTCACCGCGCTCAGCGTACCGTTGGAGATGGTCAGGTCGGCGTTGGTGAAACCGCTGACCGCTTCACTGAAGGTGATCGTCACCAGCGAGGTTTCGCCGATTCTCAGCGCCGTGTCCGCGACCACGATGGTCGCCGTCGGGCGCACAGTGTCGATGGCGTAGTTGTTGGAGTCGGTGGTGCCGCTGCCCACGTTACCCGTGGCGGCAGCCTGCACGCCGGTGTTGTCCAATGTGATCAGATTGGTCGTATCGGTGATGCTGGTAGTCGGGGTGAAAGTCGCCGTCCAGGTGATGCCGCCGTCACTGCTGCTCACTGCGGTCAACGTGCCGTTGGCAATGGTCAGGTCGGCATTGGTGAAACCGGTCACGGCTTGGTTGAAGGTGATAGTCACCAGTGACGTTTCACCGATTCTCAACGCCGTGTCCGCCACCACAATCGTCGCGGTCGGCGGGGCGGTGTCGATGGCGTAGTTGCCCGAGGAACTGATCCCGCTGCCGGTGTTGCCCGCCAGATCCGCCACGCCGGTGTTGGCCAGGCTGATGACGTTGATCGCGCTGATGATGCCTGCTGTCGGGGTAAACGTGGCGGTCCAGGTGATGCCGCCGTCACTGCTGCTTACCGAGGTCAACGTGCCGTTGGCGATGCTCAAATCGGCATTGGTGAAACCGGTCACGGCCTCGGAGAAGGTAATGGTCACCAATGAGGTTTCACCCGCGGTCAGCGCCGTATCGGCCAGCACAATCGTGGCGGTCGGGCGCAGCGTATCGATGGCGTAGTTGTTGGAATCGGTGGTGCCGCTGCCGGCGTTCCCCCCCAAATCAGCCACGCCGGTGTTGTCCAGGGTAATCAGGTTGGTCGTGTCGTTGATACTCGCGGAGGGCGTGAAGGTGGCGGTCCAGGTGACGCCGCCGTCGCTGCTGCTCACCGAGGTCAACGTGCCGTTGGTAATCGTCAGGTCGGCATTGGTGAAACCGCTGACCGCTTCACTGAAGGTGATCGTCACCAGCGAGGTTTCGCCGATTCTCAGCGCGGTGTCCGCGACCACGATGGTTGCCGTTGGCCGCACAGTGTCGATGGCGTAGTTGTTGGAGTCGGTAGTGCCGCTGCCGGCGTTGCCCGCCAGATCGCTGACCCCGGTGTTATCCAGGGTGATCAGGTTGGTCGTGTCGTTGATGCTCGCGGAAGGTGTGAAGGTCGCGGTCCAGGTGATCCCACCGTCGCTGCTGCTCACCGCGGTCAACGTGCCGTTGGTAATCGTCAGGTCAGCATTGGTGAAACCGCTCACCGCTTCACTGAAGGTGATCGTCACCAGTGACGTTTCACCGATTCTCAGCGCGGTGTCCGCGACCACGATGGCGGCCGTCGGCCGCACGGTATCGATGGCATAGTTGTTGGAATCGGTGGTGCCGCTGCCGGCATTGCCCGCCAGATCGCTGACCCCGGTGTTGTTCAGGGTGATCAGGTTGGTCGTGTCATTGATGCTCGCGTTCGGGGTGAACGTGGCGGTCCAGGTGATGCCGCCGTCGCTGCTGCTCACCGAGGTCAACGTGCCGTTGGTAATGGTCAGGTCGGCGTTGGTGAAACCGCTCACCGCTTCGGAGAAGGTGATGGTCACCAGAGAGGTTTCACCGATTCTCAGCGCGGTGTCCGTTACCACGATGGTCGCGGTTGGCCGTACGGTATCGATGGCGTAATTGTTCGAATCGGTAGTGCCACTGCCGGCGTTGCCCGCCAGGTCGCTGACCCCAGTGTTGTCCAGGGTGATCAGGTTGGTCGCATCGGTGATGCTGGCGGTCGGGGTGAAGGTCCCCGTCCAGGTGATGCCGCCGTCACTGCTGCTCACCGCGCTCAACGTCCCGTTGGCGATCGTCAGGTCGGCGTTGGTGAAACCGCTCACCGCTTCGCTGAAGGTGATCGTCACCAGAGAGGTTTCGCCGGCCCTGAGGGCCGTGTCGGTGAACACGATGCTGGCGGTTGGCCGCGCCGTATCGACGGCGTAATTATTGGAGTTGGTGGTACCGACGCCGGCGGTGCCCAGAAGATTTATCACCCCGGTGTTGTCCAGAGTGATGACATTGGAGGTATCGGCAATACTGGCGGTCGGGGTAAACGTTGCCGTCCAGGTGATACCGCCATCGCTGCTGCTGACCGCAGTCAAAGTGCCGTTGGCGATGGTCAGGTCCGCATTAGTGAGACCGGTCACGATCTCGGAGAAGGTGATCGTCACCAGGGAGGTTTCGCCGATGCTCAGTGTGGTATCAGCGACCACAATGGTCGCGGTCGGCGGTGGCGAATACGCGGTGTTGAGTACACCTCCGTCGTTGTAGATGGTCGCGACAGAGGTCGGCGAGGTGCCGGTTGTACCTCCGCCCTGCGCGGTACCGCCTGCACCACTGGCCGCGGCATTACCGGCCAGGGCCGCGAAGTTGGCGGCCGTGATCAGCAGCGTGCCTTTGTTCCAGATCGCACCGACGCCCCGACCGCCCACGCCGCCATTACTGGCATTGCTGCCTTGGCCACCGCCACCGCCACCGCCGCCACCGGCGCCGATGTTGTTGCTGATGGTCGACGTGCCGACGATGGTGATGGTGCCGCTGCTGGCGTTGTAGATCCCGCCCACCGCGTTGCCGCCAGCGCCACCCACCTTGTCCCAACCGGCCCCGCCGCCGCCACCGCCAATGGAAATCGTGCCATTGGTGGCCGTCGCACCGCTACCGCCGTTGCTGTAATAGGAAACGCCCACCCCACCAGCACCGCCAGTGGTGGTACCGCCGCGACCGCCCATGTGGGTCGCGTCATAACCGCCGCCGTAACCACCGGCGCCGCCGCCACCGCCACCGGAAGCGCCGTTGGAGGTCACGGTGACGTTTTTCAGGGTCAGAATCCCTGCGTTGAAAATCCCCCCGGCCATCGCGCCCGAGGCACCATAGCCACCGTTGCCGCCCGTGCCCGACACCAAGCCACGGGTGATCACCAGACCGTCGAGCGTCACGATGCTGCCAGACGTCACTTCAATCACTCGAGTCCTGTACTGACCATCGAGAATCACGTCAGCCGCGCCGTCGTTGTTCAAGTCACCATCAACGGTGATGTTCTTGCTGATCAGCAGTTCGGACGTCAGCTGCACCGTCATGCTGCTGCCGAAGGTGACGATGTCGCCGTTCTGCGCCGAGGCGATGGCGGCACGCAACGAGCCGACGCCCGTGTTGGCGTTGTTGGTGGCGGTCCAGGTGGCCAGGCCCCACTGATAGTCGTTCATGGCCCTGGTCGAGAGAACATTGGCGCTTTCGATGTTGCCAGTGGCAATTTCCAGATCCCAGTCGCCACCGATCCCGGTGCGGTTGCTGGAAGCGGCCACATCGCGGCCGGTCATCTGCGCCAGCGAGTCGACAAAACTCAAGCCGCGCTCACCTTCGGCGGTGTAGCAGCCGTAGATCATGATGTCGCCGCCGACGTTCATGTCCTTGCCGATTTCCGCCAGCACCGCGCTGCGGGCCGCGACGTTGTCGGCGGACAAATAACTATCGCCCAGCCACAGATCGCCGGCGTTGCCGTGGGCGATAATCTGCACCGAGCTGATGCCCTGATGGCCGTCCAGATAGTCAGCGATTTGTTGCAGGCCATCTTTGCTGGCATCCAGCTGAATCACCTGAGTACCGGGCGCAATGCCCTGAAGCAGACTGCCAGCGTCCTTGACCCGCGAATCGACGAACACCACGCTCTGCCCCGGCACTGCAGCGGGTGCTGGCGCCGGTGTGGCATCGGCCTGACCATGGGTTTCCTGGCTGGCGACCGGTTGATCGGCTGTCGGCGCCTTGACCGCCTCGGCAGTCGCATGGCTGTCAGCCTGGGTGGTGTCGGCAACTGACGCGGCCACCGCGCCGTCGAACAACATGCGTGGCTCCAGGGACATGATCATTGGCGAGGCCAGCGCTCGCGTGCCTTCGGTAACCCGCGACTTGCCTTTGCTCCACCACATGCTGCTCACCCGGACTCGAACTTTCTGACGCATCAATGAAAATGCCGCAATCAACTGATCGCGGCATCGGCTTTCATACGAATGACATTGGCGGCGCTGGCTGAGCCATCGAGCCAGAATGACAACTCGGCGTACTGCTTGAACAAATCCGGCGGCAGGATCGTCCGTCTGGATTGCAGCTGGACCTTGGCCTTCACCTTGTGCAGCCCCGAGAGGCCGAGGGCCTGGTCGAATTCCGGCGCGTCGTAGGCCAAATGCTCGAAATCATGTTCGAACCAGGGTTCGCCGATGAAATCGTAGACCAGCCGCATCACCCGCTCCGGCGCCTGGCTCAGCAGGTCGTAATCGATGATCAGCAACGAGTCGGCGTGTTCGCCGTAATAGGCTTCCTTGAGGGCGGCCCAGGAAAACCCCACCAGCCGATTGCGCTGGGCCAGGGTTTCGCAGCGGCTGTAGACCGTGTTGCGTTCCACCGCATCGCCGAACAGCTTGGTATTTTCGAAGGGGTTGGCGCGGTACAGGCGCTCGATACTGTCCATGACCCAAGCGACATTGCGCACGCAGGCAATGGTCTTGGCTTGAGGGAACAGATCGCTGATCGCCGGCAGGCGCGAACTCCACAGGCGGTTCGTGTCGAACACCACCGGTTTGTCGGCCTTGTCGGCGTAGAAAGAATCGAACAGGCCGCGCAACAGACGACGACGCAGGTTGGTGTCGATCACCGCTCCGAATTCGCTGCCGGCGCTGCACTGTTCCAGAACACCGGAAAACAGCGCACCTACGGGGCTGGTCATGCCGGCATGAAAGCGCGGGTTCTGCAAAAGAATGGCAGAAAGCAGGGTCGAGCCTGAGCGTGGCAAGCCGGAGATAAAGTGGAATTGTTGCAATCCATTCACCCGTCATCAGTCCTTTGTATGACGGAGCGTAGACCACGAATGGCTATAGGACTAGTGGTGTTTTGATATCAAATCGGAGCTAAATCGACCGGAAGAACGTGATTTCATCAACGACTTTAAAGATGAATCGTTTAAGCCTTACTTCAGCACATACAGCGGACCAAGACGCTGATCTGATGGCCGGCAGCCGCTGTGGCATTGTTTTTCAAGCCCACCAGCTCGATGCCGACAAACAGCATCAGCACGACCAGCGCCAATACCTTGAAGCTCACGTACAAGCGATCGACTGCCAGTGCCACAAGCATCGGCAGACCCAAGGCATAAGCAGTCAAATAACGCTCGATGAACACCGGCGATTTGAACGACAGCGCAAACACCAGCAACAACGGCAGAACCGTGTAGATCAGCGCCAATGCACTGCCATGAAAAACACTGCGATCCCGCGCCAGCGCCACGCCCGCCAGGGCCACCAGCGCCAGTGGCAGCGCAATAAAAATCAGTGTGGACAGGTCGCCGCCGGCGTCCTGAATCAGGAACATCCAGATCATCGAGGGCAACGAGCCGAGCGTGACGGGCGCGTCCCACCCTACATCGCCATTGGCCTTGAGCTGATCCATGTGCTGAACCAGATCGATCAGATTGGTCAGCCATGGCAGGTACAACAGCACAATGGCCATATTCGCCAGCCACCAGCCGGAGCGCTGAATGTGCCGCAATCGATAGCCTGGCTGCACACGGATCAATCCCAGATACAGCCAGTGGCAGAGCACGCACAGCACCGTGAAGTAATGGGTGTAAAACGCCGCACTCATCAGGAGGGTGTAAAGCACCAGATAGCGCGTGCATTGCGGCCGTTTTATCCAGCACACCAGGGCAATCGTGGCACCGATCAGCCACAACCCCAGCAGCGAGTACATGCGCACTTCCTGGCTGTAATGCACCGCCGTGGGCAGCAGCGCCAGCAGAACCCCGGCCAGCAACGCGGCGCGACGGGTAGCGAGCAGGTCCACCAGCCAGACGCCGAGCCCTACGGTGGCAATCCCCGGCAATGCACTCAGGCTGCGAATCGAAAAAATGCCATCCCCGAACAGGCCGATCCAGCCGTGCAGCAGCATGAAATACAGCGGCGGATGCACATCATGGGCCGCGTGCTCCCAGATCCCGGCCAGGGAATACTGGCTCAGCAACAGACTGGCCCCTTCGTCGCCCCGGATCGCCGCCGCCGTCAGATCGTAAAAACGTACCAGCGTGGCCAATGCCAGTATCGATAACAGCCAATGTTCCCGCGCCCATCGCAACAAGCGGCGAGCCGCCGCCCACGACCGCGGCGTCGCGTGCGGGTCCGGGGTGTCGCCCAGTGGTGTTTCTCTGCGCGCCTCCATTGTCTTCCCCTGTCTGAGCTACGACCCAGTGAAAACCGAAGCTCCCAGGCACTGTAGGACAGCTGAGAGCCCGCCGTCGATGCTGGCCTTGCGATGGACGACGTCCGGCAATCATTGCGATCCGCGTCTACGCTTTGGCGTGGCGTGACCCAGCCACGGAGAAGAAAGGAGTCGGCTGATCAGCGCGAACTGCCCGGATAACCGGGTCTGCACCGTGACGTATCAGGCACTAACCTGAAGGATGAGGAACCATGGAAGTATTCATCGGCACTATCCAGCCTTTCGCCTTTAACTTCGCGCCCAACGGCTGGGCCCTATGCAACGGCCAGACGCTGGCGATCTCACAATACAGCACGGTTTTCGCACTGCTGGGAGTCAACTTCGGAGGCAATGGCACCACGAGCTTCATGCTGCCCAACCTGCAAGGTCGCATGCCGGTCGCCATGGGCAACGGCTTGGGCCTGACCCCGCGCGTGATCGGCGAAGTCTCCGGCACCGAAAATGTCACCGCGACCATCAATAACCTCCCCAACCACACCCACGCCTTGTCCGGGCTCACGGCCACCACCACCCTGCAACTGGCCAGCCCGGCAAGCAACCCGGTCACCAATCCGACCGCGACCAATGCCTACATCGGAGCCTCCGGTGGCGGGCCGGGCTCGGCAAGTATTTACTCCGATCAGCAAGGCGCCGCGGCCGTGCCGCTCAAGGGCGTAACCAGCACGGTGACGGGGGAAATCTCGTCCGCCGGCAACGGCTTGCCCCTGGCGGTGATGAACCCGTTTCTGGTACTCAACTTCAGCATCGCCCTGAACGGTCTTTTCCCTTCGCGTAACTGAGGGTCTGGCCGGGGGTTTCAAAGCTTCCGGCCACTTTTGCTTTATGGAGTGATGCCATGCTGCAACAGGTTCAAAGCCAACACTTTCAGGCACTGCTGGGCAAGACGAGGACGCTGCGGCTGCCCGATGGCAGTGAATTGCCGATCCATATCGACACCCTTCAGGAAACGCCCCGGTCACAGATGCCCAACAGCGAGCGTATGCCGTTCAGCGTCGAACTCAATAGTCTGCAACCCACTGATTTTGTCGATGGTTTGTGTGCGCTGGAGTTGCCGGAGCTGGGTAAGGTAGAAGATATTTTTGTCTCCCGAGTGCCGGCCATGGGGCGTGATCCGCAACTGGGGTACTTCTTCATCGCGTTCAACTGAGAACTTTGTGGATACCACACCAATCGTTCCGCCGCCGGGTTGCGCTCTTCAACCTGAAACCCCAGCGCCAGGTAATGTTGGCGAGCATGGGGATTATTGGCCCAGACCACTGTCGCCACCGGACAGCGGATTTGCTGCGCGGCTTTTTGCACACCTTGCAGCACCGTCCGACCGTAACCCTTGCCTCGGGCCTGCGGGATGAACGCCAGGTACAGCACGCGAATTTCATTGGGGCCGAAATCGGTGGTCAGCGCGCCGATGGCCGTGTCGAGCTTCTCGATCACGTAATGCATGGCGTTGGGGAAGTTCTCCCCCAACCCTTGTTCCTGCACGTTGAATTGCTGGACAACCACCTGCTCAACCATTTCCTGCTCACCGTCGATCCATTGCAAATCCGGCCGCGCCGCCTGGTAAAGGCTGTGCAGAAAAGGCCCATCGCTGGTCCGCGAAGGCCGTACCACCAAGCCGTCCGCTACCACTGAATCTGTGCTCGCCATCGCTGTTCTCCCTTAGAAGCCGCTTTCCCTGACCCCCAAAGCCGCCAAGCGCCGCCAGGCAACGTCCAGCAACGACTCGCCACTCCCCTGCAACACCACAATGCCGCGCAACGGCTGCACCGGTGTCGGCGTATTTTCGAGGATGCTCAACCGCGCGCCGTACTGCGCCTGCACCGGCTCGGCGCGCTGATGCTGATCGCGTCGCACAGCAATCGGCCCGTGATGATCGGAGGTCAGCGCTTCCTGATCGACATACGCCACGCCGTTGGTGTCGATTTCGCTCAATTGCACGGCGATCGCCGGGTGCATCGGGTCATCGGCGATGAACCGTCCGCGGGCACCCGGGGCGACACGCCAGAGTTCGGCCTCGGCCAGATAACCGCGCAACCGCGCGCCGTCTTCGACCACCCGTGCCAAAGGATCTTTGGTCGAAAGCCAGCGGCCGACCGTTAACTGCGGCAGCAGATCGCGCACCTTGCCACCGTGGGGGGCGCGCAGCAGCAGACGTTCACGCTGGGCGGCCAGGCCCCGATATTCAGCCACCGCTTCCGCCAGGCGCTGTTCGACGATACCGGCATCGGCGGCGGTTTCGCTGCGGCCGGCCTGACGACGCATCTGTAATTGCTGGATCTGGATCTCGCGACGGACGATGGCCTGACGTGAGTCCAGATCCGGTGATTCCAGCTCGATCAGCACCTCACCTTGAGCGACGATCTGGCCGTCATGCACATTCACCGTTTTGACCCGCGCCGCCACCGGCGCGTGCAGGGCGCTGGCGCGTCCTGCCTCAAGCATCGTCGGCAACTCCACCGCGCTGCGCCATGGCAATGCCAGCAGCAACAACAGCCCAAGCAACACCAGGCCGCTGAGCAGTACCCGAGGCGCATGCGCCTGCTCGCGGCGGCTCCACCATTGCCGCCACTCGCTCAGGATCGGCAGGAAGATGAACCACACCAGCTCCACCAGCATCAGGAAAATCCCCAACACCTTGAAGAACAGGTGATAGACCGCCAGTGCAATCCCGAAAAACAACGCTGCGCGCCACAGCCAAGCGCCATACCCCCATATCAACAAACGCCGCTGCATCTTCGGCGACCAAGGCTCCGGCGCCGGGGCCGCGTAGCCGAACAAAAACTCGCGCAGCCGCCAGCGGCACAAGGCAAAGGCCCGCCCTTGCAGGTTGTCCACTTCCCAGAAATCACTGAGCAAGAAATAGCCATCGAAACGCATGAAAGGATTGAGGTTGATCACCAGCGTGGTGATCCAGGTCGCACTGGCGAGCATGAACGCCGCCGTGCGCCCGGGGCCGTCAGGCAGCAGTGACCAGGCGAGCAGCGCGATACACGCCAACACCAGTTCCGCCAGCACCCCGCCCGCACCGATCAGCAACCGTGCACGGCGATCATTGACGCGCCAGGCGTCGCTGACGTCCGTGTAAAACATCGGCAGCAGCACCATGAACGCCACGCCCATGCTCTGCACCCGACAACCGGCACGCTTGGCCATGAAGGCGTGGCCGAACTCGTGGCAAAGCTTGGCGAAAAACAGCGCCACACCAAACGCCAGCGCACCGCCGAGGCTGAACAGGTGCGGAAAGGTCGCGATAAACCGCTGCCAGTCCCGCGAGACCAGAAACACCCCGAGCCCCAGCGTCGCGGGTAATCCGTAGCGCAAAGCACGCGGGCCGAAACGCTCCAGCCACGGCCAGGCGCGATTGAGAAAGGCGTCCGGGCGCCACAGCGGAATCCGGAAAAACAGGTATTGATGCAGCAGGATTTGCCACAGACTCTGGCGCTGAGCCGCGGCTTTCAAGCTGTAACTGGCGCGCTGCGTTGGATCGAGGGCGCTGATCAGGTCGTGGCCGCGCAAAAATTCCAGCAATTGCTCAAGCGCCGCGCCATCCAGCGGCAGCCCCGGTTCGCGGTTGGCGGCACGCAGCACTTGCTCCGGATCACCCAGGGACCAATGGCGCAGCAGGCGCATCGCCGCCGTACCGAGTTTGAAATAACGCCCACGCACCGGGTCGGCCAGGGTCCAGCGCGGCGACCCGTCGAGGGCCGGGGCCGCCGTCGACAATTGCAGGTCTGCCCGCAGGCTCGGCAGGCTCATCTACAGGCCCACGCTCTGACGCAAACCGGCGAGCGGTCGACGCAACAGATACAACGCCAGCGGCGCACGGTCGCCGAAGACTTTCGCAGTGCCGCGCAAACCAATGCGTGGCGGTGCGGCGTCGAACGTTGCATCCAGTCGATAAGCCAGTTGCCCGGCAGCGGTGGGCTGCGCTTCGTAGGCCGAACGTTCGAGTTTGGCCAAGTGCCGCTGCAGCGGATCGCTGTCGAGAAACAGCGCGACCTGCGCCCCCGGTTCCAGGGCGATCGCATCGCCCACGGCCAATTCGATGCGCAACTCGGCCTGGTTCGGGTCGGCGATTTCCATCAACCGCTCGCCGGTCTGTACCGGTTTTCCGGTCCAGCGCTCGGCGTCGGCGAACACAGCGATACCGTCCCGCTCCGCGCGGACTTCGCTGCGTTTGAGCAGTTCACGGGCGTAATCCCGTTCGGCGCGCTTCTGCTCTACTCGCGCCGCCAGCAGATCGATTCTCGAACTGGATTCGGCATCGGCGAAGGAGCGTTGGGAATTGGCCTTGAGTTCCGCTTCGGCAACGCCCAGGGCGCGCTCGGCCACATCGGCCTGAGCCTTGAGCGTGGTGCTTTCGAAGCGCAGCAGCAGGTCACCGGTTTTTACCGTCTGGTTGGGTTTGACCAGAAACTCGGCGATCACCCCGTCCAGCGGCGCCGCGACCACCCGGCCGCCCAACGGAACGACTTCGGCCGGAGCCAGCACCGACTGGCGCACCGGGATCAGCAACCCGAGCAACAACACGGCAACCAGCGCCACCTGACGCTTGCGCGTCCAGCGCAGCCGCCAGGGTTTGCGCGGTTGCTGCGCCAGCCAGGCGTGGCTGTAGGTGTCCCCCAGTTGCGACAGCAGCACTTGTTCGGAAGGGTTCCACGGCACATCCCGCGCCAGCCACAGACCGCCGAACACCTCGCCCTGATGATCAATCAGCGGCAACCAAAACACCTGAGCGGCTGACAGACTTTGCCAGTCGGCCAGAATCGATTCACTGAGCAGATCGGGCGTGATCACCCGCGCCTGTTTCAGCACTTCAAGCTTGAACAGCTGGGCGACCGCTTGCTCGACAAAGGCCACGAACGGCGCATTCGGTTCCACGGCACTGACCCCGGTGACCGCCTGCACCTTGCCAGCGATCAACAGCGCGGCATGGCGGAAACCGAACAGCGCCTGACCTTCATTCACCAGGCTGTAAGCCAGTTGCGAAGGCGTACGCGCGGCACGGGTCTGGCGTTCGAGGTCGAGAAACCTTGCGAACACCTGCTCGGCGCCGCCGGTCACCGGGGCGTTCATTTGAGCTCCGCGAAATGCGCCGTTCCGCTCATGCCGGCCAACAGACCGTTGGCGTTGGGCAGCGCCGCCACCAGCAGCAAGGTCTGGCTGCCTTCGTCGATCCGCGCACCAAGGCGTTTGATCGTCGCATCCAGCGGCTGACCGGTTTCATCGGGGACAAAACTGAATGTCTGGCCGGGCTTGAGTTTGCCCATCCAGCGTGATGGCACCAACAGGTGAATTTCCAGGGTGCGGTTATCGACCACGTCCAGCAACGGCGCACCGGCGGCAACGCTTTCGTAGCGTTTGACCTTGCGCTCGACGACCTGACCATCGAACGGCGCCACCACGCTGCAGCGTTTGACCTGAACCTGATAAACCTGGGACTGCGCCTGAATCTCGCTGACCTTGGCCTCAGCCCGCGCCACTTCAAAGCGCCCGACTGAATTCAACGCCGCCAGTTGTTTGTTATGGGCCAACTCCTCATTGGCACCACGGCTGGCGGCCTGAGCCGCGTTGAGCTGAGCTTGATAAGCTGAACAGTCAAATCGCGCCAGGGTGTCGCCCTTTTTGAACGACTCGCCCTCACTGAACGGCAACTCAACAATCCGCCCCGACAACTCGCTGGCGAGCACCGCCTGATCCCGGGCTCGCAGCACACCACGGGCTTCACTGCTGGCCGATGCATTACCGCCGACTGTGCTGGGTTCAAGCAACGGATCATCTGGCGCAGGCGTTTGCGCCTGTACTACGCACGTTACAAAGGTCAATCCAATAACCAAAATACGAACACGCCGCATAACCGTAACTCCCTGACGGATGAGCGGAGTCTATGACAGCGGGGGTGAGCGTCAAGTCGGGTGGCCATCATTGGTTGGAAATGTAATGTTTCAAAAAGGACAAAATTCTCAGTGCGCTTGTTTGATTCCCAGCCCAATGGGTGTCGGTACCAAATCCCACACGAAATCAGGAACGTCCACTCAATCAACAACGAAATCGGCAATAGACACTTCATCCTGTACAAACGCAACGGCATATCTACCGTTTCCGCCGTAACAATCACTAATAGATGGGGCCAGGAATGGCTTGACCATCAACCAGACAAATGCACAAAACTGGCTCGCCGGCTCTGGGGATGTCCCTCGAGTGATGCCTTGATCAGTCAACGGTTGACGTCATCGCTAACTCGACTTAGGATCGCCCTACTGAACCCCGTACGCAGAGATTAAATTCACTGGCAGTTGGTGGTGAAGAAACCGGCCTAGGCCGGTTTTTTCGTTTCTGAGGATTGAGTTTGTGCGTACCGCTTTCTTTGTTGATGGCTACAACATGTTCTATGGATTGCTGGCGGGTACTCCATACAAATGGCTCAATCTCAAAGGCTTGCTGGGCCATGTCGCCTACATCGAGAGTCCACAAAATTCACTCATCTCGGTTGATTACTTCACCTCGTCTGTCAAACCAGAACTTGCCACTCGCGGCAGAGTGTCCAAAGAAGCCCAAGACACTTATGTGCGTGCTTTAAAAACCACAAATGTTGCCGTTCATTATGGTCGCCATAAACTTGAGCCAGCCAAGGCACCTCGCTTCATTGACAGAAAGACCGCTGCCTCTCGCCAAGACAAGATCGACATCTGGAAGCTTGAAGAGAAAGAAACGGATGTCCACATCGCAATAAGCATGTATCGCACCGCAGCAAGACAGGCCCAGCTCCATTACGATGAGCAAATCGAACAGCTAGTCCTGGTATCCAGCGACACCGACATGACTCCAGCCCTGAGAGCAATTCGAGAAGATTTCCCTGACATAAGAGTAGGAGTGATTCTTCCTCGCATACCTACTCGTAAGAAACCTGCGATCAAACCGGATTATTGGTAATGGCACCTCTCAGCGGATACACCGACTCCCATCCCCCACCCAACGCCTTGTACAAACCAACCATCGCCAACGACACCCCGGTCGAGCTTTCAACCCACTGCTGCTGGGTCGCCAGCAATTCGCCTTGCACAGTGAGGACGTTGACGAAATCCACCACGCCTTCGACGTATTGCTGTTGCGCGGTGCGCAGGGCGATCTGGTTTTGGCGTACGGCTTCGGCGAGGCTGTCGCGGCGCAGTTGGCTGGCGTTGTAGGCGGTGAGTTGATCGTCGATTTCATGCCAGGCCCGCAGCACGGTTTGCTGGTAGGCCAGCGCCGCTTCCTGTTGCTGGGCTTCGCGCAGGTGCAACATGCCGCGCAGGCGACCGCCGTCGAACAAGGGCAGGCTGAACTGCGGACCGATGCCGAACGAACGCGAACCCCAGGAACCAAAATCGCTCAGTTGCAGGGCTTGCGAGCCAATGTTGCCCGACAGGGTGATCCGCGGATAAAAGTCGCCCTTGGTCACGCCGATGCTGGCGGTAGCGGCATGCAGACGGGCTTCAGCCTGACGGATGTCCGGGCGGCGTTCGGCCAATTGCGACGGCAAGCCGATGGCGACCTGACGCGGGGTTTGCGGCACGGGAGCGTCTGTGGACAACTCGGCGGACAGCGCTTGCGGCGGTTCGCCCATCAACAGACTCAGCGCATTGATCAGTTGTGATTGACGCTGCTCCAGGGCCGGCAAACGTGACTCGATGGCCGCGACTTGGGCAGCAGCTTCGGCGATGTCCAGATCCGTCGCCACACCGTCGGCCAGGCGCAGTTGCGAGAGTTTCAAACTATGCCGGGCGACGTCGAGGTTCTGCTCGGTGACGGCCCGCGTGCTTTGCACACCACGCAGCTGGATATAGTCCTGAGCGGTTTCGGCGAGCACCGACAGCAGCACACCGCGACGATCGTTTTCCGCCACTTCCAGGGTGGCATCGGCGGCTTCAGTTTCGCGACGTACACGACCCCAGAAATCCAGTTCCCAGGAGGCGGAGAAGCCTGCGTCCCACAGATTGAACGCCGAGTCGCCGTTGTTGCCCGACGGATCGTTCAGACCTTCGCCGCTGTTGCGTTTGCGCCCGTAACTGCCGGTGGCGGCGGTGTTGGGATAGCGCTCGGCGGTGATCACCTGACGCGCGGCGCGACTTTGCTGCAAGCGGCTGCTGGCGAGTTTCAGGTCGAGGTTGTCGGTCAGGGCACGCTGGGTCAGGGCAGAGAGTTTTGGGTCGTGGAATACCTCCCACCAGCGTTCGTCCATGTCGGCGGGAGCGACCTGACTGGCGGCGGCTTTGGTTGGTTTGGACCATTCGGCCACTTGTTGTGGCTGAGGTTTCTGGAAGTCCGGGCCGACTGTGCAAGCCGAAAGGCTCATGACCAGCAAGGCATAAAGGGGAATGCAAGGCCACTGGCCTCTTCGCGAGCAAGCCCGCTCCCACACTGGATCTCCTTTTGAGCATAAAGCTTGGGCACCCAGCAGATCGAATGTGGGAGCGGGCTTGCTCGCGAAGACGTCAGCCCTATCAACAAAAATCTTCATCGTTGCACAACCTCATGCTCGCTGACGCTTGCAGTATCAATCCTCGCCTCCACCGACATCCCGACCCGCAACCGCTCGGCCAATGGCTGGCCCGGATCGAGGACGATTTTCACCGGAATCCGTTGCACAACCTTGGTGAAGTTGCCGGTGGCGTTGTCCGGTTTTACCGAAGCGAACGTCACGCCAGTGGCCGGTGCGATGCTCTCGACGCGGCCGCGCAGGGCTTCGCCACCGAGGCTGTCGACGTGCACTTGCACGCTCTGCCCCGGCTGTACGTCAGTCAATTGGGTTTCCTGAAAATTGGCGACCACATAAGCCCGCTCCAACGGCACCACGGCCAGAATCTTGCTGCCCGGTGTGACATAGGCGCCGACCCGCACCGCGCGCTCGCCGACCATGCCGTCCTGAGGCGCAACGATGCGCGTATAAGACAGCTCATAGCTGGCCATTTCCAGCGCCGCTTGCGCTCGCTTCAGCCCACCTTCGGCGGCATCACGCTGTGCGATCAGGATCTCCACCTGCTTGCGTTCCGCCGCCAGCACCGCCGTGGCATTGGCCAGCCGAGCGCTGGCCTGATCGATGCGCGTGCGCGCTTGCTGAGCATTCTGCACCGTGCCGGCGCCTACCTCGGCGAGGTGGTTGTAGCGGTTCAGTTCATGCTCGGCGAAGGCCATTTCCGCCTTCGCCGAAGCCACGGTGGCTTGGGCCTGAGCGATCACCGATGTCTGGCGCTCAAGGGTTGAACGAGCGTTCTGAAGCTGCGCCCTGGCCACCAGGGTTTCAGCATCGGCGGCCTCAGCGGCGGCGCGTAGATCGCGGTCGTCGATCAATGCCAGTAGCTGCCCGGCCTTGACCTGCTGGTTGTCTTCCACCAGCACGTCCTTGATGAACCCCGCTACGCGCGACGCCACCCGTGTGAAGTCCGCCGAGACGAAAGCATCGTTGGTGCTCTGCTGAGTGCGCTTGCCGAACAGACCTGGCGCCAGCAGGTAAATCAACACGCCGACTGCCATCACCGCGGCAATGCCGACAACGACTTTTTGCTTTGATTGAATCGTCATAAAAACCTTCTGTTTCAGTGAAGCATTCAAGTCGGCGCGCGCGGTGGATAGATCCGCGTCGGCAGCCAGAAAATCAGCAGGATCAGCGCCACAGCGACACCGGCCATGCACAGATAAAGATCGGAGGACATCAGCACCACGGCCTGTTGATGCAGTCGGTGAGCGAGGTTGGCGCTATCGACCAGAGGCGAATTACCGAGGTTGTCCACCAACATGCTTGAGTGGAAATGCAGCCTTGCGGTGGTCAGTGCCTCGATCACACCGGTGGCGATCACTGCCGCCAGGCCTTTCACGGTATTGAACCAGGCCGAGGCGAACGGCCCTTCCATCGGCGTGATGCTGCCAGTGGATAGCATTAACAGCGGCAGCACGGCCATGGGCTGACCGAATATCTGTAGCCATTGCAAGATGTAGAAATCGTCGCGAATCCATGCCGACGTCAACTGCGAACCACCGAGACAAGACAGCGCCAGCATGCTCAGGCCGATCCCCAGGACCCAGCGGCAATCGACCCAACGCAGGTTGCACAGCGCCGCCACCAACGGCAGCGCGATCAACTGTGGCAGCGCTGCCAATAGCATGATGGGTGCGGTCTGCACTGGGCGATAACCTTGGACCTGAGCCAGATAACTGGAGGGAATGATGATCACCGCGAGCAACACCACCAATACGCCAGCCAGCGTCAACAGCGCGAACGACAGGTTGCGGATACCCAGCATCTGCAATTTGAAGAACGGAATCGGTTGCGACCACTCATTGATCAGAAACAGCACCAGCAACAGCAGCCCGCCACCCAGCAGTGCGCAAATCAGGCTCGACTCGAACCAGTCCAGCCGATTGCCTTGCAAAATGCCGATCACCAACATGCAAATCGCCGGAAACCCCAGCAGCAAGCCACGCCAGTTGAATTGCTTGAAGCGTTCCAGACGCAGCGGATCCTGAGGCAAACCATAAGCCACCGCCGCCATGGCAATCAGGCACGGCACGACAATTTGCCAGAAGGTCCATTGCCAGCCGACGTACTCGGTCCACAACCCGGCCAGGGGCGTGCCGAGACCGGGGCCGAAGGTCGCCGTCAGGGCGTAACCAGCCAGACCATAGAGTTTCACATTGGCCGGCAGGAACCGCAGGGCAACGGTCATCAGCATCGGCGGCAGCGCGCCACCGGCCAGCCCTTGCAAGGTGCGCATCACCAGCAGGCTTTGGTAATTCGGGGCAAACGGGCACAGCAGCCCCAACAAGGTGAACGCACTGATCGCGCACAGGGTGAAGCGCCGCAACGAGAACGTTACCGAACACCATGGGGCAAACGCCATGGCGGCCACCGAGGTCGCGGTGTAACTGGCGACCAGCCAGGTGCCTTCGTCGTAACCGATGGCCAACGCGCCGCGGATATCGGCCAGGGCGACTTTGGTCACCATCTCGTTCAGGCCCGACACCAGCACCGCCAGCAACACGCCCACCAGGCCGATGATGATTCGCGGGCCGAAGACCGGAGGCGTGACGGCGGCCGCTGGTTTGGCCGCAGCGAGAGGCGCCGTGACCGTTAGGGAAGTCATGTACTGCAAGCTCCGGAAGGGGAATACCGAAGCATTTTAGGGAGGGTGGGAGCTTACGAAAATTGACTTATTGGCAGGTTATAAGTGTGTTTTATGCAGCAATTAGATCCGGATGGCTGGCAAATTTTTTGAAATAACACAGATCCCCTGTGAGAGCGGGCTTGCTCGCGAAGAGGCCATCACCTTCAACATCAGCGCTGACTGACACACCGCTTCGCGTGCAAGCTCGCTCCCAAAAGGGGTATGCGTCAACTCAGGTAGGCTGTGCAGCCAGCCAGGTCTCATCGCAACAGGTCTTGAGTGTTTCACGCATCCAGCGGTGTGCCGGATCCTTGTCGAAACGCGGATGCCAGGCCTGGGTCAGCATCAGCGTCGGTAATGGGATCGGCAGGGTGAACGAGCGCAGCTTCAAGCCCAAACGTCGTACGCTCAGCAATGCCTCTTTGGGCACCGGCAGAATCAAATCGGAATCTGGCAAGGCGAACATCGCCGCATGGAAACTCGGCGCAATCACCGCCACCCGCCGCTCCAGCCCCAAGGCGTTGAGCGCCGTGTCGATCGGCCCACGGGCGATCCCGCGCCGGGACATGCTGATATGAGAAAAACCGGCGTAGCGCTCAGCGGTGATCTCTTCATCGAACAGCGGATGATCCTCGCGCACCAGCCCGACAAAGTGGGTGGAAAACAGATTCTGCACCTTCACTTCCGGCATCAGTGGCCGATTGTTGCTGACGCTTAAATCAATACGTCCTTCACGCAACGCTTCGTCATCTCCATCCCCCTCAGGGACAAAGCGCAATTCACAATGCGGGGCCTGGCGCTCCATCGTGTCGAACAGCTTGCCGCCATAGACGCCCACAAAGAAATCATTGACGCGAATGCTGAACCGTCGGCGCAAACTGCCCAGATCCACGTCATCGGCGGAACGGAACAGCAAAGCGGCCTGCTCCACCAGGTCTCGCACTTTCTCGCGTAACTCCAGCGCCTTGGGCGTCGGCACCAGGCCACGACCGGCGCGCACCAGAATCGGATCGCCAATGGCCTCGCGAATCCGCGTCAGCGTCCGGCTCATCGCCGCCGGGCTGAGATTCATCCGCCGGGCAGCGCCCACCACACTGCCTTCATCGAGCAAGGCATCGAGGGCGACCAACAGGTTCATGTCCGGGAGTTGCATGCTGAGTACCCGTGTTTGATCTGGATTGATTCAGACGCAATGCTAGCAAACATCCTCGGGCTGATGTGTTGGCTGGACTGGCCCCTTCGCGGGCAAGCCTCGCTCCTACAAAGTTCTGGATTGACTGCAAATCATTGTAGGAGCTGGCTTGCCAGCGAAGAGGCCAGACCAGACAGGGCGGAATCGAGCAAACTGACGCTGCCAACCTAGCAGTTCTGATAGTTCCCAGCTTCGTGACTAGCGCGTAAAACTGAAGGCCCATTTTTCTCGTTGGTCCAATTCCTGCGGAGCGCTAAGGTGACGCAAGTTCAAGAGAACCCAAACCAGCAACGCGTGGTTCTGCTGGCGACCACCAGCAGTCAATCAATCATTGCCGAAATCGTCGATGGCAAGGCTAACGCCATTGGTTATACCGCCTACGGCAAACAATCCGCGCAGCAGGAAGTCGTGACGCAATTGGGTTTCAATGGCCAGCTTCGCGAAGCCAGAATCGGCTGGTACTTGCTGGGGAATGGTTACCGCGCTTTCAACTCCACACTGATGCGTTTTCATAGCCCGGACAGTTGGAGCCCTTTTGGGCGGGGAGGGTTGAATCCATATATGTATTGCGTGGGGGATCCGGTGAACCGATCGGATCCGACGGGGCACGCGCCATTTTTACCTGGATTACGCAAGTTTGTTTCCGGCGTCGATAAATTTTTCTTCGGCGGTGCCGACATTACGGGCCCAAGCCGCTCCAAAGCCCTGAAAGCTTCAGCGCCTTTGGGCCCAATGAGTCCCGAAAATACAGGGGAAGGAAAGGCATTCCGTACTATAGGCACTATTGTTGCCGGAGCCCCTGGCGCGAGAAGCCACCCTAACTCACGACCACTTGTCGAGTCAGGATCTACCACGCCCAAAAGTCACCCTGGCTATCCAATAGGCGCAGCCCGCGATGGATTGACCACTATGGGCAACCGATCGACTACACATTTGATAGAGGGCGGCGGCAGTACAAGCTATTTCGCAAGAACGCGTTCAAGTAGCTTTGATGCACCTAGAACGTTATGGCAGGGTGATCCGCCGAGATCACCGATTCTCGTGCATGAGAGACTGCTTGGCGGTGGAGTTCCTAGTGCCGCCCCCAATGCAGCAACCAATAACGGGCCTTCAGGTGGTACCCATCTTTCCATAACGCCCCCTTCTTCGCCCTCACCATCGAGATGGTCTGGTGAGTCAGGGGAGAGTGACTGGAGTCGAAGTTCCAGTTCAAGCTCCTCTAGCTCTCCCCCTCCAGTTCTTGTCAATCTCATACGTAGAAGTGAAGGCTCGTCACTCACTCGCTGGGTAGGAAAAAGGTAGAGGCATTATTGTCGTGATTCATAGGCTCACTACCAATATATTGTCTGGCATTCGACATACTCTTAGCGCTGCATCCCCCACCGCTTAACCGTCACCCGCTCCAACGTATCAAACACCAGATTCTCCACCAGCAACCCAATCAGGATCACCACCGCCAATCCGGCAAACACCTTGTCGGTGTACAACTCATTGCGATTCTGAAAAATGTACCAACCCAAACCACCCTTGCCACTGGTAGCGCCAAACACAAGTTCGGCGGCGATCAGCGTCCGCCAGGCAAAGGCCCAGCCGATTTTCAGCCCGGCGAGAATCGACGGCAGCGCGGCCGGGATCAGGATGAACAACACCAAACGCATGCCCTTGAGGCCGTAATTGCGTCCGGCCATGCGCAAGGTTTCCGAAACGCCAAGAAACCCGGCATAGGTATTCAAGGCCAACGCCCAGAGCACCGAATGCACCAGTACAAAAATCAGGCTGTTCTGCCCCAGCCCGAACCACAGCAGCGCCAGCGGCAACAGCGCAATGGCCGGCAGCGGGTTGAACATCGAGGTCAGCGTACTCAGCAGATCACGACCGAACCGGGTCGACACCGCCAGCGTCGTCAGGACAAACGCCAGAACGATGCCGATCAGGTAACCCTTGAGCAAAACAACCAGCGAAATCCACACCTTGCTCAGCAGTTCGCCGCTGAGCAGGCCATCCTGCAGCGCGCTGGCGGTTTGCAAAAAGCTCGGCAGCAGCAGGTCATTGTTCTGATAGCGGGCGACGGCCTCCCAAAGCACCGCGAGCAACATCAGGATCAGGCTTTTACGCAGCCAACCCTGCTGCCAGAGGCGCTGGCCGAGCGGCAATTCGCGCTCCAGCGGCACACTCGTAAGCGGCTGCAAAACAGTTTCGTACTCTTTACGCGCAGATGATGAATGGCTCATCGGGCAATCCTCCAAGGGCTCAATAAGCGATGCGAATATCGGTGAAATCCAGCTCACGCTCGGTTTCCGGAGACTGACCTTCATCAAATAGCAGCCGATGAATCCGCCGAGCCGATACCTGAAACGCCACGCCACCCAAGCTGTGCAAGTCGTATTGATGGCTGTGGACCTCCGCCCGCACCCGACCCGGATGGGGCGACAACAGCAAAATCCGGTTGCCCACCACCAACGCTTCTTCGATGGAGTGAGTGACGAACAGCAGCGTGAAACGCACCTCTTCCCAGAGCAGTAGCAACTCTTCCTGCATCTTGCGCCGGGTCAGCGCGTCGAGGGCGGCGAAGGGCTCGTCCATCAGGAGGATTTTCGGTTGCATCGCCAACGCGCGAGCAATGGCCACGCGAGCCTTCATGCCGCCGGACAAGGTATGCGGATAGGCATCGGCAAACGCCGCCAGACCGACCTTGTCCAGATAGTGCAGCGCCCGCTCTTCAGCCTCTTTGCACTTGAGGGTTCTGGAAGCGAGCAGCGGAAACATCACGTTCTGTTTGACGGTTTTCCACGGTGGCAGTTGATCGAACTCCTGGAACACCACGATCCGGTCCGGCCCCGGCGCATCGACTCGCTGACCTTGCAGACGAATCTCACCCTCACAAGGCTGGATGAACCCGGCAACCGCCTTGAGCAACGTCGATTTGCCGCAGCCGGAAGGGCCGAGCAGCACAAAGCGGTCCGCCGGATCGATCTCGAAACTGACGCGATGGGTCGCTCGAACCACACGCGCAGGCGTACGGTATTCCAGGCTGACCTGGTCGACCGACAGCAGCGCTTGAGCTGCCGCGATCGGTTTGCTGACCGTGTGGCCTTGCAAAGGGGCGTTCATGTCGGTCAGCTCCCTTGCAGCGGTTTGGTGTCTTGGAAGAAGTAGTCCTTCCACGAATCCGGTTTGTTTTTGATCGCGCCGACGCGGTAGAGGAACTCAGCCAGCGGGTAGGTATTTTTCGGCGTGATGCTGAATTCGAACTGGGGGTTATCGATGATTTTCAGCAACGCCGCGCGGTCGATTTTGGCCTTGGTGACACGGATGTAAGTATCGGCCGCTGCGCCTTTATCGTTCTGCGCAAACTCGGCCGCTTCAGTCAGCGCTTCGACAAAAGCCCTGTAGGTTTTCGGGTTCTCGTTGCGGAATTTCTCGGTGGCGAACAATACGGTCGGCGAGTTCGGGCCGAGCAGGTCATAGGTGTTCAGCACCACATGCACGTTGGGGTTTTCCAGCGCCTGATCCTGGAACGGCGGGTTGGAGAAATGCCCGCTCAATTCGGTACCGCCGGCGATCAGTGACGCCGTGGCATCCGGGTGCGGAACGGCGATGGTGTACTTGTCGAGGCGATTGAATTCCTTATCGCCCCATTGCTTGGCCGCCGCGTATTGCAGGAAGCGCGACTGCACCGAGACCCCGACCGCCGGCACCGCGATGCGGTCCTTCTCGGTGAAATCGGCGATGGTTTTGACCTTGGGATTGTTGCTCACCAGGTAGTAAGGGAAGTTGCCCAGGGAGGCCACGGCTTTGACGTTCTGTTTGCCGTGAGTGCGGTCCCAAATGGTCAGCAGCGGGCCGACGCCGGCACCGGCAATGTCGATGGAACCGGAGAGCAACGCATCGTTAACCGCCGAGCCGCCAGAGAGCTGGGTCCAGTCAACCTTGATGTCGATGCCTTCCTGCTTGCCGTACTTCTCGATCAAATTCTGATCGCGCACCACGTTGAGCAGCAGATAAACAATGCCGAACTGTTCGGCGATACGGATTTCACCTTCGGCGTGGGCCACGGTCGGCGCTACCAGGCTACCGGCGAGCAGGCTGAAACCCAGGCCAATGGCCGCAGCCAAGGGTGCGAATGGAAGACGTTTGGACATGGGAGTTCTCCGAAATCAGAAAGGCACGTCGCCCTGGATGGTGGTGCGATACAGCTTGCGGCGCAGATGGCTGGGGCATCCGGCAGCGAGGTGAATCAGCGAACGGTTGTCCCAGAACACCAGGTCGTGGGCGTGCCATTGATGGCGGTAAATGTTTTGCGGCAGCACGCTGTGGGCATAGAGCTCGTCGAGCACTTGTTTGCTCTCTTCTTCCGGCAGACCGACGATGCGGGTGGTGAAGCCCTCGCTGACGAACAACGCCTTGCGGCCGTTTTCCGGGTGGGTGCGGACGATGGGGTGAACCACTTCGGCGACCTGAGCGAGTTGCTCCGGCGTCAGGGTCGGGCGCCAATTGCCTTCGAATTTGCTCTCGCTGTAGCGCGCCGTGTAGGAATGCGCGGCCGAGCGACCTTCGACGGCTTTGCACAGCGCGTCGGGCAAGTTGTCCCAGGCTTTGTGCATGTCGGCGAACAGTGTGTCGCCGCCTTCGGACGGCAGTTCCTGGGCATGCAGCATCGAGCCCAGGCTCGGCAGTTCTTTATAGGACAGGTCCGAATGCCAGAACTTGCCGGCGTCACCGAGACCGATGGATTGGCCGTTTTCGATGATGTTGGAAACGATGAGGATTTCCGGATGCCCGGCCAGCAAGAACTGCTTGAGCACGTGGATCTGCAACACGCCGAAACGGCGGCTGAAGGCGATCTGTTGTTCGGGGGTAATGCGTTGGTCGCGGAACACCACCACGTGATGATCCAGATGTGCACGATGGATGCGGGCGAAGTCCTGGTCATTGATCGGGCGGGACAGGTCCAGGCCGATGATTTCGGCCCCGACAGCGCCGCTGAACGGACGGACTTCGAAGACTTGCGACGTGACGGTGGCGCTTGTTGATGCAGGTTTTGGAGAAAAAGAGACGGCTGACATAAAAATCACTCCCACGCACGGCACGCTCAAGGGCGCGCGTCGATCAGAAACTCACGGAGGTCCCGTGTTGGTTCGTGTCGTGCGGCGCGCCGATTGGTCGGCAGGTACGCAGGGGAGTGACTTTATAGGTATAAGAATTGAAATTTAAATACCGTTAGCGAATAACGATATGGCTTTTGATTTTTATCGCTCTTGAGGCCGCCATCGCGGGCAAGCCCGCTCCCACAGGGTTCTGTGGCGATCACAAAACCCCTGTGGGAGCGGGCTTGCCCGCGATGAGGCCATCAGCCCCGACCGAAGACTACCGCTCGTGTAGCGCCTCAGCCCGCGCCCGAATAATCGGCTTGAGCAAATAACTGAGCACGGTCTTCTTGCCAGTAATGATATCCACCGACGCCACCATCCCCGGGATGATCAGCAACGGCTTCTCATCCGTCCCGAGATGGCTGCGCTCGGTGCGCAGCTTGATGATGTAGTACGTGGTCTTCTTGTCTTCGTCGGTGATGGTGTCGGCACCGATCTGTTCCAGCTTGGCTTTGAGGCCACCATAAATGGTGTAGTCGTACGCCGTGAACTTCACCGTGGCGTCCTGTCCCGGATGCAAGAAGGCGATGTCTTGCGGACGAATTTTGGCTTCCACCAGCAAGGTGTCATCCAGTGGCACGATCTCCACCAGATCGCTACCCGGCTGAATCACGCCGCCGATGGTGTTCACCAGCAACTTGTTGACGATGCCGCGCACCGGCGATGTCACCAACGTCCGGCTGACCCGGTCTTCCAGGGCCTTGCCAGTGGCCTGGGCCTTGTTCAGATCGGTGCGTGCTTCGTTGAGTTGGGTCAGGGCTTCGCTGCGGAATTTGCCGCGAGTCTCGTCGATCTTGCGCTGCACTTCCTTGATTGCCGATTCGGCGCGCGGGATCGCCAGGGTGGTGGCGTCCAGTTGGCCGCGGGTTTCAACCTCGGCGCGTTTGAGGCGCAAAACCTCCACCGGTGATACCGCACCCTGAGCCACCAACGGCTCGGACATGTTGATTTCTTGACGCTGCAAGGCCAGGCCGCTGCGGTACTGAGCCTGTTTGGAGGTGAATTCGCGCAGCTCCTGCTGACGCTGGATCAATTGCTCCTTCAAGCCCCCGATTTCATCGTGCAATTGCTGACGACGGCTGATGTACAGCGACTCTTCACTGGCAGCCTGAATGGGAACAGCCTTGAGCACATCGGCGGGGAAGTTCAGCGCACGGTCATCGACCTCGGCGCTCAAACGTTCCACACGCAACAACATCGACAGCCGATCAGCCTCGGTCTCGCCGACGTTGGAGGCAAACCGCGTGTCGTCCAGACGAATCAGCGGTGCGCCGGCCTCGACGATCTGGCCTTCGGTGACAAACAGCTCGGAGACGATGCCGCCTTCAAGGTTCTGGATTTTCTGGATCTTCGACGACGGAATCGCCTTGCCGTCGCCCTTGGTGACTTCATCGATCACCGCGAAGTTGGCCCAGAGCATCAGGAACACGAAGAAGCCGATGATCGCCCAGATCGTCAATCGCACCACGCGCGGAGCGTCTTCGATCAGCGCTTTGTTGACCTCGGGAAGGGGTTGGCCTTGCAGCGATGCGGAGCCTTTGAAGTAGCGGTGGATGGAATCTTTGACCCCGGACTTAAGCAACACTGATCTGCCCCTTCTTCAACGCTTCCATCACGGCGGCTTTCGGGCCATCGGCGAGTATCTGTCCGCGGTCGATCACCAACAAACGATCCACCAGCGACAACAGCGAAGCCCGGTGCGTCACCAGCACCACGGTCTTGTTTTCAACCACGGCCGCGAGGCGTTGCTTGAGGCGTTCTTCGCCGGTGTTGTCCATGGCGCTGGTCGGTTCGTCCAGCAACAGGATCGGCGGGTTGAGCAGCAGCGCTCGGGCCAGGGCGACGTTCTGGCGCTGACCGCCGGACAGGTTCTGTCCACGCTCACCGACTTGCAGCTCATAACCTTGTGGATGCAGACGGGCGAATTCGTGAACGCCGGCCAGTTCCGCGGCTTGCAGCACCAGTTCGTCTTCGACATAGCGCGCGCCCGAGATCAGGTTGTCGCGCAAGGTACCGGCAAGCAACTGGATGTCCTGAGGCACGTAGCCGATGTTGTGGCGCAATTCGCTGACGTCGATCTGACGGATATCCACACCGTCCACCAGCAACGCGCCATCGTCCGGCTGATAGAGGCCCACCAGCAGTTTGGCCAGGGAGCTTTTGCCAGAACCGCTGCGGCCAATGATGCCGATCTTTTCACCGGGCTTGATGATCAGGTTGATGTTCTTCAGCGCGGGGTTCTGCTGATCCGGGTAAGTGAAGTTCAACTGGCGGCATTCAATCGCGCCTTGCAGCACTTTGCGGCTCAGTGGGCGCTCGTCGAAATTGCGCTCCTGCGGCAACTCCATCATCTGATCGACCGAGGTCATGGTCACGCGGGCCTGCTGGTAGCGGGTCAGCAGGCCGGACAACGAAGCCAGTGGGCTGAGGGCACGGCCGCTGAGCATGTAGCACGCAATCAAACCGCCCATGCTCAGGTGACCGTCGATAATCTGGTACACACCGAAGACGATCATGATCACCCCGGCCAGTTGCTGAATCAGCAGAGTGATGTTCATCGCCAGACCGGACAGCATTTTCACCCGCAGTTCGAGGCGACTGAGGGTGCCGATGGTTTGCTCCCACTGATACTGGCGTTCACTTTCGGCGTTGTTGACCTTCACCGCATCGAGGCCGGCGAGGGTTTCGATCAGACTCGACTGGCGCTCGGCGCCCAGGGCCATGGTTCGCTCCATGGTCGCCACCAGCGGCTTCTGCAAGGCATAACCGATCAACAGGGCAATCGGGAACGCCAGCACCGGAATCCACACCAGATGCCCGCCCAGAATCGCGATGACCATGAAGATCAGCAGCGTAAACGGCAGGTCGATCAGGCTGGTGAGGGTCAGCGACGCGAGAAAGTCCCGCAGGCTCTGAAACTCATGGATGTTCTGGGCGAAGCTGCCAACCCGGGCCGGGCGGTACTTCATGGCCATGCCAACGATGCGCTCGAACAGCGTCGCCGAAATGATCAGGTCGGTTTTCTTGCCGGCCAGGTCCAGGCACAGACTGCGCAGGCTCTTGAGGATCAGATCGAACAGGTAAGCGCCGGTGATGCCGATGGCCAAAACCCACAGGGTCGACTCGGCCTGGTTCGGCACCACGCGATCGTAGACATTCATCACGAACAGCGGCGCGGCCATGGCAATGATATTGATCAGAAAACTGGCGGCGATGGCGTCGGCGTACAGCCAGCGCGAACGCTTGAGAGTGTCGCGAAACCACGAACGCGCGCGCGGGATCAGCGTGCCGTGGTTGACGTCGAATTTGTGTTGGGGTTGAGCGAAGAAGACTTTGCCGCTGTAGTCGTCGGCGAGCAATTCACGGCTGACGCAGACTTCGCCACCGTCGCTTTCGCTGAGCAGCAGCCGGGCCTGGTCTTCACCGTGCCAGCCGAGCAGCACCGCACTGCGGCCCTCCTTAAGCAGCAACAGCGCCGGCATGGCAATCGCCGGAATCTGCTCCAGCTTGCGTTGCAGCACCCGCCCTTGCAGCCCGGCGCGAGCGGCCGCACGGGATAGCAGCTCGACGCTCAGGCGTTGTTTGGGTAATGGCAGGCCGGTGGTCAGCATCGCGGCGCTGGCCGGTTTCTGGTGCAAAGTGCAAAGGGCTAGCAGGCCATCCAGTAACGGATCGTCATGCATCGCGCGCGGATCATGAATGAGTTGAACTCCACTGACTTCTGATTCCACGCTCGACACTCTTGGCTAACGATTGAAATGGGGCAGGACTCAATTCATCCCAGGCAGCTGGACCTTGGGCTTCACGTCGTTTTGCACGACGGATGCCAACGGTGCGACCACACCCTGACTTTTGAGCAATTCGCCCATGGTCGCCTTGATTCGGTACTGAGTAAATAACTGAATGTTCTTGATCTCGGCCAGCCGACGGGAAGCGCTGAACAGCTCGTTTTCACTGTCGAGCAGGTCGAGCAAGGTGCGTTCGCCGAGGCTGAACTGCTTCTGATACGCGCTGCGCACACTGGCGCTGCGATCGACATATTGCTGGGCGATCGGCACTTGGGCGTTGGCGTTGTTCAGGGCGTTCCAGGCCAGGCCCAGTTCTTCGTTCAACACGCGTAGGGCGTTGTTGCGAATATCCAGTGCCTGATTCGACTGGTAGGACTTGGATTCCAGATCAGCCTTGTTGCTGCCACCGGCAAACACATTGAATCGCATGCGCAGCATGGCCTGCCATTCGTTGTTATGACCGTTCTGACCGTCGATATCGTTGTCGGCGCTGCGACCCAGTTCGGCATCGAAGCGCGGGTAGAAGCTCGACTTGGCGGCTTCGTACTGCTTCTCGGCGGCAGCGATATCGGATTCGGCGGAGCGCAGGATCGGGCTGTTCTCCAGCATCTGCGCCCGGGCTTCATCCAGGTTGGCTGGCAATAGCGCCATGAATTCGGCAGGTCGCTCCAGTTGATCGGGCATCTGGCCGACGGCACTGAGGAAGTTGGTTTCGGCATCAGCCAGGTTGGTCTGTTCGGTGATCAGGTTGTTGCGGGCCTGAGCCATACGCGCGTCAGCCTGATCAAGGTCGGCGCCGCTGCCTACGCCGCGCTGGGTGCGCAATTTGATCTGGTCGAGAATCCGTTCGTGGTTCTTCAAGTTGTCTTCGGCCAGACGCACGAACTCGCGGCGGGTCAGCACGTCGAGATAGACCTGAGCGACGGTCAGCGCGGTGCGTTCCGACGTCCCCAGCAAGGAATAAGCGCGAGAATTAACGGTGGCTTGTTGACGCCCCACTTCGCTGGACGTCGCAAAACCGTCAAATACCATCTGCGACAGACGTAAACTTGACTCGCTGCGGTTCAGCGTTTCCCAGTGATTGTTGTTGCCTGCGGCACGGGTGGTGACGCTGTCGGTGCCTTCGCGACCATAACCGCCCAGCAGATCGACCCTCGGCAGGTATCCACCTTTAGCGGCCTTTAACTGATAATCCGCGGCCAATCGACTGTTAACCCCTGCCTGAATTTCCGGATGGACGTCCAGCGCCTGCTGCATGGCCTGCGGGAGGCTTTGCGCCTGAACAAAACCGGCGGCAAGGGCGAAGGGTAGAACCTTGAACAGGTGCAAACGCATAGTTGGAATTTCCCGGGACTTCTTGTCTTGATTCACTGCAGAACGTAGCGCTGCATCGGATGATGGCAACCGGAATGACCGTATGTCGGAAAGTTCAAAATCGGAACTGGATCACACGCCTGTAGGACAGGTCGCCGTTTAAATATCAATGTGACATTACTGGGGCGATTGTTTAGGATGGCTCCCATAAGGTCAATAGTTTGGCATAAAGTTAATTTCTAAAAGATATAGCCAAAATATTGACCATTGGCGCGTCAAAATTATGCACCGAATAACTTGAAAGTACGTCCAGCCCCGATCGGCGAACGCGCTGATCGGTTCAATGGAAGTCAACTGAACGTGACACCCGGAGAGTCTTCAATGAGCAGTGTTGTTGCCATCGTCAAAAGCATTGTGGGTCAGGTTTTCGCGGTGTCGCCAGAAGGCATCCGTCGCGTACTCGTTGAAGGCGACCGGTTGTTGGTCGGAGATCAGGTCGACACCGGTGCCGCTGGTGCCATTACGCTCGAACTGGCTGACGGCCGGACCCTGGACCTGGGCCGCGACACTCAGTGGAGCGGCAGCGATCCGGATTCCAGCACCGACCTTGCGCAAGCCACTGCACAAGCCGCGCCATCGGTTGACGAATTGCAGCAAGCCATCGCCGCCGGCGTCGACCCGACCACCACGCTTGAAGCCACCGCGGCCGGCCCTACCGCTCTGAGCGGAGGCGGCTCTACCGGTGGTGGCCACAGCTTCGTGGCCCTGGAGGCAACCGCTGCCCGGGTCGATCCGACTATCGGCTTCCCGACTGAAGGCCTCGCCACAGCCGCGTTGGCAACACAAGACATCACCGGCGTCCAGACTGCTGACACCAGCACCAATGCCTTGCGCGAATCGACCCTGAGCCTGAGCGCCACGCCGACCATCACTGAGGCCGGTGGCGTGTTGGTTTATACCGCGACCCTGACCCAGGCGCCGCTGACCGACCTGACCATCACCTTGTCCAACGGCTCGGTGATCGTGATTGCAGCCGGCCAAACCACCGGCACCGTCAACGTTCCGCTGGCACCGAACGACACGGTTTATAACGATCCGACCCAAATCAACGTGACCGTCACCGGCACCACGGGCGGCAGCGGTATCGTGGTCACTCCGCCGACCGTCCCGGCCGTGACCCAGGTCACCGACACCGTCGACACCACCACTGTCACTCTGACAGCGGGCTCGACCGTCACCGAAGGTGGGCAGATCACCTACACCGCGACATTGACCAACCCGGCGCAGACGCCAGTCACCGTCACCCTGTCCAACGGTTCGACCATCACCATCGCCGCTGGCAACACTACCGGCAGCGTGAACGTTCCGACGCCGGTCAATGACGTCTACAACAACGGCAGTACCGTCAGCACTACGATCACCGGCGCTACCGGCGGCAACTTCGAGAACCTGGTGCCGAATCCGACCCCGGCGGTCACCACCATTACCGATTCGGTCGACAATACCGGCCTGAGCCTGACCGCCACCGGCAGTGTCACTGAAGGTGGCCAGATTACCTACACCGCCAACCTGACCAACTCGGCTGGTACGCCGATGATCGTGACCTTGAGCAACGGCTCGGTCATTACCATCGAAGCGGGCAAGACCAGCGGCAGCGTGACTGTCGATACCGTGGCCAATGATGTCTACAACAATGGCAGCACCGTCAGCACCACGATCACTGGCGCCACCGGCGGCAATTTCGAGCAACTGACCCCGAGCACCGAGCCGGCGCTCACCACCATTACCGATTCGAAAGACGACACCGGGCTGAGCTTGTCGGCGTCCACCGAAGTGGCCGAAGGTGGTCAAATTCTGTACACCGCGACGTTGACCAATCCGGCCGGTACGCCGGTCACCGTGACCTTGTCGAACGGTGCGGTGATCACCATCGCCGCCGGCGCGACCACCGGCAGCGTGAGCGTCCCCGCCCCCTCCGATGACGTCTATAAAGATGCTGGCCAGGTTGAAGTGACCATCAAGAACGCCGTCGGTGGCAACTTTGAGAACCTGGTGACTGACCCGACGGCAGCGGTCACTGACGTGACTGACACCCTCGACACTTCGACGGTCAATCTGACCGCGACGTCTACCGTCGCCGAAGGCGGCACCGTGGTTTACACCGCGTCCGTCAGCGCACCGGTCACCGGTTCGCCGGTGGTTGTGACCCTGTCGAACGGCCAGACCATCACCATTCCGGTTGGCTCGAACAGCAGTTCTGTCAACTTCGTTGCGCCAAATGATGCGCTGGCCGGCGGCGGCTCGCTGAGCGTGAAAATCGACGATGCCAAGGGCGGTAACTACGAGAAGCTGGAAGTCGACGGCAAGTCGGCCGACACCTCGATCACCGATACCCAGGACACCACCACCCTCAGCCTCTCGGCGACTGACTCGGTCGCTGAAGGCGGATCCATCGTTTATACCGCGACCCTGACCAACACCGTCGGCACTCCGGTCACCGTGACGCTGAGCAACGGCGCCGTGATCACCATCGCCGCTGGCGCCACCACCGGTTCTGTAACCGTCGATGCGCCTAAAGACGACGTCTACAAAGACGCCGGCCAGATCGAAGTCACCATCAAGGATGCCGCAGGCGGCAACTTTGAGAACCTGGCGACCAATCCGGCAGCGGCGGTCACCGAGGTGACCGATACCCTCGACACTTCGACCGTGAACCTGACCGCGACGTCTACCGTCGCAGAAGGCGGCACCGTGGTTTACACCGCGTCCGTCAGCGCACCGGTCACCGGTTCGCCGGTGGTTGTGACCCTGTCGAACGGCCAGACCATCACCATTCCGGTTGGCTCGAACAGCAGTTCTGTCAACTTCGTTGCGCCAAATGATGCGCTGGCCGGCGGCGGCTCGCTGAGCGTGAAAATCGACGATGCCAAGGGCGGTAACTACGAGAAGCTGGAAGTCGACGGCAAGTCGGCCGACACCTCAATCACCGATACCCAGGACACCACTACCCTCAGCCTCTCGGCGACTGACTCAGTCGCTGAAGGCGGATCCATCGTTTATACCGCGACCCTGACCAATCCCGCCGGCACTCCGGTCACCGTGACGCTGAGCAACGGTGCAATCATCACCATCGCCGCCGGCGCCACCACCGGTTCCGTGACTGTCGACGCACCGAAAGACGACGTCTACAAAGACGCCGGCCAGATCGAAGTCACCATCAAGGATGCCGCTGGCGGCAACTTCGAGAACCTGGCGACCAATCCGGCAGCGGCGGTCACCGAGGTCACCGATACCCTCGACACTTCGACGGTCAACCTCACCGCGACCAGCACTGTGGCTGAAGGCGGGACCGTGGTTTACACCGCTTCCGTGTCGGCGCCGGTCACCGGTTCGCCGGTGATTGTCACCCTGTCCAACGGCCAGACCATCACCATTCCGGTCGGATCGAGCAGCGCCAGCGTCAACTTCACCGCACCGAACGATGCCCTGACCGGTGGCGGTTCACTGAGCGTGAAGATCGACGATGCGAAGGGTGGTAACTACGAAAAACTGGACGTCGACGGCAAATCGGCCGACACCTCGATCACCGATACTCCGGACACCACCACCCTCAGCCTGAGCGCGACCGACTCGGTCGCTGAAGGCGGATCCATCGTTTATACCGCGACCCTGACCAACACCGCCGGCACTCCGGTCACCGTGACGCTGAGCAACGGTGCAATCATCACCATCGCCGCCGGCGCCACCACCGGTTCCGTGACTGTCGACGCACCGAAAGATGACGTCTACAAAGACGCCGGCCAGATCGAAGTCACCATCAAGGATGCCGCTGGCGGCAACTTCGAGAACCTGGCGACCAATCCGGCAGCGGCGGTCACCGAGGTGACCGATACCCTCGACACTTCGACGGTCAACCTCACCGCGACCAGCACTGTGGCTGAAGGCGGGACCGTGGTTTACACCGCTTCGGTCTCTGCTCCGGTGATCGGTTCGCCGGTGGTTGTGACCCTGTCCAACGGCCAGACCATCACCATTCCGGTCGGGTCGAGCAGCGCCAGCGTGAATTTCACTGCGCCGAACGATGCCCTGACTGGTGGTAACTCCCTGAGCGTCAAAATTGACGGCGCTACGGGCGGCAATTATGAAAAGCTGGAAATCGACGGCAAATCGGCGGACACCTCGGTGACCGATAACGCGGACACCACCACCCTCAGCCTGAGCGCAACCGATTCGGTCGCTGAAGGCGGTTCCATCGTTTATACCGCGACCCTGACCAACACCGCCGGCACTCCGGTCACCGTGACGCTGAGCAACGGCGCCGTGATCACCATCGCCGCTGGCGCCACCACCGGTTCCGTGACTGTCGACGCACCGAAAGACGACGTCTACAAAGATGCCGGCCAGATCGAAGTCACCATCAAGGATGCCGCTGGCGGCAACTTCGAGAACCTGGCGACCAATCCGGCAGCGGCGGTCACCGAGGTCACCGATACCCTCGACACTTCGACGGTCAACCTCACCGCGACCAGCACTGTGGCAGAAGGCGGCACCGTGGTTTACACCGCTTCCGTGTCGGCGCCAGTCACCGGTTCGCCGGTGGTTGTGACCCTGTCCAACGGCCAGACCATCACCATTCCGGTAGGGTCGAGCAGCGCCAGCGTCAACTTCACCGCGCCAAACGACGCCCTGACCGGTGGCGGTTCACTGAGCGTCAAGATCGACGACGCCAAGGGCGGCAACTACGAGAAACTGGACGTCGACGGCAAATCGGCCGACACCTCGATCACCGATACTCCAGACACCACCACCCTCAGTCTGAGCGCGACCGACTCGGTGGCTGAAGGCGGTTCCATCGTGTACACCGCGACCCTGACCAACGTCGCCGGCACGCCGGTCACCGTCACGTTGAGTAACGGTGCGGTGATCACTATTGCGGCCGGTGCGACTACCGGTTCCGTGACCGTCGATGCACCGAAGGACGACGTTTACAAAGACGCCGGCCAAGTCGAAGTGACCATCAAAGATGCGACCGGCGGCAACTTCGAAATCCTGACGACCAATCCGGCAGCGGCGGTCACCGAGGTGACTGACACACTCAACACTTCGACGGTCAACCTCACCGCGACCAGCACTGTGGCTGAAGGCGGGACCGTGGTTTACACCGCTTCCGTCAGTGCACCGGTCACCGGTTCGCCGGTGGTTGTCACCCTGTCCAACGGCCAGACCATTACCATTCCGGTTGGCTCGAGCAGCGGTTCTGTCAACTTCGTTGCGCCAAATGATGCGCTGGCCGGCGGCGGCTCGCTGAGCGTGAAAATCGACGATGCGAAGGGCGGTAACTACGAGAAGCTGGAAGTCGACGGCAAGTCGGCCGACACCTCAATCACCGATACCCAGGACACCACTACCCTCAGCCTCTCGGCGACTGACTCGGTCGCTGAAGGCGGATCCATCGTTTATACCGCGACCCTGACCAACACCGTCGGCACTCCGGTCACCGTGACGCTGAGCAACGGTGCAATCATCACCATCGCCGCCGGCGCCACCACCGGTTCCGTGACTGTCGACGCACCGAAAGACGACGTCTACAAAGACGCCGGCCAGATCGAAGTCACCATCAAGGATGCCGCTGGCGGCAACTTCGAAAACCTGGCGACCAATCCGGCAGCGGCGGTCACCGAGGTCACCGATACCCTCGACACTTCGACGGTCAACCTCACCGCGACCAGCACTGTGGCTGAAGGCGGCACCGTGGTTTACACCGCTTCGGTCTCTGCGCCGGTCACCGGTTCGCCGGTGATTGTCACCCTGTCCAACGGCCAGACCATTACCATTCCGGTTGGATCGAGCAGCACCAGCGTCAACTTCACCGCGCCGAACGATGCCCTGACCGGTGGCGCCTCCCTGAGCGTCAAGATCGACGATGCCAAGGGCGGTAACTACGAAAAACTGGACGTCGATGGCAAGTCGGCGGATACCTCGGTCACTGACACTGCGGAAACCACCAACCTGTCGCTGACCGCGACCGGCGCCGTGGATGAAGGCGGCCAGATCACCTACACGGCCACCCTGACCAACGCGGCCGGCACGCCGGTCACCGTCACGCTCAGCAACGGCGCCGTGATCACCATCGAAGCGGGCAAAACCACCGGCAGCGTGACCGTCGATGCACCGAAGGACGACGTCTACAAAGATGCCGGCACCGTCGAAGCGACCATCAAAGACGCGACCGGCGGCAACTTCGAAAACCTGGTCGCCAGCGATACACCGGCGGTGACCACCGTCAATGACACCCTCGACACCAGCACCGTTTCGCTGAGTGCCACCACGAACGTCGCCGAAGGCGGCACCGTGGTTTACACCGCGTCCGTAACGTCGCCGGTCATCGGTTCGTCGGTGGTTGTCACCCTGTCCAACGGCCAGACCATCACCATTCCGGTCGGATCGAGCAGCGCCAGCGTCAACTTCACCGCACCGAACGATGCCCTGACCGGTGGCGGTTCGCTGAGCGTGAAGATCGACGATGCGAAGGGTGGTAACTACGAGAAGCTGGAAGTCGACGGCAAATCGGCCGACACCTCGATCACCGATACTCCGGACACCACCACCCTCAGCCTGAGCGCTACTGATTCGGTCGCCGAAGGCGGTTCCATTGTCTACACCGCGAGCTTGACCGACGCGGCCGGCACGCCGGTCACCGTGACGCTGAGCAACGGTGCGGTGATCACCATCGCCGCTGGCGCAACTACGGGCAGCGTGACTGTCGACGCACCGAAGGACGACGTCTACAAAGACGCCGGCCAAGTCGAAGCGACCATCAAAGACGCGACCGGCGGCAACTTCGAGAACCTGGCGACCAATCCGGCGCCAGCGGTCACCGAGGTGACCGATACTCTCGATGCTTCGACCGTGAACCTGACCGCGACCAGCACTGTGGTCGAAGGCGGCACCGTGGTTTACACCGCTTCGGTCTCTGCGCCGGTCACCGGTTCGCCGGTGGTTGTGACCCTGTCCAACGGCCAGACCATTACCATTCCGGTTGGATCGAGCAGCGCCAGCGTCAACTTCACCGCGCCGAACGATGCCCTGACCGGTGGCGGTTCGCTGAGCGTCAAGATCGACGATGCCTCCGGCGGTAACTACGAAAAACTGGACGTCGACGGCAAGTCGGCCGACACCTCGATCACCGATACTCCAGACACCACCACCCTCAGTCTGAGCGCGACCGACTCGGTCGCTGAAGGCGGTTCCATCGTGTACGCCGCGACCCTGACCAACGTCGCCGGCACGCCGGTCACCGTCACGCTCAGCAACGGCGCCGTGATCACCATCGAAGCGGGTAAAACCACCGGCTCCGTGGCCGTCGATGCACCGAAGGACGATGTCTACAAAGACGCCGGCACCGTCGAAGCGACCATCAAAGACGCGACCGGCGGCAACTTCGAAAACCTGGTCGCCAGCGATACACCGGCGGTGACCACCGTCAATGACACCCTCGACACCAGCACCGTTTCGCTGAGCGCCACTTCGAGTATCGCTGAAGGCGGGACCGTGATTTACACCGCGTCCGTGACATCGCCAGTCACCGGTTCGCCGGTGGTTGTGACCCTGTCCAACGGCCAGACCATCACCATTCCGATCGGATCGAGCAGCGCCAGCGTCAACTTCACCGCGCCAAACGACGCCCTGACCGGTGGCGCCTCCCTGAGCGTGAAGATCGACGACGCGAAGGGCGGTAACTACGAGAAGCTGGACGTCGACGGCAAGTCGGCCGACACCTCGATCACCGATACTCCAGACACCACCACCCTCAGTCTGAGCGCTACTGATTCGGTCGCCGAAGGCGGTTCCATTGTCTACACCGCGAGCTTGACCGACGCGGCCGGCACGCCGGTCACCGTGACGCTGAGCAACGGTGCGGTGATCACCATCGCCGCTGGCGCAACTACGGGCAGCGTGACTGTCGACGCACCGAAGGACGACGTCTACAAAGACGCCGGCCAAGTCGAAGCGACCATCAAAGACGCGACCGGCGGCAACTTCGAAAACCTGGCCACCAACCCGGCGGCGGCGGTCACCGAGGTGACTGACACCCTTGACACTTCGACGGTCAACCTCACCGCGACCAGCACTGTGGCTGAAGGCGGCACCGTGGTTTACACCGCGTCCGTCAGCGCACCGGTCACCGGTTCGCCGGTGGTTGTCACCCTGTCCAACGGCCAGACCATCACCATTCCGGTCGGATCGAGCAGCGCCAGCGTCAACTTCACCGCACCGAACGATGCCCTGACCGGTGGCGGTTCGCTAAGCGTCAAGATTGACGGTGCAACGGGCGGCAACTACGAAAAACTGGACGTCGACGGCAAGTCGGCCGACACCTCAGTGACCGATACCCAGGACACCACCAACCTGTCGCTGACCGCGACCGGCACCGTGGATGAAGGCGGCCAGATCACCTATACCGCGACCCTGACCAATGCGGCCGGCACACCAGTGACCGTCACGCTCAGCAACGGCGCCGTGATCACCATCGAAGCGGGTAAAACCACCGGCTCCGTGACCGTCGATGCACCGAAGGACGATGTCTACAAAGACGCCGGCACCGTCGAAGCGACCATCAAAGACGCGACCGGCGGCAACTTCGAAAACCTGGTCGCCAGCGATACACCGGCGGTGACCACCGTCAATGACACCCTCGACACCAGCACCGTTTCGCTGAGCGCCACTTCGAGTATCGCTGAAGGCGGGACCGTGATTTACACCGCGTCCGTGACATCGCCGGTCACCGGTTCGCCGGTGGTTGTGACCCTGTCCAACGGCCAGACCATCACCATCCCGGTCGGCTCAAGCAGCGCCAGCGTCAACTTCACCGCGCCAAACGACGCCCTGACCGGTGGCGCCTCCCTGAGCGTCAAGATCGACGACGCGAAGGGCGGCAACTACGAAAAACTGGACGTCGACGGCAAATCGGCCGACACCTCAGTGACCGATACCCAGGACACCACCAACCTGTCGCTGACCGCGACCGGCACCGTGGATGAAGGCGGCCAGATCACCTATACCGCGACCCTGACCAATGCGGCCGGGACTCCGGTCACCGTCACCCTGAGCAACGGCGCCGTCATCACCATCGAAGCAGGCAAAACCACCGGCTCCGTGACCGTCGACACACCAACGGACGACGTCTATAAAGACGCCGGCACTGTCCAGGCAACCATCTCCACCGCAACCGGTGGCAACTTCGAGAACCTGGTGCCAAGCACTGCCCCAGCAGTAACCAGCATCACCGACACCCTCGACACCTCGACCGTCACCCTGAACGCCACTGCTTCGGCAGCTGAAGGCGGCACCGTCACCTACACGGCGACTGTCGGTGCACCGGTGACTGGCAGCCCGGTCACCGTGTCCTTGGCCAACGGTCAGACGATTACTATTGAAGTCGGTAAAACCACCGGTACCGTGACCACCGCCGCACCGAACGACGCATTGGCCGGTCATGCTCCGCTGACCAACTCGATCACCAGCGTCAGCGGCGGCAACTACGAGAATCTGGTCGCCGACAAAACGCCGGTCAGCACCACCGTGACCGACACTGTCGACACTACCACCCTCAGCCTGAGCGCGACCAACTCGGTCGCCGAAGGTAGCCAGATCACCTACACCGCGACCCTGACCAACCCCGCCGGCACTCCGGTGACCGTGACGTTGAGCAATGGCGCCGTGATCACCATCGACGCTGGCAAAACCACCGGCACCGTGACTGTCGATGCGCCGAAGGACGACGTCTACAAAGACGCCGGCACCGTCGAAGCAACCATCACTGGCGCCACCGGTGGCAACTTCGAAAATCTGGTCACCCGCGACACCGCTGCGGTCACGACCGTCACCGACACGATCGACAAAACCGAAGTCAGCATCAGCGGCAGCACCTCGGTCACCGAAGGCCAGACCGCCAACTACACCGTCAGCCTGACCCACCCGGCACAGACCGAAGTGACCCTGAAAATCGTCTACAGCGGCACCGCCGCCGACGGTTCGGACTTCACCGGCGTGTACACCGTGAATATTCCGGCAGGCGCCAGCAGCGCAAGCTTCGACGTTGCGACGCTGGAGGACAAGTTCACCGAAGGCACCGAGAACTTCGTGGTCAAGATTGACTCGGCCACCGGCGGCAACTTCGAAAACCTCGCAGTCAGCGCTTCCAATGGCAGCGTCAGTACCTCGATCATCGACAACGATGCAGCGCCGGTTCTCGACCTCGACGCCAACAACTCCAGCGGCGCCACCGGGGCCACCGGGGCCAACTACAACGTGACCTTCACCGAAGGCACCACCGGCCAAGGCGTCTCGATCGGCGACACCGATTTGAGCATCACCGACCCGGACAGCACGATGCTCACCGGCGCCACCATCGTGCTGACCAACCGTCAGCCGGGCGATGCGTTGAACCTGGGCAACAGCGTCAATGGCATCAGCATCAACGCCAACAGCCAGGACGGCACGGTCACCCTGACCCTTTCGGGCAACGCGACGCTGGCCGACTACATGCAGCAGATCAAGAACATCAGCTTCACCAACGGCAGTGAAGATCCGAGCACCGTGCCGCGGATCATCACCGTGACGGTGACCGATGGCAGCAACTACTCCAACACCGCGACCACCACCGTCAACGTAGTGGCTGTGAACGATGCGCCGACCGCTGCATCGGTTAACGTCACCGGCACCGAAGACACTCCGCTGATCCTCGGCTGGTCGACCTTCGGCGTCAGTGATGTCGACAGCCCGGCTGCCAATCTGGGGGTGAAAATCAATCAGTTGCCGGGCGAAGGCAAATTGCAGTACCTGGACGGTGCGACCTGGAAAGACGTGGCGACCAACCAGACGTTCAGCAAGGCCGACATCGACGCTGGCAAATTGCGCTTCACGCCAGATGCCAACGAATCCGGCGTCGATGGCTATGGTGGCAGCGGCGCAGGCAACAACCAGGCGGACTACGCGCAGATCAAATTCCAGCCAACCGACGGTCAACTGCTGGGCAATACCGGCACGGTGAACATCGACATCACACCGGTTGCCGACGCGCCATCCCTGAGCGTCGCGGACAACAGCGTCAAGTCCACCGGACTGATCAAGGAAGTCTGGACCGGCCTGTCGGGCCTCGGCACCGATGGCAGTGGCGCGTCTTCGGGCACGCTGAAATCAATCATCGACGGTGCGGGTACACCGAACTCCAGTGGCACTGTGACCAATGTGCAGTCCGGCGGCAGCGTTTCGGCCGGCACCGCCTCGAAAATGTCTGGCCTGATTTACCTCGAAGCCGGCAAGACATACACCTTCAGCGGCACCGGCGATGACAGCTTGTTGGTAACCATCGGTGGCAAGAATGTGGCCGCAACCACGTGGGGCGCGGGCGGCAACCTGAACGGCTCGTTCACCCCGACCACCAGCGGTTACTACACCCTCGACATCTACCACCACAACCAGAATGGCCCCGGCAACTATGACGTCAACCTGTCGGTCAACGGCGGCGCGGCGGTCGATCTGAGCAGTGCCGGCGTGCCGCTGTACACCGGCGTGGCGGATCTGGCCGCTTCCGGCGTGACGGTTTCCGATCTGCATGGCACCAATGGCGAAGGCTACTACGACGGCTACAAACTTAATGAAGGCGCCGAAGGTACCAGCGTTCACTTGTCCGCGATCAAAACGGCCCTGACCGATTCCGACGGCTCTGAAAGCCTGAGCGTGAAGATCAGCGGCATCCCGGCGGGCTCGACGCTCACCGATGACGCGGGCCACACCTTCACCGCCAGCGCGACCAACGGCGAAGCCAACGTCACCGGCTGGAACCTCGGCACACTGACCGTCACCCCGCCGCCGTACTACAACGGCCAGTTCACCCTGACCGTGACTTCGACGTCTACCGAAGCCCATGGCGGTTCAGCACCGAGCAGCGCGCAGATCCCAGTCACGGTCTACCCGGCGGTATACAAGGCCGTCACCGCCACTGCAGCCGATGACACCATCACCGGCACTGACGGCAACGACATCATGGTCGCCGACATCGGCGGGCTGACCGTAGTGCCGGGCACCAACTACAACATTGCGTTCATGGTCGACAGCTCGGGCAGCATGAGCAGCACGTCGATCAACGCTGCCAAGGATTCTCTGACGGCAGTGTTCAATACGCTCAAGCAAAGCCTGGGCAGCAACTCCGGCACCGTGAATATTTTCCTGGTGGACTTCGATGCCCAGGTCAACAAATCGGTATCAGTAAACCTGAACGATCCGAATGCGCTGACCTTGCTCAAATCCGTTCTGGGTTCGATGTCGTCCGGCGGCGGTACCAACTACGAGGATGTGTTCAAGACCACGGCCAACTGGTTCAAGAGTGCCGACGCCATTGCCAACACCGGCGCGAAGAACCTCACCTACTTCATCACTGACGGCAAGCCGACCTACTACCAGAGCGGTGAAGAGATCAACCCGACCTTGTACGGCAATGTGAAGCTCGATGACGTCATCACCACCGCCAATTACCAATTGGGGCAGACCTATTCCGTCGACCTGGACAGCACTCACTCCCTGACCATCGACAGCGCCGGCAACGTCACGCTGCTGACTCAGAATAAAAAGGGCAACTGGCACAGTTCTGAACTTGGCACCCTTCATGCCGAGGGCAACGGCACCTACGAGCTGTCCTATCGCGATGGCACCGGCTACAGCACCGATTCCACTGCCATCGACAACTCCACCAGTGGCTTCACATTGCTGAGCAAAGTATCGACGGTGGAAGCGATCGGCCTGAACACAGACGTCACCCTCGGCGACCTCGAACCGTACGATTCGGATGACACGCCGCAGACCAACATTGACCCGAAAGACCTGACCAACTCGATCATCGGCCATACCGAAGCGACGATGCCGGGTGCCGACACGGTTAGCGGCGGTGACGGCAACGACCTTCTGTTCGGCGATCTGGTGAGCTTCAACGGCGTTGCCGGCGAGGGTTATCAGGCCATGCAGGCGTTCGTCGCCCAGCAGACCGGCGTTGACGTCAGCACAGTCACCACCAGCAACGTGCACCAGTACATCACCGAGCATTACATCGAGTTCGACGTATCTGGCGCCCACGACGGTAATGACATGCTGCTGGGTGGCGCGGGCAACGACATTCTCTTCGGCCAAGGTGGCAACGACCTCCTCGACGGTGGCAAGGGCAATGACATCCTGCTCGGGGGCAGCGGCAATGACTCGTTGATCGGTGGTCAAGGCAACGACCTCCTGATTGGCGGCTCGGGTGCCGACACCTTCATCTGGAAGGCTGGCGATACCGGCAGCGACGTGATCAAGGACTTCAAGGCCAGCGAAGGCGACCGCATCGACCTGCGTGATCTGTTGCAGGGCGAAACCGGCAGCACCATCGACAACTTCCTGAAGATCACCACGGTGGATGGTGTGTCATCCCTGCAAGTCAGTTCTGGCGGCAAGTTCAACGGCGCCGATGCTGCTGCGGCCACCCCGGACGTGACGATCAAACTGGAAGGTAACAATTGGTCCAGCGCCAGCATCAACTCGTTGATCGCCGGCAGTGACCCGACCATCAAGGTCGATCACAACAACAGCTGATCAGCAGGTTGACGGCCGCCGAAACCGGGCGGCCGTCACGTTTGCGCCCACCTCACGGGTGACGATTTCGTCGTCGCACCGCATACTCGCCTGCGTTGGCCTATGCTGCTGACAGCACGATGCCGGTCCATTTCCGAGGGATGCTCAATGTTTTACGTGCAACGCGATGCGCAAGGTCAGTTAGTGCGCGTGGAAGCCACGGCCTACGCCGAGGCCACGGAAACGCTGCCGGCCGACCACCATGAAATCCAGGCCTGGTATGCCCACGAAGTGGTGGAGACCAGCCTCAAGCAGCTCAAGCAGAGCGACCTGGAAATGATCCGGGTACTCGACGACTTGATTCAGGTACTGACCCAAAAAGGCGTGATCCGCGTCACCGACCTGCCACCGGCCGCGCAGGCCAAGCTGATGGACCGCACCCAGGCCCGTGAAGCGTTGGGCGGGTTGAGCCAGTTGATCGATGATGATGAGACGGGGTTGATCTAACGCCCGACGCCGATCGTTCCCACGCTTTGCGTGGGAATGCCTCAAGGGACGCTCCGCGTTCCAGCCCCACCGCCGGCGTTGCGCCTGGCCCCCTTGTGACGCGGAGCGTCACGGGCTGCATTCCCACGCAAAGCGTGGGAACGATCATCTACCTCGGCCCGAGCCTGCATCTGCGGCGATTCAAGGTGATCCAGCGCCCGTTCCACCAATAACTGGCTTTGATGTCGATGTCGGGGGGCAAATCTCCTAGGACCTCGTTAACGGTGATCGTTCCCACGCTCTGCGTGGGAATGCCTCAAGGGACGCTCCGCGTTCCAGCCCCACCGCCGGCGTTGCGCCTGGCCCTCTTGTGACGCGGAGCGTCACGGGCTGCATTCCCACGCAGAGCGTGGGAACGATCAGCTGAAACCCTACTGCCAAGGCTTAGGCTCACCAAACAACTGCCCCTGAACCCCATACAACCCCATCTCACGAATCACCGACAATTCCCCTTCGGTCTCGACCCGCTCGGCAATCAACGGCAAATCAATGCTATGCGCCGCCCGTTGAATCGCCTCGATGAACAGACGCTTGTCACTCTCCTGATCAATCGCCCGGATATAACTGCCGTCGATTTTCAGATACGCCAACCCAAGTCGTGCCAGGTTTCCGATCATGCTGAAGCGCCCGCCAAAACGTTGCAGACTCAGCGAGAATCCAAGCTCGCGCAGACGCCGCGTCAGCTGTTCCAGCACCGCTTGTTCAGGCAATTGTTCTTCGCCGATTTCCAGGGTCAGTCGTTCCCCCAGATTCGAATGCTGACGCAGAATCTCGAACACCCTGTTCAGCGCCTGCGGATCCGCCAGTGTCGCCGAGGACAGGTTCAGCGCCAGCGACTCTTCATGGTCGGCCATCTGCTCAAGCACCAGTTCCAGCATCAAACGGTCCAGCCGCGCGGTCCAGCCGAAACGCTCGAGCCAAGGCAAGAAACGCCCGGCGGGAACGGTCCGGCCTTGCTCGTCGAGCAGGCGCGACAGCACTTTGTAATGCAGCACCACCTGCGTGTCGTGGCTGGCCACCACCGGCTGGAAGTACAGCTCGAAACGCTGCTGATCCAACGCCTGATCAAGCAAAGTGTGCCAGGCATGATGATCGTCGCCAACCCGGGCCGGCGCGCCCTGATCGAGGCATGCCCAACTCGGTTCGCCCTGACTTTCCGCTTGGGCCAGTGCCTGGTCCGCCAACCCGATGACTGCTTGCGGCGAGTCGCCATGGGCAAACGGCGCCAGCCCGATCGAGGCCACCGACGCCACGTCCGTGGCACCCGTTGCATGCAGACTCGCCAGGGCACTCTCGAGGTTACTCGCCAGTTGCAGCGCTTCTTCGCGCACCAGCCCCGGCGCCAGCACGGCAAATTCACCACCACGGATACGCGTGACGAGGTTCTGGGTTTCCGGGTACTTGGCGCACTCACGGGACAACTGCTCGCCCACCGCCTTCAACAATTCATCAGTGCGCTGACCGCCCAGCCGCTGGTTCAGACCAGCCAGATCCTTGACTCGCAACAGCAGCAAATAGCCGGAGCTGGCCTGCTCGAAATTGCTCACTCGCGCGTTCAATTGCATTTCGAAATAACGCCGGTTGGCCAGGCCGGTCAGGTTGTCCTGATAGGACTCGGCCCGCAGTTTTTCACTGCGTTCGGCCTGCTCCTGAAACAGCGCTTTGAGCTTCTCGACCATCTGGTTCATCGCCTGCACCACCCGGCGCAGTTCCGGGGTGCGCGGCAGCTCTGGCAGGCTGAGGAATTCGCGGCGGGCAATGGCGTGGGATTGCTCGACCATGTAATCCAGCGGTTTCAGTTGCCGGCGCAGCAACAGCGCGCCCAGCACCGCACTCACCGCGCCGCAGATCAGCAACCAGCCAAGGCTGCCCAATGCGCTCTGCCACAGCTTGGCCAACGCGAACATCGGATGGCTGACCACCTCGACCCGCGCGGCCTGCTCCCAGCCACGGCTGACAAGCGCATCGCCGCCGGCCGGTTCCAGGTCGATCAGTTTGACGAACCAGTCCGGCACGCTGGTGACCGCCGGGATGCCGCTGCGCTCGACAATCGTTTTGTCGTTGGCCAGATCGACTACACGGATGCTGGCGTAATAGCCGCTGTCGAAGATCGAGCTGACCAGCAATTCGACCATCGCCGGGTCGTCGATGTTCGGCGTCAGGGACAGCGCCAACGCCGTCGCGGCGTCCTGGGCATGGGAGCGCAACTGGTTGACGTACTGGGTACGCGAGCTTTCCAGACTGACCATGAAGCTGCCGGTGAAGGCGACCACCAGGAACAGACAGATAGCGATCAACAGCTGTTTGAACAAAGACATCTGAGCGCGTGCTCCTAGTTAGTCGTCTCGACCGGGAAACCTTCGGCCTGCATTTTCTTCAACACATCCTGCCAGCGGGACAGGCGTTTGGTGTCTCCGACCTTTTTGTTGCCCTTGGCACCCGGCAACCACAACCCTTCGGCATTGAAAGAGTAGACCGGCAGCAAATCGGTTCGCTGGCTGGCGGGCTTGATCGCGTCGATCAGGCTGTCGAGCACCAACGGCATGGCCTCGGGGCTCGAGTAGTAGGTCAGCACCATGTGCGCGCGGTTCAGGCGCAAAGCCTTGACGTAGGTGATGCGCAGCTTGTCACTGGAGACACCGAGACGGCGCAGGCTGAAATACTTGGCGATAGCGTAGTCTTCGCAGTCGCCAGCGCCTTTCCACAAGGCTTCGATCGGCGTTTCCCAATAATCGACTTCGTGCCACAGGTCGATGTCTTCTTCATAACGCATCTGCTTGTTGAAGAAGCGATTGACCACGTTGAGCTGTTCCAGCTCGCCAATCTGCTTTTGCGTGGCCAGCAACTGCTGCCATGCATCGATGCGCTGCTGCCCTTCACCCAAAGGCCCGTACAATGCCTGCGCGCGGCGACTGATCAGGGAAAAATCCCAGTCGGCATGCAGCCCGCCCAGCATGACGCCGGCCAGCAGCAGTGCGCAGCCTAGCCAGCGCAAAGTCCGAGGGATCGCGAAACGTACCGCCAATGCGAGGCATCCAGGGTAGGCAGGTGGAAGTCGGTTGATGGTGCAGGTTAGCCCGGTAAAAGACAATGGCACGGTGAGATCACTGTCGGCACGCTAGACTTTAAGGTAATGCGATCTTTTGCCCGTTTGACAACCAGTCAGGCAGTCACTAGTGTCCATTTGGATCCAAGTATTTCAGCCAAACAGGGTGCGTTTGTTGTGACACAGAAGCCCAACCCTCTCAGCAGTATCAAGGTCAACGGGCCGATTCCCGCTCATCTGGCGCGCTCGGTGATCGAAGAAACCCTGCGCGCGGCGATTCTCGACGGTCGCATTCCTTGCGGCATCGCCTTGCGTCAGCAAGACCTGGCCGACCTGTTCGGCGTCAGCCGCATGCCGGTGCGCGAAGCCTTGCGCCAGCTCGAAGCGCAATCGCTGCTCAACGTGATCGCCCATAAAGGCGCGGTGGTTGCCCCGTTGGTCCAGGGCGATGCGGCAGAAACCTATGAGCTGCGAATCCTCCTGGAGTCCGAAGCTCTGCGTCGGTCGATCCCTCAGCTTGAAGCCGCCGATTTCGAACAGGCGACGCGCTATATCGAGGAGTTGGAAACAGAACACGACTACACCGAGATCGGCCGACTCAATCGTCTGTTCCACATGGCGCTTTACAACAAAGCTCCCAACCAGCGGTTGCTGAGACTGGTCGAAGACGGGTTGAATGAAGAGGAGCGTTTCCTGCGTTTCAATCTGGAAGCCATGGGCCTGGGCAAACTGTCTCAGGAAGATCACCGAGCATTATTGCGGGCCGCCGAAGAGCGGGACGTAGAGCGCTCGGTGACGTTGCTCGAAAACCACCTCAACCGGGGGGTCGAAGTCATCACGCGCTACCTCGAAAGCACTGAACCGCAGCGCCGGAAAACCTCGAAGTAAACCCGCAGCGACAGCCCCGAGCGAGCCCATTGAGCGGCTCGCTTTCATTTGCGATGCGCACTCTGCTACGGATCGCCTTACGCTTGATTGACCGGCATTACCTTACCCTCCCTTTCGCTCGCACCGGACCGGTGTGCCGCGACTTCATGCCCGCCCCCCAAAGCCCCTGCCCCCTCAAAC
>NZ_JAKLSP010000029.1:0-98642 GCF_022014505.1 Pseudomonas sp. PGPR40 | reverse complement strand
CGTCAGTTCCGAGCCTTGCTGCGCAAGGCTCGGAAACTGGGGATGGACTTGGTGAAGGCAGCGTGATTTTTCTTTTTAAATCAATTGGTTATTTTTTGTTTGATGAGAGCGAGGCTTGCCCGCGAAGGCGCCAGATCAATCAGCGATGCCCAATGAGCAGTTCTTCTTCAGGTCCAGGCTATCAATCACATGCACGCTATACCCCGGCACATTCTTCGCGTGATGCTTGGCCTGTGAGGCCATCTCGGCCAACTGGCTCGCATCGAGTAGTCCACAGGCCTGTGGATGCAAATGCACCACGCCGATGGACAGGGACAGCAACGGAAACTCCTGCCGCACCCCTTGGCGGTTGGGGGCGATGAAGCAGCCGGCTTCCAGGTGTTCGCTTCGATAAAAGCGTCGGCATTGGCTATGGAAGTCGTCCAGCAGTTGATTCAGGCGTTTGCGCCAGTCTTCCGGGCCGAGGACCAGCAGAAAATCGTCGCCGCCGATATGTCCGACGAAGTCGCGGGACGGGTCGACGCGGTCGTTCAGGCATTGCGCCAGGCACAGCAGGACTTCATCCCCGCGACCGTAGCCGTAGATGTCGTTGAAGGGTTTGAAACTGTCGATGTCCACGTAGCAGATCACCGATTCCCGTTCCTGTTGCAGCAGGCGTGTCAGGCATTGCTGGATCGGCACGTTGCCCGGTAGCAGGGTCAATGGGTTGGCGTAGCGGGCTTGCTGGATTTTCAGTTCGGTAATCAGCTTGAGCACGTCGATCACTCGGCCCAGACCCAGATAGCCGCCGTTGAGGGTGATGATGAAGTCTTCTTCGATGCGCTGGCGGGCGCGGCTGGTGATCAAGCGGCTGACTTGTTGCAGCGATTGGCTCAGATCCACGGCAAGGAAGTCGTCGCTCATCAAGCGGCTGATGGGTTTGCGGGCGAACAAGTCGGTGGCAAAGGGCTTGAGCAGGGCGTCCGAGAGCGAATGACGGTGAACGATGCCGCAGGGCTGGCCCTGTTCGTCGAGCACCGCCAGGGAATTCAGGTTGGCCTGGCGGCGGAAGGCTTCCAGCACGGTGGCAGTCGGGGTGTTGCTGGTCACCGCCGGTTGGTCGTTGAGCAGGGCGCTGAGGTCACTGGCTTCCTCGTTCAGTATCGCGGCGACGCTGTTTGGTTTGGGCATCAAGGTTCGGGCATCGCGAGGCGGATGCTCCTGCGGACGGCAGAGCAGATAGCCTTGCAGCAGATCGACACCCATCTCCGTCAACACCGCCAGTTCTTCCGGCAATTCGATGCCTTCGGCGATCACTTTTGCCCGCGAAGCCTTGGCAATCTGCAGAATCGAGCCGACGAACTCACGCTTGAGCGCATCCTGGTGAATACCGTCGATAAAGTGCCGATCGATCTTGACGTAATCCGGGCGCAATTCAGACCAGAGCCGCAAGCTTGAATAACCCGCACCCAGATCATCCAGTGCAATGGAAAACCCCATCGCCCGATAGTGATGCAGGGCGGTTTGCAGTAACTGGAAATCGTCGGTCGGGGTCTGTTCGGTGAGTTCGATCACCACTTGGCTCGGTGGTATGCCGAAATCCTGCAGCAGTTGCAAAGTGCGTCCGGGTTGGTGGGCGGCTTCGAGCAGGGATTCCGGGGAGACATTGAGGAAGAGTTTGCCAGGCAGTTGCTGTTCATTGAAGCGGCGGCAAGCACTTTGGCGGCAAGCGATTTCCAGTTCGCTGAGGCGACCGGCCTGACGGGCTACCGCGAACAGGGCGACGGGGGAGTGCAGCGGACTGTTGGAGGGGCCACGGCTGAGGGCTTCGTAACCGATGATACGTCGTTCAGAGAGGGAAATGATCGGCTGGAACAGGCTGTGCAAACCGCTTTGAGTCAGTATTGAGCTCAAGGCACTCAGCTGTTCGGTTGTGGTCATGGCGATCTCTGGCGACAAAAAAAGGACCGAGTGCACTGTGCACTCAGTCCTTCATTTCACGACAGAATGATGACTGTTTGATGACGCTCCGGGGAGCGTCAGTATTAAATTGCCATCATCCACAACTTAGTGCTTGGCCACCGCCGTGTTGAGTTTCAAGTAATCCAGCAGAATCCGCCCGGTTTCGCTCAGATAGGCATCGTCTTCTGGCTTGGTCTTGTCCGGCTCGCCCGCGAGGGCATCTTCGTCTTCTTTCTTCAGCTCTTTGAGCGGTTCTTCGCCCTTGGCCTTGCGACGGATGTTTTCCATGGTCAGTTGCTTGGCTTCGATATCGGCATGTTGTGCGCGACGCTCGGCTTCATTGAGGCTGACGGTTTTTTCGCTCATCAACTTCTGCGCCAGGGCCAGTTTGTCGCGGATGAACACAAACTCCGCATCCTTGGTCGTGCGCACGTCATGCTCGGACTTGAGCTGTGTGATGTACGGTTTGAACGGGTCAAGTGCAGGCTTGATGGCTGCACGAATGGTATCCCATGGCATGGCTTCCGGCAGGGCGCTTTCGCCGATTTCCTTGGTGTCGATGATCGACGGGTAATCGATGTCTGGCAGCACGCCCTGATGCTGGGTGCTCTGACCGGAAACCCGGTAGAACTTGGCCAGGGTCAGTTTCAGTTCGCCATGGTTCAGCGGTTGAATGGTCTGCACGGTGCCTTTGCCGAAGGTCTGGCCGCCGATGATCAGCGCGCGATGATAGTCCTGCATGGCACCGGCGAAAATCTCCGAAGCCGAGGCGGACAAACGGTTCACCAGCACCGCCATCGGGCCTTTGTAGAACGCCCCCGGGTTTTCATCTTCCAGTACATCGACCCGGCCATCGGCATTGCGCACCAGTACGGTCGGACCTTTGTCGATGAACAGACTGGTCAGCTCGGTGGCTTCCTGCAAGGAACCGCCGCCGTTGTTGCGAAGGTCGATGACCACGCCGTCAACCTTGTCTTTCTGCAGCTCGGTCAGCAGCTTCTTGACGTCGCGGGTGGTGCTCTTGTAGTCCGGATCGCCGGCACGGAAGGCCTTGAAGTCCAGATAAAAGGCAGGGATCTCGATGACGCCGAGCTTGTAGTCCTTGCCATCCTGCTTGAGGTTGAGGACCGACTTCTTCACCGCCTGGTCTTCGAGCTTCACCGCTTCGCGGGTGATCGGCACGATCTTGGTGGTCTGGTCGTTCGGCGCATTGCTGGCCGGGATCACTTCCAGGCGCACCACGGTACCTTTCGGCCCACGAATCAGTTTGACCACTTCGTCCAGGCGCCAGCCGACCACGTCGACCATCTCTTTGTTGCCTTGGGCCACGCCGATGATCTTGTCGGCCGGTGCAACCTGCTTGGTCTTGTCCGCCGGGCCGGCAGGCACCAGGCGCACGACTTTCACTTGATCGTTATCGCTCTGCAACACGGCGCCGATGCCCTCGAGGGACAGGCTCATGTTGATGTCGAAGTTCTCCGCGTTATCCGGCGACAGATAGTTGGTGTGCGGGTCATAGGACATGGCGAAGGTGTTGATGTACGCCTGGAAGATGTCTTCCGCACGGGTCTGGTCCAGACGCGTCAGCTGATTCTTGTAACGCTTGGTCAGGGTTTCCTGAATCTGCTTCGACTCTTTGCCGGAGATCTTCATCCGCAGCACTTCATCCTTGACGCGTTTGCGCCACAGGTCGTCCAGTTCTGCGGTGGTCTTGAGCCAAGGAGCATCCTTGCGATCGACCAGCAAGGTTTCCCTGGCGGTGAAGTCGATCTTGTCGACGCCCTTGTTCAGCTCGGCAAGGGCAAAGTCCAGACGCGCCTTGACGCGATCCAGGTAGCGCTTGTAGATGGTGAACCCGGCATTCAGGTCGCCGCTTTTGAGGAAGTCGTCAAACTGGGTTTTCCATTTGTCGAATTCGGCAATATCGCTGGCCATGAAGTAGCTTCGCGATGGATCCAACAGCTTGATATAGCTGTCGTAGATGATCACGGAGCGCGCATCGTCGAGCGGTGGTTTGCTGTAATGGTGACGCTTGAGCAATTCGACGACGTTCAGACTGGCGATTACTTCGTCACGATCGGGCTGAAGCTTGTCCCAGCTATTGGCTGCGAACGAACTGCTCGACATCGGCAAAAGACCGAGACCAATGACAAGAGCTAGGGCGGTGCTGGGGAGCAGATGCTTCATGCTGATTCGACGCGGGGACAATTGATAACGCATATTAGGCCGTCTTTGAAGTCGCCGGATCCACAAGGACCGGTCGCATAATGCAAAAAGCCCGGCGCTACAGCTTCGGGCTCAGTCCAGACTCACTATGGAGGCACTGTGAAAGCATTGCAAGGCGTTGAGGGGCGAGTGGAGTGGGTTGAAGAGCCGAGTCCTGCGTGCGATGTAGGGCAAGTTCGCATCCGGGTGGCGGCAGCAGGACTCAATCGCGCCGATTTGTTACAGAAGGCGGGACTATATCCGCCACCGCCGGGGGCCAGTCAAGTACTGGGTCTTGAGTGTTCGGGGGTAATCAGCGAGGTCGGTCCGGGCTCTTCCTGGCAGGTCGGCGATCGGGTTTGCGCCTTGCTGGCCGGGGGTGGGATGGCTGAAGAGGTAGTTGTCGACGGACGGCATGTGCTGCCGGTTCCCGAAGGTTTGTCCCTGGCTGAGGCCGCAGCGTTGCCGGAAGTGTATGCAACCGTTTGGCTGAATTTGTTTCAACTGGCTGCGCTCAAACCGGGTGAGAAAGTTCTCCTGCACGCCGGGGCCAGTGGAATCGGTTCAGCCGCCATTCAGCTGTGCAAGGCGTTTGGTAATCCGTGCTGGGTCAGCGTCGGTTCCGCCGAACGTCTGGCCTACTGTGAAGCGTTGGGCGCGCAGGGTGGAGTGGTGCGCAACCGCGATCTGGACAGCTTGAATGATCTTGCGCCGTTCGACGTGATCCTCGACCCGGTGGGTGGCAATTACGCGGCGTTGAATCTCAAGCTGCTGGCTCGCGATGGTCGTTGGGTGCTGATCGGTTTGATGGGCGGTCGGGAGGCTCAGCTGGATCTGGCTCAGGTGCTGGCCAAGCGTTTGCAATTGCTGGGTTCGACCCTGCGCAATCGCGACGAGCAGTTCAAGGCTGACTTGTTCAGCGATCTCGGCCAGCACGTCTGGCCGTTATTTGCCGAAGGGCGGTTGAGCCCGCAACTGGCCAGGACATTTGCGATAAAGGATGCCGAAGCGGCGTTTGCGGAACTGGCGACGAATAAGGTTTCCGGCAAACTGGTATTGGTGATCGACGAAAGCCTGGTTTAGGGATGATCGTTCCCACGCGCAGCAAAGGAATGCCTCAATGGACGCTCTGCGTCCGCTTCTGGGACGCGGAGCGTCCCGGGCTGCATTCCCACGCGGAGCGTGGGAACGATCAGTGTGGGCGGGGTTATTTCCAGATATGGATCGGCCAGCCAGCCTTTTCGGCGTGTTCGAGCAGCACCGGATCGGGATTCACCACGTGTGGGAAATCCACCTTCAGCAGCAGCGGCAAGTCATTGCGTGAGTCGGAATAAAAACTCGCGCCTTCCAGGTTTTCTTCTTCGGCATCCAGCCATTCCAGCAAGCGGGTAATCTTGCCTTCGCGGTAGGTCAGGGTGCCAACGGTGTGGCCGCTATAAACTCCGTGGGCCACTTCCAGTTCGATCGCGAGGATTTCGTCGATGCCGATGCGATCGGCAATCGGTCCGACCAGGTGCGTGCCCGAGGCCGAGATCACCAGAATCCGGTCGCCGGCCTTGCGGTGGGCGGCAATGGCTTTGGTGGCGTCGCTGAAGATGATTGGCTCGATGAAGTCTTCCACCCACGGGCCGACCAGATGCTCGACCTCTTCGGGCGTGCGTCCGATCATCGGCTCCAGGCTGAAGGTCATGTAGTCCTCCATGGCCAAGTGGCCCCTGCCGTACGCATCCATCAATTCCCTGTCGCGACGCAGGAAGGATTCACCGTCGACCCAGCCGAGGCGGGCCATCTGTTCGCTCCATAGCGAGGCACAGTCGCCGTGGATCAGGGTTTCGTCCAGATCAAAAATTGCCAGGGCCATCAGTGCAGTTCTCTCTTCAACATCAGCAAAGTCATCAGGCTACCTCACACAGGGCCGTCGGATCGATGGAAAGCGCCAGGCGCTGACCATCGGGATGCAGGTCGGCCGCCGAGCGGTTCAGCACATCCACCACCAATTCCACGCCCCGTGCTTCGACCCGGTAGCGAATCACGTTGCCCAACAGGCTGTGGCTGCGAATCTGCGCGTCGAGTTCGCCGTTCAGGCTCAGTTCGATGGCTTCCGGGCGAATCGCGAGGCGATGGGTGATCGGTCGTTGCAACAGTTTGCTGGCACTGTCGGCGTCCAGCAGGTTGTAGTTGCCAATGAAGCCTGCGGCAAACACATCGACTGGCGCGGTGTAGAGGGTTTCGGCGTCCCCGCTTTGTACGATTTTTCCCTGATTCATCAGGAAGATTCGGTCAGACATGGTCAGGGCTTCTTCCTGATCGTGTGTGACGAAGATCGTGGTCAGGCCCAGTTCGCGCTGGATCTGACGGATCTGTTCGCGCAGGTGCTTGCGAATTCGCGCATCCAATGCCGAAAGCGGCTCATCCAGCAACAACAACCGAGGCCGCGTCACCAATGAGCGAGCCAGCGCCACACGCTGGCATTGGCCGCCGGACAATTGATGCGGGTAACGGGCGGCGAAGTCGTTGAGCTCCACCAGTGCCAGCACTTCGGCAACGCGCTTGTGGCTGTCGTCGGCGTTGACCTTTTGCATACGCAAGCCGAAGGCGACGTTCTGCTCCACGGTCATGTTGGGGAACAGCGCATAACTCTGGAACACCATGCCGATCCCGCGTTTCTGTGGACTCAACGGGACGAGGTCCTGACCTTCCAGCAGAATCTTGCCGCCGTCCACCGAGGTCAGGCCGGCGATACAACGCAGCAGGGTGGACTTGCCGCAACCGGACGGGCCGAGAAGCGTGACAAATTCACCTTTCTGGATTTCGCAGTTGATGTCGCTGAATACCGTGGTTCCAGAATAATTTTTCTGCAGGTGTTGGACGCTGACATAGCTCATTCGCTTTTGTCCTTGTTCAAGATATTGGCAGCCCAGGTCAGAACCAGCACAAAGAAGAAGTAGGAGATCACCAGCGCGCTGGTGAAGTGGCCGCTGCTGTTACGCATGTTGTTGAGGTAGACCTGCAGGGTTTCGTAGCGGGTGCCGACGAGAATGTTGGCGAACACGAACTCACCGAACAGGAACGAGAATGACAGCAGCAACGCCACCATCAGACCCTTGCGCAGGTTCGGCAGCACCACCAGGAACGCCGCTTGCCAGGTGCTGGCACCGAGCAGTTGCGCGGCGTCCATCAGGTCGCGCAGGTTGATCGCTTGCAGGTTATTGGTGATCGCCCGGTACATGAACGGCAGCGCCACGGTGAAGTAGCAGCCGATCAAAATCCACGGCGTACCGACCATCGCGAACGGCCCCGAACCGTAGAGCTGCAACAGCCCCACCGATGACACCACCGGCGGCACCGCGAAGGGCAGCAGGATCAGGATGTTCATCAGTGCGTCGAGTTTCGGGAAGTGGTAATGCACCACGAACAGCAGCGGCAGAATCAGCACCACCGACAGAATCAGCGAGCCGACGCAAACCAGCAACGACTGGCCGAACGCGTCGAGAAAGCGCGGATCGCTCCACAGCTGGAGGTACCACTTGAAGGTAAAGCCGCTGGGCATGATAGTCGCGGACCAACTGCTGGAAATCGAGTAGATCAGCGTTCCGAGCAGCGGTAACAGCAGAATCGCAAACAGCAAATACACCACCACCCGGTGATAGACACCGACGGGGCCCAGTTCAGCGCGAGACATGGTAGCTCCTCTTCAACAGCAGCTGATGCACGATGGTCACCAGGGTCATCAACGCCACCAGCACCACGGCCAGGGCGCTGGCGAGGTTCGGGTCGAGGGAAATGTCGCCGGAGACCATCGCCGCAATGCGGATCGGTAGCACGTTGAAGTTGCCGGTGGTCAAGGCGTAGACCGTGGCATACGCGCCGAGGGCGTTAGCCAGCAGAATCACGAAAGTCCCCAACAGCGCAGGGGTCAGCACCGGCAAACCGATGTGCCGCCAGAACTGCCAACCATTGGCACCGAGCAATTCGGCGGATTCACGCCAGTCTTCGCGCAAGGCGTCGAAAGCCGGATAGAGCAGCAGCACGCCCAGGGGAATCTGGAAGTAGGTGTAGAGAATGATCAGACCGGTTTTCGAGTACAGGTTGAAGTCCTGAATGATCCCGGCCTGTTTCAGCATGATGGTGAAGGTGCCGTTGAACCCCAGCAAGATGATGAACGCGAAGGCCAGGGGCACACCGGCGAAGTTGCTGGTCATGTTGGCGAAGGCGTTGACGAAGTTGCGCAGTTTCGAGTCGACCCGGCGCAAGGAGTAAGCGCCGAGTACGGCGATGATGATGCCGAACACGCTGGACCAGAAACTGATCTCGAGGCTGTGCCGGATCGCCTGCAGATAGAATTTCGAATTGAAAATTTTGCTGAAGTTGGCCAGGCCCCAGCCGAACTCTTCCGATTCCAGACTATTGATCATCACCCAGAGCAGCGGGGCGATCTGGAACACGAAGAAGAAAATCGCGAAGGGCACCAGGCACAGAGCGGCCAGCCATTTACCGCGGGTCATGGCGTTCACTTGAGCAGCTCCCGGCACACAGGTTTGTCGTGGGGCACGCCCAGCAATTCGCAGACGGTGCCGCAGATTTCGATCTGTTTCGGTGCGGCGTTTTGGTTGAAGCTGAAGGCATCGCCGAGGACGAACAGCGGCACTTCGCGTTCTTCGGGCAGCAGGCCGTTGTGCGAGCGGTCGTTGTTCATGCCGTGGTCAGCCGTCACCAGCACCTGGTAACCGGCGTCGAGCCAGCCTTGCAGATAGTCAGCCAGGATGATGTCGGCTGAGCGAGCGCTGTTGCGGTACTGCGAGGTGTCGAGGCCGTGCTTGTGCCCGGCGTCGTCGATGTTCATGGGGTGGACCAATAAAAAGTTCGGCGCGTGGCGCAGGCGCAAGTTTTCCGCATCGGCGAACAGGTGCGAATCCGGGTAATGGTCGCTCCAGTAGAAGTGACCGTGCTGGATCGGCAATTCGGGGTCGTCGGTGTGACGGTCCCGGGCAGCTACGAACGGCGAACGGTTATACAACTCGCTGACCCAGTGATAGGCCGCGGCGGCGGTTTTCAGGCCGGCGTCGGTGGCGTAATGGTAGATGCTGCGCTGGTTGGACAGGCGTGAGACGTTGTTGTGAACGATGCCGCTGACGATTGGCGTAACGCCGGTCAGGATGCATTCATAAAGTGGTCGGGACAGGGCCGGCAATTCGCACTCCAGTTTGTAGAGCGCCGCGCGTCCTGCGCCAACGTAAGCCTGCAGATGCCCCATGGCGTGGCGCGCGACTTCGTAATTGAGGCCGTCGAGCACGACAAGGATGACGTTGTGCTTCATAGGGCTGGAACTCCGCAAAAACAGATGATTCAAGTACGCAACCAATCCCTTGTGGGAGCGGGCTTGCTCGCGAAGGCGGACTGTCAGCCAACATCAATGTTGAATGTCAGTCCCTCTTCGCGAGCAAGCCCGCTCCCACATTGGATCTCCACTAGCCCACCCAATGGCGGGCTACAGCCTTACGGCATGTTGATGATGACTTCTTCCTGCCACTTCTGCGGCAGCGACTTGGAGGTCTTTTCCCACGCGTCGGCGTCTTTGATCGGCGTGACCTTTTTGTACTGCTCGTTAGGCAGTAGCTTGGCCTTCACGTCTTCCGGCAGTTTGATGTGTTCGGCGCGGATCGGGCGGGCGTTGCCTTTCGCCAGGTTGATTTGGCCGGCATCGCTGAAGATGTATTCGCGAGTCAGCTTGGCGGCGTTCGGGTTCTTGGCGTATTTGTTGATGATGGTGGTGTAACCGGAAATCACCGAGCCGTCGGACGGAATCAGCACGATGTAGTCATCCGGATTCGCCATCTTGGCCTTGTAGCTCAGACCGTTGAAGTCCCAGACCACGCCGACTTCGATTTCACCCTTTTCCATGGTGGCAATCGTCGGGTTGGCCATGGACAGGCGACCTTGCTTGGCGATGTCGGCGAACATCAGCAGGGCTGGCTGAATGTTTTTCTCGTCACCACCGTTGGCGAGGGCGGCGGCCAGTACACCGTTGGCCGCCTGGGCTGCGGTGCTGACGTCACCGATGGAGACTTTGTACTTGCCAGTCTTGAGGTCGGCCCATTTAGTCGGTGCTTCAGAACCGTGCAGCAGTTTTTTGTTGATGATAAACGCGATGGTGCCGGTGTAGGCCAGCGCCCAGTTACCGTCCTTATCCTTGGCCCAATCCGGAATCTGTTCCCAGGTAGTTGGCTTATAAGGTTGCACCACGCCTTGCTTGACCGCGATCGGGCCGAAAGCGGCGCCGACGTCGCCGATATCGGCGCTGGCGTTATCTTTTTCGGCGGCGAACTTGGCGATTTCCTGGGCCGAGCTCATGTCGGTGTCGATGTGTTTCAGGCCGTATTTCTTGGCCAGGTCTTCCCAGGTGCCTTTCCAGTTGGCCCAGTCATCGGGCATGCCGACGCTGTTGACGGCGCCTTCCGCTTTCGCAGCGGCTTCCAGGGTTTTCAGATCATCCGCCGCCATGGCGGAGGTGCACAGGGCAATGGTCGAGCCTAACAGTGATGCCAGGAAAAACTGTTTCATCCGAAGCTCCTTTGGGCGTTTTCAACGCTGCGATTGCGGTTGTGTTGGTCTAGGTCAGCAATACCTGAGCCAATTTAGGCGGATTGGATGACATTTTAATGTCGACGACCGGTCGGCCTGAATTTTCTGCGCTCGGATACGCGGGGTGCGAGATAAGCGTAGACCATGGCTAAAAGGCTGATATGAAAGGGACTTGGCCATAAAATTGCAGGTATCTGGCGCGACCGTTCGGCGGCTTTGTCATCTGTCAGTCATATGCAGTGCCTAGGCTTGCTGGCAGTTGAAGGAGCCGATTTGAATCGCGGTTTTTGCCCTGAACCAGTGCTGGTCTAGTCCAGATAGGTAACGTTGATGCGCATCGAGACCACCAAAGCGGTGACAGCCATCGGGCAGGTTCTGCAGGAACAGCTCGACCACGGCTTGTTGGCGCCCGGGAGCAAGTTGCCGGCAGAGCGCAAGCTCAGTGAGTTGTTCGGTACCACGCGGATCACCGTGCGCGAGGCTTTATTGCAGTTGGAAGCCCAAGGCCAGATTTATCGTGAGGAGCGACGCGGCTGGTTCGTGTCGCCACCGCGGCTGGCTTATAACCTGATGCAGCGCAGCCACTTTCACGCGATGGTCAGTGCCCAGGGACGGGTGCCGTCCACCGAGGTGATTTCGGCACGGTTGCAGCCAGCGTCGGCGGCGGTGTGTGCCTGGTTGCAGTTGCCGGCGCTGTCGAGCGTGATCCAGATCTGCCGCTCGCGACGGATTGACGGGCGATTGGTGCTGTATGTGGAGCACTACCTCAATCCACAGTTTTTTCCGGGGATTCTGGACTTCGATTTGAATCAGTCGATGACCGAATTGTATGCACGGCATTACGACTTGCATTACGGGCGGGTGCGCTTCGAGATTGTGCCGACGGCATTGTCGGTGGACGCGGCGGCGGCTTTACGAGTATCGGTGGGCAGCCCGGGGTTGCGGATTGCGCGGGTCAATTACGATCAGCACGAACGACTGATCGATTGTGACCTGGAGTTTTGGCGCCATGATGCGATTCATGTCGGGGTGGATGTGGTGTAGACGCAGCGTTCGGCAGCTCCTGCATCAGCATCAGGGCGCGAGGTTTTATTCGTTGAGTTTGGCGAGGATCTTGTAGATCACGGTGGCGAGGATCATCAGCATGCCGACCCACATCGCGAACACGCCAGCGTTCTTGTCGCGAAAGTTGAAGCCGACTGCGAGCATGATCATCCCGGAAAGAATCGGGATCAGCATGGCGTGGAATGATGACATCGAGATCATGGTGACAGCCTTGTCGGAGAGGGGTACTGCAAGTCTAGGCGGCTTTCGGGCGAGCGGAGGTTTGTGGGTAAGACGTGAGTCAGAAGCAGCGCAATCCGTGTGGGAGCGGGCTTGCTCGCGAAGGCGGTGTGTCAGATAACATTAATATCGACTGACACACCGCCTTCGCGAGCAAGCCCGCTCCCACAGGTTGCGATTCGCTCGAACTACGGCAATTCGCGGCAGGTGTAGAACGCGCTCAGCACTTTGACCAGATGTGCCAGGTCATGGCTGCCGCACAGTTCGCGGATCGAGTGCATGGCGAACGTCGGCAAACCGATGTCCACGGTGCGCACGCCCAGGTGGCTGGCGGTGATCGGGCCGATGGTCGAGCCGCAGCCCATGTCGCTGCGTACCACGAAGCTCTGCACCGGTACTTCTTCGGCCATGCACAAATGGCGGAAGAAGCCGGCGGTTTCGCTGTTGGTGGCGTAGCGCTGGTTGCTGTTGACCTTGATCACCGGGCCGGCGTTGAGTTTCGGGCCGTGGTTGGCGTCATGCTTGTCCGCATAGTTCGGGTGCACGCCGTGGGCGTTGTCGGCCGAGACCAGCAGGGATTTCTGAATGGTCCGTACGAATTCATCCCCTTCGGGCAACAGACGGCGCAAGGTTTGCTCAAGCATCGGACCGTCGGCGCCACAGGCCGAGCAGGAACCGACTTCTTCGTGATCGTTGCAGACCAGCACGCAGGTTTCGTCGGTTTCGGCCGTCAGCAATGCTTGCAGGCCGGCGTAGCAGGACAACAGGTTGTCCAGGCGCGCGCCAGCGATGAAATCGCCATGCAGGCCGATGACCGCAGCGCTTTGGGTGTCGTAGAAGCTCAACTCGTAATCGAGTACCACGTCGGCGTTCAGGCCATGTTCGCGCGCCAGTTGATCGGTGAGCACGGCACGAAAGTCCACACGTTCGTCACCGGCGAATTGCGCGAGGATCGGCGGCAGTTCGGTCTGGGCGTTGATCGCCCAGCCCATGTTGGCTTCACGGTTGAGGTGAATGGCCAGGTTCGGAATGGTCGCGATCGGTGCCTTGAAGTCGATCAACTGGCTCTCGACCTTGCCATCACGGCGGAAAGTCACGCGGCCGGCCAGAGACAGATCACGGTCGAACCACGGCGCCAGCAGTGCACCGCCATAGACTTCGACGCCCAGTTGCCAGAAGCCCTGACGTTGCAGTTCCGGTTGCGGCTTGACCCGCAGGCACGGGCTATCGGTGTGCGCGCCGACCAGGCGAATGCCGCCGTGCAGGGGTGAATGACGGCCCATTTTGAACGCGACGATCGAAGAGTCGTTACGGGTGACGTAATAACGACCGTTGGCATCAATGTTCCAGGGCTCGCGCTCATCGAGACGTTGATAGCCGGCAGCTTCAAGACGCTGGACAAGGCTGGCGGTGGCATGGAACGGGGTAGGGGAGGCCTTGAGGAAATCGATCAGGCCTTGGTTCAACTCTTCGCGCATAAGAAGCTCCAGACAGCAGTGGCGCCAGTTTAACGTATTGGTCAGAGAATTGGCGGTGGACTGCTGGTGTGGAAGATTCCTTGTAGGAGCGGGCTTGCCCGCGAAGACGGCGGCACAATCAACATTGATGTCGCCTGAGCGGCCGCTTTCGCTGTAGGAGCGGGCTTGCCCGCGAAGACGGCGGTACAGTCAACATTGATGTCGCTTGAGCGGCCGCTTTCGCTGTAGGAGCGGGCTTGCCCGCGAAGACGGCGGTACAGTCAACATGGATGTCGCTTGAGATGCCGCTTTCGCGAGCAAGCTCGCTCCTACAGGGAGCGTATTGCTGTTCTAGAAAGGTGCAGGGCACTCGAAACGCAGGCGTTCGCCCGTCTGGGGATGGGTGAAGCTGAGCATGCTCGCGTGCAGGCACAGACGTGGCCAGGCAGCCAGTGCTTGCTCGTGGGCATAGAGCCCATCACCCAGCAGCGGATGACCAATCGACAGCATATGCACGCGCAACTGGTGGGAACGGCCAGTGATCGGCGTCAACTCGACGCGGCACCAGTCGCCACAACGCTCCAGCACACGCCAGAAGGTCAAGGCATGCTTGCCAAACTCGTGGTCCACCACATGGCGTGGCTTGGTCGGCGGGTCGTAGCGCAGAGGCAGGTCGATGCTGCCGCTGTCCAGTTCCGGTTGTCCCCAGCACAGGGCGGTGTAGGCTTTTTCGGTTTCGCGGTCGTGAAATTGCCGAGACAGTTCGCGATGGGTATCCGGGTCACGGGCCAGCAGAATGATGCCGGACGTTTCCCAGTCCAGCCGATGGACAATTCGCGCTTCCGGGTAGCCGTTTTCTTGCAGGCGGGTAATCAGGCAGTCCTTGTTGTCATCGGCCCGGCCAGGGACGGAGAGCAACAAGGTCGGTTTGTCCACCACCAGTACGGCGGCGTCCTGATGGATGATGCGGATGTTGGACAACGGCATTAAAACAGCCTCGTAACAAACGCCAACGGCGGCTCAGGCCCCGCATCCTGTAGGAGCGAAGCTTGCTCGCGAATGCATCACCTCGGTCTATCAAATACACCGAGTTGCCTGTGTTCGCGAGCAAGCTTCGCTCCTACGGAGTGCGTAAGAGCCTGAGCCGCCGTGGCTCCTGCCGGATCGACTCAGCGATCTGGCAGGGTGATATTGAGTTCCAGGATCGAGCAACTGCCCTGGTTTTCCAGAGCGACGTGCACGTCATCGGACCCGATATTGACGTACTTGCGGATGACTTCCACCAGTTCCTTCTGCAAGGCTGGCAGGTAATCCGGTGTACTGCGCTGGCCGCGTTCATGCGCCACGATGATCTGTAGACGCTCTTTCGCTACCGACGCGGTGTTTTGCTTTTTGTTGGCACGAAAGAAGTCAAAAAGGTTCATTACCTACCTCCAAAAAGGCGCTCGAAGAATCCCTTCTTCTCGACATCGAGGAAACGATGGTCCACGGTTTTGCCCAGCAGGCGGTCAACGGTATCGCTGTAAGCCTGACCAGCATCGCTCTGGTCGTCGAGAATCACCGGAATGCCCTGGTTGGATGCCTTGAGCACCGCCTGGGATTCAGGGATCACGCCGAGCAATGTCACCGAGAGAATATCCTTCACATCTTCGACACCGAGCATTTCGCCCTTGCTCACACGTTCTGGATGATAACGGGTGATCAGCAGGTGTTCCTTGATCTGCTCTTCGCCTCTTTCGGCGCGACGGGACTTGCTGGCCAACAGGCCCAACATGCGGTCCGAGTCACGTACGGAGGAGACTTCCGGGTTGGTCACCACAATCGCTTCGTCAGCGAAGTACATGGCCAGGTGGGCGCCTTTCTCGATGCCCGCCGGGGAGTCGCAGACCACGAATTCGAAGTCTTCCTTGAGCTGCATCAGGACTTTTTCCACGCCTTCGACGGTCAGCGCGTCTTTGTCGCGGGTCTGACTGGCGGCCAGGACGTAGAGGTTTTCCAGACGCTTGTCTTTGATCAGGGCCTGTTGCAGGTTGGCTTCGCCGTTTACCACGTTGACGAAGTCATACACCACGCGGCGCTCGCAACCCATGATCAGGTCGAGGTTACGCAAACCGACGTCGAAGTCGACGATAACTGTTTTGTGACCACGCAGAGCGAGGCCGGTACCGATAGCGGCGCTGGTGGTGGTCTTACCCACACCACCCTTGCCGGATGTAACCACGAGAATCTTGGCCAAGGTGTTTTACCCCTAAGGAAAAAGGACGTTTAGCCCCTGAAAAACATCTCTTGAAAAACTACTGCAGTCGGACAGCCTTGGCTGGAATCCGGTTCTGAGCGGTGTTTACCCCCGGTAAACACTGCTTTTAGCCTTTTTCCTACTTCGTTTGAGCCGTTTTCGCTACGTTTTAGAGATGCTTGGAAAATGCGGCAGTATCCGTTAAAGCCGAATGATGTTCAACACGTCGCCCGACAGGCTGACTTGTACGCCCGAGCCCCACAATGGATCGCGACGCAGATCCTCGGAAACCTTGTAGTGGCCAGCGATAGAGACCAGTTCAGCGGTCATTTGCTGACAGAAAATCCTGGCTTTCGTGTCACCTTTGACGCCGGCCAAGACACGACCGCGCATCGCGCCGTATACATGGATGTTCCCATCGGCGAGAAGTTCCGCCCCCGGGCTGACCGATGAAATCACCACCAAATCGCAACCCTGGGCATAAATCTGCTGGCCACCGCGTACCGGCGAAGTGATGATTTTGGTCGGTTTGATGGTCGGCTCCGGTGGTTTTTCCGGTTTTTTCGTAACAGTGCCTTCGTGCGCGTCGAGCGGTCGCTCACGGGCGCCGGACGGCGGCAGCACCGGCAGATCGACCGCGATGGCGGCGGCGATGTCTTCAATGCGGCTGGCACGGATCGCCAAGGTGCGCAGGCCATGCTGGCGGCAGATGCGCATCAGCCCCGGCAGATCGACCGAGCCTTCGCTGGCCGGAAGTTTGTCCAGGGCCAGTACCAGCGGCGCGTTGCTGAAGAAATTGGGCGCCTGGGCGACCTTGGCGGCCAATTGCCGATCAAGGTTCTCAAGGTCGTTACGGGCCAGTTCCAGCACCGTAATGGCGAGCATGCTGCCCTTCAACTGGAACACGGGATCTTGGTCTAGCGGTTCGGTTTGGCTCATGGTCGGCATACAACGGCTTGTCACTAAAAGTGCCGAGACTTATAACGAGAACGCCCGCAGGCCGCAAGCCGGGTCGAACGATGTAGAATGCGCGGCCACTGTCTTGACGGAACCTTTAATGGATCGCCCGCGTTTTCGAACAGCATTTCTTTCTCCACGTTTCTGGCCGCTGTGGTGTGGCTTGGGGCTGTTGTGGCTGATTGTGCAGCTGCCGTATCCGGCGTTGCTGTCGATCGGTCGCGCCCTGGGCGCATTGATGTATCGAGTGGCCGGCGACCGACGGCGCATCGCCAAGCGCAATCTTGAGCTGTGTTTCCCTGAAAAGTCCGCTGCCGAGCGCAAGCGTCTGCTCAAGGAAAACTTCGCTTCCACCGGCATCGCCTTCCTGGAGATGGCCATGAGCTGGTGGTGGTCACGCAAGCGTCTGGCGAAACTGGCCCATGTCGAAGGCCTGGAGCATTTGAAACAGGCCCAGCGCGACGGCAAGGGCGTGATTCTGATGGCCGTGCATTTCACCACGCTGGAGATCGGTGCGGCACTGCTCGGTCAGCAACACACCATCGATGGCATGTACCGCGAGCACAAGAATCCGCTGTTCGACTACATCCAGCGCCGTGGCCGCGAGCGGCATAACCTCGACTCGCTGGCGGTGGAGCGTGACGACGTGCGCGGCATGCTCAAACTGCTGCGGGCAGGCCGAGCGATCTGGTACGCGCCGGATCAGGACTATGGCGCCAAGCAAAGTATCTTCGTGCCGCTGTTCGGGATTCAGGCGGCGACCGTCACCGCCACCAGCAAATTCGCCCGGCTGGGCAAGGCGCTGGTGGTGCCGTTCACCCAGGAACGACTGGCGGATGGCAGTGGTTATCGGCTGGTGATTCATGCGCCGCTCGAGGGTTTTCCCGGTGAGACCGAAGAGGCTGACTGCATTCGCATCAACCAGTGGGTCGAAAGTGCTTTGCGCGAATGTCCGGAGCAATACCTCTGGGCCCATCGTCGCTTCAAGACCCGTCCACCGGGCGAGGCGAAGCTGTACGCCAAACGCGGTTGAGTCACCGATCCCTTTAAGCACCATGGAGTGTTGCGATGAGTTCTGCTGAACCGGTTACAGGGTTGATACTTTCCGGCGGCGGGGCTCGGGCGGCTTATCAGGTAGGTGTGCTGGCGGCGATTGCCGAGCTGCTGCCGGTGGGGGCGGCTAATCCGTTCCCAGTGATCGTCGGCACTTCGGCCGGCGCGATCAACGCGGTCAGCCTGGCCAGTGGGGCGATGGACTTTCGCGGCGCGGTTCAGCGTCTGACCGCCTTCTGGCATGGTTTGCGCAGCCATTTGGTATTGCGCAGCGACTGGCCAGGGGTGATCCATCAAGCCGCTCGTTTTGTCAGTCACAATCTGATGGGCATTGGCGCTCCGGTGCCAGTGGCCCTGCTCAACAGCTCGCCGCTGCGCGGTTTGCTCAACGACAAACTGCATATGCCCGGGATTGCCGAGGCCATCGCGCAAAAGCAATTGCAGGCGGTGGCGATCACGGCGTTTGGCTATGAGTCCGGTCAGGCCGTCACGTTTTATCAGGGCGGCGGCACCATCGAGTCCTGGCTGCGGCATCGGCGAATCGGCGTGCCGACCCAATTGAGCGTCGAACACTTGCTGGCCAGTTCGGCAATTCCGTTGTTGTTTGCGCCGGTGAAAATCGGCGAAGAATATTTCGGTGACGGCGCGGTACGTCAATCGGCACCGATCAGCCCGGCCTTGCACCTGGGTGCCAGCCGCGTGCTGGTGGTGGGCGTCAGCGGCAACCCGCGCGGGGTGGATCCGCAACAGCCGCTGCAGCGTGTCTACACCGGGCAACAGCCGACCCTGGCGCAAATCGGCGGGCATATGCTCAACAGTACGTTCATTGATAGCCTGGAAAGTGACATTGAGTTGCTGCAGCGTCTGAATCAGTTCAGCCATCTGCTGCCCGACGGCCTGCCAAGTCGTGCATTGGGGGCGGCGCCCGTGGAGGTGTTGGTGATTTCGCCGAGTCAGCCAATCGATGAAATTGCGGCACGGCATCGCCAGGAATTACCGGCGGCCTTGCGCTTGTTTTTGCGCGGGCCGGGGGCGACCAAAACCAGCGGGGCGGGGGTGCTGAGTTACCTGCTGTTCGAGGCGGGGTATTGCAGCGAATTGATCGATCTGGGGCGGCGCGATGCACTGGCCAAGCGCGATGAGTTGTGCCGGTTTCTGGGGTTGGTGGAGCCTGCGGTTCCGGCTTGAGATTGGCGGGGCGGCTATTCGCGGGCAAGCCCCAATGCCCGTCAGTTAAGCCGCGAAACCCTGTAGGAGCGAGCTTGCTCGCGAAAGCGGTGTGTCAGGCGACATCAATGTTGACTGTACTGCCATCTTCGCGAGCAAGCTCGCTCCTACAGGAATTTCGCTTAACTGACGGGCATTGGGGCAAGCCCCGCGAAGCTTTTTACGATCAGAAGTGGAACTTCACCAGGAAGCTCGTGTTGCTTTGATCGGTCTTGAAGTACTGGCTGTCCTTGATCCCGTACTTGTCTGACCAGTAGTCGTACTCGACACCGACGTACAACTGCTTCTCGCCAATGCTCAGCGCTTTGCCCAAGTCGTATTTGATCTGCGGGTTGAAGTGCAGGTTGGCGTGGTAGGTGCCTTTGCTGTTCTGGTCGTTGTCGACCACCCAGTCCATGAAGCCATCGATCAGGATGTTCGAATCACCCACGGGAATGGTGTAGGACCAGACCGGTGTGATCTGCCAGACGTTGTCGCCCGGGCGACTGCCTTCGGTGTGGCGCTGGTAGAAGTTCAACTGGAAATAGTCGAACCCTGGAATCGCCAGGTCGAAACCCGGACCGATCAGGTAGGACTCGGTATCGCCCTCACCAAACTCGTACGTCATGGCCAGCAGCACGTCTTTGATCGGGCCGAATTCGATCTTCTGGTCGAGGACTTTGCCCAGCGAAATACGCGGCTGGAACTCCCCGTAATAAGTGTTCGGGCCGGCGTTGAAGTCTTTTTCGCCGTTGTAGAAGATCTTGTCGACGAAGAAGAAGTTATCCCCGTATTTCCAGGCATCGGCGTGCTCGAAGGTGACGGTTTGCTGAATGCGCGGGTTGACCTGGAAATCCTTGCCATAGAGGTAGGTCAGGCTGTTGTTCTGCCATTGCAGCAAGTCGCCGGCCATTGCCTGGCCCCCGGCCAGCAAGGATCCCGCGAGCATCAGGCTGGTGCACGTACGTTTCATTCGGTTGCTCCCAAAAAGTAGGTGGTTCGACGTTATTTTTCTAAGGTCGGCGCTCTGGTGTGGCGCCTTTTCTTGCGGCTGTAAAAAATCATCCATTCGGTCAGCTTTGATGCTGTTAGCAAGAGCTGAGCCAAGGCTTTCAAAAAGCCAAAAAACGCCCGTTCGGCTGTTCGAAAACAGTCGATTGAGCGTGGTTTTGGGGGTGCCTTGGTACTGTCCAGAGCCGGGGTAAGTTGGCTTTCCGGTCAGAAATTACATCCGCGCTTTTTTTTAGAGCGGATTCGGGCGGGCGCGGAGAATACTGATTCCCGCGCCATGGCTCAAGTGCCCCGCAACAGAGCGGCGGTGACAGGTTTGGGGCATGGTTGTCGGCGGTCAGCCGGGCGTTGAACGACAGGCTTGTCGGGATACGAATCATCTGTTGCTCCCTCTTGTTTTTATTGTTTGAGGCGCAGGCAGCCGCTGACCGCGACCGTGGGTGCAACCGGTCTGCCTGTCATGCGTGTATGTATGTGGATGATGCGGTGAAAGGGCGGCCATTGCGCCGCCTGACATTTTTATTCTTGTGATTTTTGTATCAGGTGGACCGCGGCGGGCCATTCGCGGGCAAGCCTCGCTCCTACAGGAGCGAGGCTTGCCCGCGAAGCTTTTTGCTACTTATTGGGTTTGGGCTCCCTGAACAATCCACGCGCCGATCAGGTCACGTTCCTGCTGGGTCATCTGGGTGATGTTGCCCAGTGGCATGATCTGGCTGGCGACGGCTTGGGCCTGGATGCGCGGGGCCTGGAGCTTGATCTGTTCGGGCGTATCAAACATCACGCCAGCCGGCGCCGCGCTGAACAGCGGGCTGGTCGGTTTGGCCGAATGGCAGACCGTACAACGCTCCTGGATCACGCTGTGCACCTTGTCAAAGTCCGGGCCGGCATTCGACGCTTGAGCAGGTGCAGTTTCAGGGGCCGCCGCCGGTGCAGTTTCAGCCGGTTTCTTGCCACCTCCAAGGGCGGTTTCCGGCAGTGGCTGGTACTCGATGGTCCCAGGCGCCTTGGCCACTTCAGGTGCGCTGGACATCGGCGCCGGCCCGGTCACGTAGGCCAGGCAGATCATGCCGACCGCCGCGGCGGGCAGGGTCCAGGCAAACTTGTGGCTGTCGTGACGGGTGTTGAAGTAGTGACGCACCAACACCGCCAGCACCGCGATCCCGGCCAGGATCAGCCAGTTGTACTGGCTGCCGTAGGTGCTCGGGAAGTGGTTGCTGATCATGATGAACAGCACCGGCAAGGTGAAGTAGTTGTTGTGCCGCGAACGCAGCAAGCCTTTGGCCGGCAGCGCCGGATCGGGCGTGCGGTTCTCGGCAATCGCCGCCACCAATGCGCGCTGCGCTGGCATGATGATGCGGAACACGTTGCCGACCATGATGGTGCCGATGATCGCGCCGACGTGCAGGTATGCGCCACGACCGCTGAACACTTTGCTGAAGCCGTAAGCGGCGCCGATGATCAGCACGAACAGGATGGCGCCGAGCAGAGCAGGGCGTTTGCCCAGGGCCGAGTCGCAGAGGAAGGAGTAGATGAACCAGCCGACGAACAGCGAACCGATGCCCAGCAGAACACCTTCAGGGCCGGTCAGGCTGCTGCCCGGCGCGAGCAGGTACAGCGTCGGGTTGGAGTAGAACACCACGCACAGCAGCGCGACCCCCGACAGCCAGGTGAAGTAGGCTTCCCATTTGAACCAGTGCAGGTTGTCCGGCATGGTCGGTGGAGCCAGTTTGTATTTTTCCAGGTGATAGATACCGCCGCCATGGATCGCCCACAAATCGCCCGCCAGGCCATTTTTCGGATTGACCCGGTTGAGGTTGTTTTCCAGCCAGACGAAATAGAACGACGCACCGATCCAGGCCACGCCAGTGATCATGTGAACCCAGCGCACGCTCAGGTTCAGCCATTCCAACAGATGTGCTTCCACAGTCTTTACCTCTCGCCTGTCACTCTGTCGTCGAGTGATCAGACCTTCTCTTATTGGTGGGGGGCGAGGATCAAACGCTCATCCTCTTTGAAAAAATGCTCATCGCAGTTATTGCCTGTGCCACTGCGATCAACCACCAGGAAGTCATCCCGCTTTTCGATCGTCAGCACCGGGTGGTGCCAAACGCCGCGATGGTAATTAATGCCCTGCCTGCCGTTGGTGACGAAGGCGCGGACCAAGCCTGATACAGGTTCATCGCCAAGTGGCGCGACCACGATCAGAAAGGGGTTGCCGAGCAGCGGAATGAAAGCCTGGCTGCCCAGCGGGTGACGCTCCAGCATGCAGACGGTCAGCGGCATGTCCTGCGCGTCGGCGCGGAAGATGCTGATGATCGCCTTGTCCTCTGGCGTGGCGGTTTCGACCACAGCCAGTTTGTGAAAGCGCATGGTCGAACCGTTGTTGATCATGAAGTGATCGCTGCCGTCGGTTTCGATCACGTCACCGAAAGGGGCGAAGGCTTCTTTGGTCAGCGGTTCAATCGTCAATGTGCGCATGCTGGTCTTCTTAATCTTTTGAATTTGATCGTTCCCACGCTCTGCGTGGGAACGCCGCCATGGACGCTCCGCGTCCACTGTGACGCGGAGCGTCACGGTATGCATTCCCACGCAGAGCGTGGGAACGATCATCGCAATCTTATTTCGCGACCTTGCCCAATACCCGCAGGCGGCTCACGCCCCCATCCGGGAACACGTTCAGGCGGATGTGGGTGATCGGGCCCAGTGCCTTGATCTGCTCGGCGAAGGTGTGTTCGGCGTGCATTTCCAGCTTCTGGCTGGGCAACAGTTCACGCCAGAACAGCGATTGGGTTTCGATCTGGCTGTCGGTGCCGCCTTTCACGAATGCACCCTGGATCGAGCAAGTGTCCGGGTAGTTGCCTTTGAAGTGCAGGGTGTCGACGATGACTTTCTCGATCTCGCCCGCATGGCCCAGCGCGACGATCACCCAGTCATTGCCCGGCGTACGACGACGCGCGGTTTCCCAGCCGTCGCCCATGTTGATGCCACGGCCCGGATTGAGGATGTTGCTCATGCGGCCGAAGTGTTCGTCGGAGCAGGCCAGCGCACGGCCACCGTTCAGAGCTGCGGCCAGGTCGACCTGCTCGTTGTCGCCCACAGCGGACCAGTCGCGGAACGGAATGCCGTAAACACGCAGACGGGCCACGCCGCCATCCGGGTAGATGTTGAAGCGCAGATGGCTGAAGGCCTGGTCGTTGTTGATTTCGTGGTAGTGGTGGCTGTTGCCTTGCAGCTCGACGGCCGACAGCACTTCAGTCCACTGGGTGTTTTCGTTCGGCTCGCCCGAGGTCAGGAAGCAGGCTTCCAGGGAGGCCGACGGCGGGAAGTTGCCGGTGAAGAATGAAGTGTCGATGTCCACGCCTTTGATCGAGCCCGGTACGCCCAGGCGGATCACCGCGCTGTCGTAGCCTTCGAAGCGTTTGCGGCGCGACTCCCAGCCGTCCATCCACTTGCCGTTGTCATCGAACACGCCCTCCTTCCACACGGCCGGGGTCGGTTGGAACAGACGGTTGGCGTCTGCGAACCAGTCATCGGTGACCGAGATGATTTTGGTGCCCAGTCGGGCGTCGGCCAGGTTGACGAACTTCTCGAAAGGTACGGCGTAAGCTTTCATTCTTCTTGTCTGCCTTTAATAAGTTGGCTTGGGATGCTTGCAGGGCCCTGGGCGATTTTTATGTTCATTTACGCTCGGGCCAGGCTTGCTAAAGAGTCAGTAATCGGAACAACGCGATCTTGTTGATCTGCGCCAGCGCGCATTTGAATTCGGTGTCGACCGAGTTGTGAATGCGCGTTTCGAACGCTGCGAGGATCTGATGCCGGTTGCTGCCTTTTACCGCCATGATGAAGGGAAACTTGAACTTGGCTTTGTAGGCATCGTTCAGCTCGGTGAAGCGCTGGAACTCATCGCTCGAGCATTGGTGAATACCGGCGCCGGCTTGTTCATGGGTGCTGGCTTCGGTGAGTTGGCCCTGGACGGCAGCTTTGCCGGCCAGGTCCGGGTGAGCGTTGATCAGGGCCAGTTGGCTTGCGTGATCAGCACTCAACAAAATGTCGCTCATGCGCTGGTGCAGGGTTTCGATCTCGTCGATCGAAGCGTCCTGGCCCAGGTCAAAGGCCTTCTCTGCCACCCATGGCGAGTGTTCGTAGATGTCGGCGAAGGCGGCGACAAACGCGTCGCGGCTCAGGGTCGATGGCTTCAGGGTTTGGAAGTGACTCATTTCGCGGCCCCTTGATACGGGTGGATTTGGTGCCAGTGGCGAGCGATGTCGACGCGACGGCTGAACCACACCTGTTCATGACTTTTAGCGTATTCGATAAAGCGTTTGAGCGAGGCCAGACGCGCTGGACGGCCGATCAGGCGGCAGTGCAGGCCGATCGACAACATTTTCGGCGCCTCGGCGCCTTCGGCATACAGCACATCGAACGCGTCTTTCAGGTATTCAAAGAAATCGTCGCCCTTGTTGAAACCCTGGACCTGAGTGAAGCGCATGTCGTTGGTGTCCAGGGTGTACGGAATCACCAGGTGCGGCTTGCCGGTCGGGTTGTTCGGTTCCCAGTAGGGCAGGTCGTCGTCGTAGGTGTCGCAGTCGTAGAGGAAACCGCCTTCTTCCATCACCAGTCGACGGGTGTTCGGGCCGGTGCGGCCGGTGTACCAGCCCAGTGGGCGCTCGCCGGTGATTTCGGTGAGGATGCGGATCGCTTCGAGCATGTGCTCGCGTTCCTGCGCTTCGTCCATGTACTGGTAGTCGATCCAGCGATAGCCGTGGCTGCAGATTTCATGGCCGGCCTCGACCATGGCGCGGATCACGTCCGGGTGGCGCTGGGCGGCCATGGCCACGGCGAAGATGGTCAGCGGGATGTCGAATTCCTTGAACAGTTTCAGAACCCGCCAGACGCCGGCACGGCTGCCATACTCGTAAAGGGATTCCATGCTCATGTTGCGCTCGCCTTGGAGCGGCTGCGCCGAGACCATTTCCGAGAGGAAGGCTTCGGACTCTTTATCGCCGTGCAGGATATTGCGCTCGCCACCTTCCTCGTAGTTGAGCACGAAGGACAGCGCGATACGGGCATTGCCCGGCCAGTGTGGGTGAGGAGGGTTACTGCCGTAACCGATCAGGTCGCGTGGATAGTCAGCGCTCACTGCAGTCTTCCTTCTTGTTCGTGTCGACTTGGTCAAAGTCAGGGTATGTGTGGCGGCCTGGCGATGAGAGGGCAGGCTGGCGTCACAGCGATGGAGTGATTGTATACAACTTTATATTCACTTTGTAAGCCTGATTTTTTGCATTTTTCACTGACTGCCCACTTTGAAGAGTATTGCAAGAAACCTGCCTGACTGGTCAGCTAATGGATAAGAGGTCCTTTGATCTTATGGTTTAGCGTTCGATTCGCTGTCAAACCTTGAATGACGGTGATGGGGGTAAAAATGTCGCTTTTATTGTGTACAATTTTTTGTAAAAGTGTCTTAATCACTCGCTCGCCGCAGCTTTTCGTGTTCCGAAACGGTGCGGTCTCCTTTTCAACTGACTTCGGGAGGCGCGAGGTCTGACTGCTCCACGCAGGCAGGCGCGCAGAATCAATGGGACGTTTGACTACACACGTTTTGGACGCTGCACACGGTTGCCCGGGGAGTTCGATCAAGGTCGAGCTGTACCGCGTTGAGGGGGCGCAGCTGGAATGGGTCGCCACTGCGATTACCAACAGCGACGGTCGTGTCGATTCGCCGCTGCTGCAAGGCGCTGACTATCGGTCCGGGGTCTATCAGCTTCAGTTTCACGCGGGTGATTACTACCGCGCCCGTGGGGTTCAGCTGCCTGAGCCTGCGTTCCTGGATGTGGTGGTGCTGCGTTTCGGCATCTCTGCGGAACAGGATCATTACCATGTGCCGTTGTTGATTTCGCCGTACAGCTATTCCACGTATCGAGGCAGTTGATCCCCCAAGTAGCTGCCTCCTCCGAGAAGCGACTGCGCATATAGCTTCTTTGGTCTTTCGCCCGCTCACACTGCGGGCTTTTTTTTGCCCTGAGGAATGTGGTGTTGCTGATGACGCCTTCGCGAGCAAGCCCGCTCCCACAGGAGTACGCATTCCAATGTGGGAGCGGGCTTGCTCGCGAAGCTTTTGCTTTAACGACTCAACAACGACGCCGCACCCGCGCCACTGAACAACCCCGCACTCACCCGGTTAAACCAACTCTGCCCCTTGCCGCTACGCAGATACCGCGCCGCGCCATGGGCACTGAGGCCATAAGCCAATTTGCACAGCAGATCCAGCACGGTCCAAGTGACGATCATCACCAGCAACTGCGGCAGAAACGGTTGCTCAGCACTCAAAAACTGCGGCAGGAAAGCGGCAAAGAACAAAATATCTTTCGGATTACTCGCGCCGAGCATGAATGCGCGCCCGAACAGTGCGCGAAAGCGCGGCACCGGTGCAGCCTGGGGCACTTCGGCGCCTTGGGATGGTTGACGCGATTGCTGCCAGCTCTGCCAGGCGAGATAGAACAGGTACAACGCACCGACGATTTTCAGGGCGCTGAACAGCTGTTCCGACGCCAGCAACAAAGCGCCCAGACCTAAAGCCGAAGCACTGAGCAGGCAGATCGACGCAATCACGCCCCCCAGAAACGCCGGATAAGAACGGCGTAAACCGTAATTCAGACTGTTGCTGATCATCAGCAACGACAGTGGCCCCGGGATCAGGATCACCACCAGCGCAGCGCCGCTGAACAGCAGCCAGGTTTCCAGACTCATCACTTTCCTCCCTATGTGCAAAAGCCCCACCCGACGGGGTGAGGCTGTTTGAAACACTGTTTTTGAAACGTAGACGGCTTACAAGAAAATGAACTTGGCGATGAAGATCGCGCAAAGCACCCACAGGCTGACGGAAATTTCCTTGTACTTGCCGGTGCCGGCCTTCAGCGCCACGTAGGTGATGAAACCCAGCGCGATGCCGTCGGCGACCGAGAAGGTCAGCGGCATCATGATCGCGGTGACGATCGCCGGAATGCTGTCGGTCGCCTCGTCCCATTCGATATGCGCCATGCCGCCCATCATAAGCATCGCCACATAAATCAGCGCACCGGCGGTGGCGTAAGCGGGAATCATGCCAGCCAGCGGTGCGAAAAACATCGCGGCAATAAATAGCACACCTACGGTCACAGCGGTAAGACCAGTCCGACCGCCCGCTGCAACGCCAGCGGCACTTTCCACGTAGCTGGTGACTGGCGGAACACCAACCACCGCACCGAACACGCTGGATGCACTGTCAGCTTTCATGGCGCGGGAAAGGTTTTCGATTTTGCCGTCGGGGTTCACCAGATTGGCGCGCTGGGCCACGCCCATCAAGGTGCCGGCAGTGTCAAACATGTGCACGAAGAGGAACGCCAGGACCACGCTGATCATGCTGACGTTGAACACGCCGGCGACGTTCATGGCCATCCAGGTCGGCGCAAGGCTTGGCGGCGCTGACATAATTCCTTCGTAGTGCACCAGGCCCAAACCCCAACCAGCCAGAGTCACGGTGATGATGCTGATGAGGATCGCGCCGAACACTTTGTGGTAGCTGAGCACGGCGATCATCAGGAAACAGATGGCAGCCAGCAATGGGCCAGGTTCGCGCAGGGAGCCGAGTTTGATCAGCGTAGCCGGGCTATCGACGACGATACCGGCGGTTTTCAACCCGATCAGTCCAAGGAACAAACCTACGCCGGCCCCCATGGCGAAGCGCAAACTCACTGGAATGCTGTTGAGCAGCCATTCGCGGATCCGTGAGAAGGTCAGAATCATGAACAACACACCGGAAACGAACACCGCACCGAGTGCGGTTTCCCAGTTGTAGCCCATGGTGCCGACCACGGTGTAAGTGAAGAACGCGTTCAGGCCCATGCCCGGCGCCAGGCCGACCGGCCAGTTGGCGTACAGACCCATCAACAGGCAACCCAGTGCAGCGGCGATGCAAGTGGCGACGAACGCCGCCCCGTGATCGATGCCGGCGTCGGCCATGATGTTCGGGTTGACGAAGATGATGTAAGCCATGGTGATGAAGGTTGTCAGACCGGCGATCAGCTCGGTCTTCACCGTGGTGCCATGCAAGCTGAGTTTGAAGATGCGCTCCAGCCAGCCATTGCGTATTGGCGGCGAGAGTTCCAGCGTCGGGGCTTCGGATTTGCGGCTTTCCACAGCGAGTACTCCTCAAGAGTTTTATTGTTATTTCCAGGGCCGGACCCATGAGGGTGGCAGCGACCCTTTGAGGCACTTGCGAATTTGTTGACTTGATGGTCAGGAACTCGCACGAAGCGAATTATGCTTTTGTATACAAATAAAGCAAATAATGTTTTTGATTTTGTAGACGAAAAGTTTGGCAATAGGGATATATCGGCTATAGACGATCGTTCCCACGCTCTGCGTGGGAATGCCGCCATGGACGCTTTGCGTCCGCCGTTGATGTGACGCAGAGCGTCACGGGATGCATTCCCACGCAGAGCGTGGGAACGATCAGCTTGGAAAGACCTGGGCTTTACCCAGCGCCAGATTTACCGCCAGCCACCCATTCACCGCCGTCTCCCCAGCCTCGGCAAACACCCGCTCGAGCAATTTCACCTGCTCGCGCCGTAGCGACTGCTCGAACCGCGCGCCATCGTCAGTCAGTTCCAGCAGCCGCTTACGCTTGTCGGTCTCGGACGCGACGCTATTCACCAAATGCATTTCCACCAACTGACGCAGCGGCATGTTCAGCGCCTGCTTGCTCACACCCAGCAACGCCAGCAACTCCTTGACGCTGAGGGCAGGGTAGCGGGCGATGAAAAACACGATGCGTTGGTGCACCCGGCTCAAGCCGCGACGCTCGAGCATTTCGTCGGCCTTGGCGGTGAAGGCCTGGTAGCCGAAGAAAAACGCTTCCATGGCTTGTTGCTGAGTACTAGGGTTTTTAAGGTCAAGCATGTTGACGTATCCGCTCGGTCTGTCGTAATTTCGGTCAACCAGTTTGACTCATTTTCCTCAGGCCTCGCTACCGGTGACCCCCCATGGCTTATTCCGAACGTGTCTCGCGCCTTAAAAGTTCTTTGATCCGTGAAATCCTCGCCGCAGCCCAGCGCCCGGAAGTGATGTCGTTCGCCGGTGGCTTGCCGGCCGAAGCCATGTTGCCGAAAGTCGAGTGGGCGGACATGCCGCTGTCCATGGGGCAATACGGCATGAGCGAAGGCGAACCGGCGCTGCGTGAGGCGCTAGCGGCGCAAGCCCGAGCGTTGGGTGTGCCGTGCGAGGCGAGTCAGGTGCTGGTGGTGAGCGGCTCCCAGCAAACCCTCGATCTGGCGGCCAAGCTCTACATCGACAAAGGCACCGAGATCCTGCTTGAAGCGCCGACCTACCTGGCGGCGTTGCAGATTTTTCAGCTGTTCGGTGCCGAATGCATTACCGTCCCGCAGGAAGCCGATGGCCCGAACCTGGCGCAATTGCGCAGCCGTCTGGAAAAACACAAACCCGCGTTCATCTACCTGATTCCGACGTTTCAGAATCCGTCGGCAGTGCGTTATAGCGAAGCCAAGCGCGACGCGGTGGCGGCGTTGCTCGACGAGTTCGGCGTGACCCTGATCGAAGACGAACCCTATCGCGAACTGACCTTCGATGGCGGCAGTGCCACGCCGATTGCCAGTCGCTTGAACAAGGCCAGCTGGATCTACACCGGCACCGTGTCGAAAACCCTGTTGCCAGGCCTGCGGGTCGGTTATCTGATCGCCAGCCCAGACCTGTTCCCACACCTGCTGCGGCTCAAGCAATCGGCCGATCTGCACACCAACCGCATCGGGCAATGGCAAGCGCTGCAATGGATCGGCACTGAGAAATACCAGCAGCACCTAAGCGAGTTGCGGGACTTTTATCGGGTTCGTCGGGATGCATTCCAGTCAGCACTTGAAAAGCATTTTGGCGACCTGGCGCAGTGGAATGTGCCGCAGGGTGGGCTGTTTTTCTGGCTGACGCTCAAGCAGCCGCTGGATACCCGCATGCTGCTCAAGGCTGCGCTGGCGGCGGATGTGGCGTTTATGCCGGGCGAACCATTTTTCCCTGAGCCGGACAATAACCCCGGCCACCTTCGACTGAACTTCAGCCACATCGATCCGGCGCGGCTGGACGAAGGGCTCAAGCGATTGGCGGCGGTGGTGCGCGAGGCTCAGGCGTTAGAAGCGGCCTGAGGGGGCAGGTATAAAACAATAAACCGGCCAATAGGCCGGTTTATTTTTGTCTGGGATTTGTAGTGCTTGTGCCGACGTCTTCGCGGGCAAGCCTCGCTCCTACAGGGGCGAGATGACCATTCGCACACACCGCCAACCTGTAGGAGCGAGGCTTGCCCGCGAAGAGGCCATCAGCCGCAGCACAAAACCATCAGGCTGCAGCAAACCGCTTATCCAGATAATCAATAATCACCTTGGACTCATACATCCAGGTGGTCTGGCCATTCTCTTCGATGCGCAGGCACGGCACCTTGATCTTGCCACCTTGCTCCAGCAGAGCCTGGCGATCCTGTTCGTTGTTCTTGGCATCGCGCAGTGCCACCGGAACGTTCAGGCGACGCAGGGTGCGGCGGGTTTTCACGCAGAACGGGCAGGCGTGGAACTGATACAGGGTCAGGCCCTTGGCAGCCGTTTCGACTTGAGCCTGAGCGGCGGCGGGGCGCTGCTTCTTGCCTGGACGAGTAATGAAATCGATGAAGATGATCAGTTGGCCGAGGCCGACACGAAGCGCTTTTACTAACACGGTACAAGCCTCACAGGAGCAAACAGAAGGCGCGCAGCTTACCTGATTTTTCACGGGCGAAAAAAAACCGGCGATCAATGCCGGTTTTCTTCGTGCTGAGAGTTACTTGATCAGGCTGAGAAACTCGCTGCGGGTAGCCGCGTTTTCACGGAACTCGCCGAGCATCACCGAGGTGATCATCGTCGAATTCTGTTTCTCCACACCGCGCATCATCATGCACATGTGCTTGGCCTCGATCACCACCGCAACGCCCAGGGCGCCGGTGACTTCCTGGACCGCATCGGCGATCTGGCGGCTGAGGTTTTCCTGGATCTGCAGGCGGCGGGCGTACATATCAACGATACGCGCGACTTTCGACAGCCCCAGAACCTTGCCGCTCGGGATATAGGCAACGTGGGCCTTGCCGATGAACGGCAGCATGTGATGCTCGCACAACGAGTAGAGCTCGATGTCCTTGACCAGCACCATCTCGCTGTTGTCGGAGCTGAACAAGGCACCGTTGGTGACCTCTTCCAGTGTCTGTTCATAACCGCGGCAGAGGTACTGCATGGCTTTGGCGGCACGTTTTGGCGTGTCGAGCAGGCCCTCGCGGGAGGCGTCCTCGCCCAATTGGCCGAGAATCTCGGTGTAATTCTGTTCCAGGGACATGAAACTACCTGTGGGATTTTACGCAAAGGGCAAGGGTACGGTGACGGACACGGCGCTGCAAGCGTGAAGCGACGGCATCACTCATCGCGACCTTCCATCATGGTGCGTTTGAGCATCACATAAACCGCTCCGGCGCCGCCATGTTTCGGCTGGCACGAGGTGAAGCCGAGCACCTGTGAATGCTGACGTAGCCACGTGTTGACGTGACTCTTGATCATCGGCCGCTTGCCATCCAGGCGTACCGCTTTGCCATGGGTGACACGTACGCAGCGGATTTCGAATTTGGTCGCTTCGGCCAGAAAGGCCCACAGGGTTTCACGGGCCTTTTCCACGCTCATGCCGTGCAGATCGAGGCCGCCTTCGAACGGAATCTGTCCGATCTTGAGCTTGCGCATCTGGCTTTCCTGGACGCCGTCGCGGGCCCACATCAGTTCGTCTTCGGGGCCGACATCAATGACGAACTGATCGGACAGACCGTCAACGGTGGTGGCATCGGTGCGCACAGTGGCGGCCTGGCGCAGCTTGGCGATTTGCGCGCGGTCGGCCTTGGGTTTGCCGGTTTCAGCGCGATCGTGCTTGATCGGCTTGACGCCTTGGATCGCGCTTTTGAACAGGGAAAAATCGTCGTCTTGCATGTCAGCCTCCGCGAAGGGCGGCCAGTTTACCCAAGTCGAGACGAATGGGGCGCGACAAAACGTCCGGCTTTGGGCTTAGTCGTGTTTTTTCATCAGGTGCGGCGACATATTCAGTTCCCGCGACTGGCGCGAGCGGCGACGGCAGCGACGCCATAGCCACACGCCGATGTACAGCACGAACAGGCCCACGGCCAGGATGATCGCCGAGCCCAGCGGGCTGGCATTCAATTCGCCCAGCGCCGGAGGCTTCCCCAGCAGGCTGGCCGCGCCGGCCATCGCCAGCAACACACCGCACGTCGCCAGCAAGGCAGCGAATGCTGCGCCGAAGCGAAAACGCCAGTTTCTTTGGCCTTTGGGCCGCAAGCGGCGTGCATCAAAACCATCGGATAACTTCATTCCGACCTTCCTCAATGGGTATCGGCCCTTCGACCGGGAGTTGACCGGGATGTTCCTGAGGCTAGGGCAATTACAGCAAATGAGAGGCTTTTGCGGATGAGCGGCGGCATGGACCGCTCATCGAAGGTCGATCAGATCAGTTCGCGGGTCTGGGCGAGGGTGGCGAAATTGTCCGCCATGATCGCCATCTCGGTGTGCTGAACGTGCTCGGCGCTCAGCACGCCACCCTTGTAGGGCAGGTCGCGAGTCGCGCAGGCGTCTTCAACCAATGTGCAACGAAAGCCCAGGTTCTTCGCGGCGCGTACGGTAGTGCTGACGCTGGAATGGCTCATGAAGCCGCAGACGATAAGGTCCAGCGAGCCGAGATTCTGCAGGCGCTCTAGCAGTTCGGTGCCGTGAAACGCGCTCGGCAGCAATTTGCCGATGATGGTTTCGTCGCCTTGTGGCTCAAGCCCCGGGATGAACTCGCCACGCTCGCCTTGCGGATCGAACAGCCCACCGACGGTGCCGAGGTGGCGTACGTGCACGATCGGCCGACCGGCTGCACGGGCAGCGGCCACCAGTTGCTTGATGTTCGCGACGGCAGCATCCATGCCGCTCAGTGCCAAGGGGCCGCTGAGGTATTCTTTCTGGGCATCGATGATGACAAGGGTCGCATGACCCAGGTTGGCCGCTGCATAACCACGGCCGCTGAGTTGAAACATCGTTTTTGGAACGGACATTCTGGGGCTCCTTCGGGTGGGGCTTTTGCGACATTGTCCTCTGGCGGAGCGCTTCTGTGAATCGCTACCATCGTAGGCATCGCCGTTGTTGGCTCGCAGCCTTGTCAAGATACTCGTTCTGTTCAATAGCTTGCTGAAAAAATAGAAGAGTCCTACATCTGATCCCGTGTTTTTCCTGCGTCGTCGCCGCGCCTTTTGGCTGTTAGAATCGTCAGTCGTTTTTTCTGGAGTTTGCCCCGTGATCACTTCCCGACTTCGCACCCTGCGTGACCATATCCGTTGGGCCGTCAGCCGCTTCCATGGGGAGGATCTGTTTTTCGGCCATGGGACCGACAACGCCTGGGACGAAGCCCGTCAACTGGTGTTGGGTGCGCTGCACTTGCCGTGGGAAATCGCCGACAGCTATCTGGATTGCCGTCTGGAAGACGACGAACTGGTCAATCTGCAACGCTTGCTCAAACGCCGCATCGAAGAGCGCATTCCGACCGCTTATCTGCTGGGCGAAGCCTGGTTCTGTGGCATGTCGTTCATTGTCGACGAGCGCGTGCTGATCCCGCGTTCGCCGATTGGCGAGCTGATCGAAAAGCGTTTTGAACCGTGGCTGGGCGCCGAACCTGCGCGCATTCTCGACCTGTGCACCGGTTCCGGTTGCATCGGCATCGCCTGTGCTTACGAGTTCCAGAATGCCGAAGTGGTGCTGGCCGACCTGTCGTTCGAAGCGCTGGAAGTGGCCAATCAGAACATCGAACGTCATGGTGTCGACGAGCGGGTGTACACCGTTCAGGGCGATGGTTTCGATGGTTTGCCGGGGCAACGTTTCGACCTGATCGTGTCGAACCCGCCTTACGTCGATGCGGAAGATTTCGCCGACATGCCGGACGAGTATCAGCACGAACCGGAGCTGGGCCTGGCCTGTGGCGACGATGGTCTGAACCTGGTGCGCCGCATGCTCGCCGAAGCGGCGGATCATCTGACCGAGAAGGGTTTGTTGATTGTCGAGGTGGGTAATAGTCAGGTTCACGTCGAGGCGCTATACCCGGAAGTCGACTTCGCCTGGCTGGAGTTCGAGCGCGGTGGGCATGGGGTGTTCATGCTGACAGCGGAGCAGTGCCGCGATCATCAGGCGTTGTTCGCTTCTCGCATTTAACCCCGCGATGATCGTTCCCACGCTCTGCGTGGGAATGCAGCCGGGGACGCTCCGCGTCCCAAGAGCCGAACGCAGAGCGTCCGTAGAGGCGTTCCCACGCGGAGCATGGGAACGATCAATCACCTCTGCGTAGCAATCCAGATCAATAACCCCGCCTGAAACACCGCAAACGCCACCAGACAGGTAATGGTAAAACGCAGCCCGGCGTCTTCGCGTTTGTACTTGCTGACCTTTTCTTCGTGCTTCTTCAGTTTGACTTCTTGCTCAGCCAGGTTTTGCTCGGCTTGCTGGAGCATCTGCGCGGCTTCGAGGATTTCCACCTGCTGCAGCTTTTCGCTGTTCCAGTCGCCGAGCAAATCACCGACCTGCACCTCTTTAACGCTGCCCTTCAAATGCTGGGCATCGGCGTAAACCACGTCAAAACCGTGCACCCGCAGAAAGTGATCGCGGCGCAGGCGAGTGTCTTCGTTCAGCGCATCCTTATTGTTCAGATCAGTGCCGTCGATGGTGTAGGCGGGCCATCTCTTTTTCGCCCACGTGACGCCCTGAGCCGACATATAGCGCCCGATGCCGCGGTTCATCGGCTCGATCTGCAAACCGCTTTCCGGCCCGAAATGCACGCGTTTGGTTGTGTGGTCGACCCACACGTCCAGATGATTCTGTTCTTTGCGCACGCGCTGGCCCGGCAGTTTGATGGCCATGCGCAGCAGGCTGCGTTCTTTGCCAGTGCGTTCGGCGTAACCGAATTCGACAAAGCGCAATGGCCGCCCGCCCGTGTTGCGATCGGTTTGCAGCGGCGCCAGGCGGAGCATTTTGTGGTGCTCGACGTGGACGTCCGCCCACGGCAGCTCGACCGCTGGCGGTGCGTCTTTTTCAGCGGTGGTGTCGGGTGAAGTCTGGGTATCAGTCATAACGGCGAGATCCTGTCCAAGCCCTGCTTGCCGCCAGCCAGTGCGCTGGCGACAAAGGCTTATCGGCCGTTTTTTTCAGGACTGGAGGGCTAGGGAGGGTTAACGGGAGCGAAGTCCGTCAATAAACCCGATGATTCGCGCGCCGAGTTCCGCTGCCAGCGGTAATTGTGGATCCTTATAGGAGGCCAATTGCCGCTTCACGTCGTTGGGCACGATGCGCATCACGTGGTTCATGCCTTCGATCAGCGCCAGTTCGGCGTCCGGTTTGGCAGTCTTGAGCGCCTGGGCGTCATCCACGCCGACCTGAATGTCGTTGCTGCCCTGGATGATCAGCGCCGGCATTTTCAGTTTGGCGAAAGCGGCGGCGGGATCCTGGCGAAACAGCGAAATCAGATACGGCTGTACGCTGGGGCGGAAAATTACCTGCAATTGCGCTGGCACGTTGTCGTCGGTGTGGCCGGCCTTGAGACTGTCGAGCAGTTCATTGCTGCGCAGCATCAACGCAGGCGGCAGGCGATTGCTCAACTGCTGGCGCAGCACCTGATCGATCGGCCGGGCGCTGCCAGACAGGGAAATCACCGCCCCGGCATCGACGCTCGGCGCCGCCAGACTGGCGATCAACGCACCTTCGCTGTGGCCCAGCAAAATCAGCTTGCCAAAGCGCGGATCGGTTTTGAGCTTGTGGCCCCAGGCTTCTGCGTCGGCCACATAGGCCTCCACCGACAAATTGCGTTCGTCCGGAGTCGCAGCCAGGCTCGCCGCCACGCCGCGCTTGTCGTAGCGCACACTGGCGATGTTGTGTTTGGCCAGCACCCAGGCCAGCCGTTTGAGGCTGTCGTTGCGTCCGCCGTCGGGGTTGTTTCCGTCACGATCCGTAGGACCGGAGCCGGAAATGATCAGTACAACCGGCACAGGCGTGTCGGACTTGGGCAGCAACAGCGAGCCGAAAAGCTCGCCGCTCCCCGTGTCCAGACTGATCGGGCGTTGCAGGACAGTGGCCTGGGCCACATAGGGGAGCAGGCCGGTAAACAGGGTAAGGCTCAAGGCTAGAACTCGCAGCATCATCACGCCATCATTCACAAGGTGCCGGTTGGACTCGCGGGCACCCATAAGGTTCGAGGATGAACTAGTCGGGTAGCCTGCGTATACTGGCGCGCATTACGTATTTTAGTTTCGATTTCACGGAGCGTCCCGCATGTCCGGCAATACCTACGGCAAGCTGTTCACTGTCACCACCGCGGGCGAAAGCCATGGTCCGGCGTTGGTCGCCATTGTCGATGGCTGCCCGCCGGGCCTGGAGATTTCCCTTGAGGATCTGCAGCGCGACCTGGATCGCCGCAAGCCCGGCACCAGCCGCCACACCACCCAGCGCCAGGAAGCCGACGAAGTCGAAATCCTCAGCGGTGTGTTCGAAGGTCGCACCACCGGTTGCGCCATCGGCCTGTTGATCCGCAACACCGACCAGAAGTCCAAGGACTATTCGGCGATCAAGGATCTGTTCCGCCCGGCCCACGCCGACTACACCTACCACCACAAATATGGCGAGCGCGATTACCGCGGCGGCGGTCGCAGTTCGGCCCGTGAAACCGCCATGCGCGTGGCGGCAGGGGCGATTGCGAAAAAGTACCTGGCCACTCAGGGCATCGTCATTCGCGGCTACATGAGCCAGCTCGGCCCGATCGAAATTCCGTTCAAGACCTGGGATTCGGTGGAAGAAAACGCCTTCTTCAGCCCCGACCCGGACAAAGTGCCGGAGCTGGAAGCCTATATGGACCAGTTGCGTCGCGACCAGGATTCGGTCGGCGCGAAGATTACCGTGGTCGCCGAAGGCGTGATGCCGGGCCTTGGCGAGCCGATCTTCGACCGCCTCGATGCAGAACTGGCCCACGCGCTGATGAGCATCAACGCGGTCAAAGGCGTGGAAATCGGTGCCGGTTTTGCCAGCATCGCCCAGCGTGGCACCGAACACCGTGATGAAATGACCCCGGAAGGTTTCCTCAGCAACAACGCCGGCGGCATTCTGGGTGGCATCTCGTCCGGTCAGCCGATCGTTGCACACCTGGCACTCAAGCCAACCTCGAGCATCACCACGCCGGGCCGTTCCATCGACATCCATGGCAACCCGGTTGAGGTCGTCACCAAGGGCCGTCACGACCCGTGCGTCGGTATCCGCGCCACGCCGATTGCCGAAGCGATGATGGCCATCGTGTTGATGGATCACCTGCTGCGTCACCGTGGGCAGAATGTCGATGTGCGTGTGAGCACTCCGGTTCTGGGTCAGCTTTAATGGCTGACTTCACAGCCGCTGCGGTTTGACGACCGTGGCGGCGCTCCCGTACTGGCGGCTCTCCAGTTTCTATCTGTTCTATTTCGCCTTGCTCGGTTCGACAGCGCCGTTTCTGGCGCTGTACTTCGATCATCTGGGCTTTTCCAGTGCGCGCATTGGCGAACTGGTGGCGATCCCGATGCTGATGCGCTGCGTGGCGCCGAACATCTGGGGCTGGCTCGGTGACTATACCGGGCGACGGCTGGCTATCGTGCGATTCGGCGCGGTCTGTACGCTACTGACTTTCTCACTGATTTTCGTCAGCAAAAGCTACGCGTGGCTGGCGATGGTCATGGCCTTGCACGCGTTCTTCTGGCATGCAGTGTTGCCGCAGTTCGAAGTCATCACCCTGGCGCATTTGAACGGCCAAACGTCTCGCTACAGCCAGATTCGCCTGTGGGGTTCCATCGGTTTCATCATCACCGTGGTCGCGCTCGGCAGATTGTTCGAATGGCTCAGCCTCGACATCTATCCGCTGGCGTTGGTGCTGATCATGGCCGGGATCGTTGTCAGCAGTTTATGGGTGCCTAACGCGCAACCGATTCAGAGTGAACGGTTGGCGGGGGAGGGATTCCTTCAGCAATTGCGCAACCCCGGGGTATTGGCGTTCTACGGTTGCGTGGCGCTGATGCAGATGAGTCACGGGCCGTATTACACCTTTCTGACCCTGCACCTTGAGCGACTCGGTTACAGTCGCGGGCTGATCGGCATGCTCTGGGCGGTCGGCGTGGTCGCCGAAGTCCTGGTGTTTCTGGTCATGAGCAAAATCCTTGCGCGTTTCTCGGTGCGCCGGGTGCTGCTGGCGAGTTTCCTGCTGGCGGCTTTGCGTTGGTTGTTGCTCGGTTCGTTTGCCGAATTCCTCTGGGTGCTGCTGTTCGCACAAGTGCTGCACGCCGCCACCTTCGGCAGCTTTCATGCGGCTGCCATCCACTTCGTGCAACGTAGCTTCGGTGCGCGTCAGCAAGGGCAGGGCCAAGCGTTGTATGCCGCGCTGGCCGGCACTGGCGGTGCACTGGGCGCGCTGTATTCCGGCTATAGCTGGAATGCCCTCGGTGCCACATGGACCTTTAGTATTGCCAGTCTCGCAGCCTTCGCCGCTGCCGTTATCATTGCCACGCGTATGCAAGAGGACAGAGGCCATGAGCCTTGCCCGAATCATAAAGCATGAACCGTTAAGGAGTTGCCCTGATGAGCAGCCTGTCCGTTTACCACGTCAGCAGCCCTGACCTGCCGAACAAGGTATTGACCCACCTCGAAGACATCGCCTCGACCCTGGCCGAACAGGGCGTGCGCTTTGACCGTTGGCAAGCCGCGGCGAAAATCCAGCCGGGCGCCAGCCAGGAAGAAGTAATCGCCGCGTATCAGGAGCAAATCGATAAGCTGATGACCGAGCGCGGTTACGTCACTGTGGATGTGATCAGCTTGAACAGCGATCACCCGCAAAAAGCCGAGTGGCGTGCCAAGTTCCTTGATGAGCACTGCCATGGTGAAGACGAAGTACGATTTTTCGTCGCCGGCCGTGGCTTGTTCACCTTGCACATCGGCGATTATGTCTACGCCGTGCTCTGCGAGAAAAACGATCTGATCTCAGTGCCAGCCGGCACAAAGCATTGGTTCGACATGGGTGAAAACCCGCATTTCGTCGCAATCCGCCTGTTCAACAATCCGGAAGGCTGGGCAGCCAATTTCACCGGCGATGACATTGCCAGCCGCTTCCCGCGTCTCGAGGACTGAGTCGATACCGATCAACTGGACGCGGCACGCACGGCCGCCCGTGAGGGCGCGGAACGGGCAGGGCATGTGACCGTCGACAGCTTTGCGCGGATGCCCTGTAACCACACATAACCTGTAGGAGCCGAGCTTGTTCGCGAAGGCGGCGGGTCAGTCAACATTAATGTCGCCTGGTACACCGCCTTCGCGAGCAAGCTCGGCTCCTACAGGGATTGCGTTGTAACGACTTACATCGAGTGATAAGTCGGCAAGGCGAACCGTTGCTGGCTTTGCAGCATGGAGATCTGCGGCAGTTCGCTGGCCTGTTCGGCAACGTCACGGCGAATCGCGCTGATCGCCCACGACAGCTGATCGCCGGCATGCAATTGCTGATAGGAAATCGAACGTTTGAAGACTTTGCCGTCCGTGCTGCGCAGGGTCAGCAGAATGCCGCCGTCAGGCCGTGGCTGGGTGGTCACTTCGAAGTTGGAGAATAGCGACGAAAATTTTTCCTGGATCAGGTTCATGTCTATCAGCTCCGTTGTGTGCTTGAAGGGCAACATGGAGAGGTAGTTGCAGTGATTGTGCCAGCACCTGATTCTTTAAAAATACATATAAATCAATAAGTTATAAATTAAGTACCTTTATGCTTTCGTGCAATCTGCATGAATGGCCATCGTGCATCCTGCATTTTGCGTGGTCGGCATCGATTCGATGGAACCAATCACAACGCCAGGGTTCCGCTTTTCGATCTCCGGTTCGAACGCTCCAGTCGCGGATACAAAACATTGCAAAAACCGCGTGTACAGCTCAAGAACCGCTGACGTATTTTCGGCCTCAATCAACGCCACCCGACAATAAAAAGATCGAACGGGAGCAACCATGAGCCGGACGCTGAACGACACGATTACCTGGGGCATGATGCTCCGCAAACTGCCTTCCATTGCCAAAGCCATTCCCCGCGTGGTGAAGGGCATGAAAGCCGCCAACGTCAAGGACCCAACCCAGCCATGTGGCCTCGGCTGGAGCTTCGAGCAGGCGACATTGCGCAATCCGGATGGCCCAGCCTTGCTGCAAGGCGAGGTAGCACTCACTTATGCACAGGTCAACCAATGGGCCAACCGCATCGCCCATCACCTGATCGCCCAAGGCATCGGCAAGGGCGATGTGGTGGCGATCTTTATCGAGAACCGCGTGGAACTGTTGGTGACGATATTGGCAGTGGCCAAGGTCGGCGCAATCAGCGCCTTGCTCAATACCTCCCAGACCCGCGACACCCTGGCTCACAGTTTGAATCTGGTGGCGGCTGTAGCGATCGTGGTGGGAGAAGAGCTGGTTCCAGCCTTTAATGCGGTCCGCGAGCGGGTGTCTATCGATACGGCGCGCACCTGGTTTGTCGCCGATCAAGACACTTGTCGCCATCCGGGCAATTCGCCCGATGGTTTCATTAACCTGATGACGGTCAGCGCCGAAGCGTGCGGCGATAATCCTGTCAGCAGCCAGCAGGTTTTTCTCGACGATCCTTGTTTCTATATTTACACCTCGGGCACCACCGGGTTGCCCAAGGCCGGGGTGTTCAAGCACGGCCGCTGGATGCGCAGCTCCGCCAGTTTCGGGCGGATTGCCCTGGACATGCAGCCGCAGGACGTCATCTATTGCACCTTGCCGCTGTACCACGCCACCGGCCTCTGCGTGTGCTGGGGCTCGGCAATCAGCGGGGCGTCGGGGTTTGCCATCCGCCGCAAGTTCAGCGCCAGCCAGTTCTGGAGCGACGTGCGCAAGTACCGGGCGACCACCCTCGGTTACGTCGGCGAATTGTGCCGCTACCTGGTGGATCAACCGCGCAGCCCGGACGACAGTCGACACAACGTGACAAAGATGATCGGCAATGGTCTGCGTCCTGGCGCGTGGAGCGAGTTCAAGACGCGTTTTGCCGTTGACCATATCTGCGAGCTGTACGCCGCCAGCGATGGCAATATCGGCTTCACCAACATCCTCAATTTTGACAACACCATCGGTTTTTCCCTGATGTCCTGGGAACTGGTGGCGTACGACCACGACAGCGGCGCCCCCACCCGTGATGCCAAGGGCTTCATGCGCAAAGTGGCCAAAGGCGAGCAGGGTTTGCTGTTGGCGAGGATCGACGACAAGGCGCCGCTGGACGGCTATACCGATCCGCAAAAGACCGCAAAAGTCGTGCTCCACAACGTATTCAAGAAGGGTGACCGTTACTTCAATACCGGCGACTTGCTGCGCAACATCGGTTTTGGCCACGCGCAATTCGTCGATCGCTTGGGCGATACCTACCGCTGGAAGGGCGAAAATGTCTCGACCACCGAGGTCGAGAACATCCTTCTGCAACACCCGCAGATCGCCGAAGCCGTGGCCTATGGCGTGGAAATCCACAACACCAATGGACGTGCCGGGATGGCGGCAATCACGCCGGCTGAATCCCTGGCGACCCTGGATTTCAGCGAATTACTGGCGTTCGCCAGGCAGCAAATGCCTGCCTATGCGGTGCCACTTTTTCTGCGGGTAAAGGTGAAAATGGAGACCACCGGAACCTTCAAATACCAGAAGACCCGACTCAAGGACGAAGCTTTCGACCCGAACAAAACCGGCGATGACCCGATCTACGCCTGGTTACCAGGGACCCAGACTTACGTGCAAGTCACCGAGCAGGTGCTGGCGGATATTCACGGCGGCAAGCACCGCTATTGAATCTGGCTATGGCCCTCCATGAGAAAAAACAAGTGACAGGTGCAGGACTGCTCGGGAAACTATCGGCTTTCCGATTGACCGAATGTGGAGTCCCCAATGTCAGACAAAAGCCGCCAGATGACCCCCGAAGAGGCTTCTGAATTTGCCGAACAGGTGTTCAACAAAGCGCGCGAGGGCGATGCGGCCATGATGGCTGCGTTGCTGACCAAGGGCCTGCCGCCGAACCTGCGCAACCACAAGGGCGATACCTTGTTGATGCTCGCGGCGTATCACGGCCATGTCGAGACGGTAAAAGTCCTGCTTGAGCACAAGGCCGATCCTGAAATCCGCAACGACAACGGCCAGAGCCCGATTGCCGGCGCGGCGTTCAAGGGTGATCTGGCGGTGGTCAAGGCGTTGGTTGAGGGGGGCGCGCAAGTGGAAGGTTCGTCCTTCGACGGTCGCACTGCGCTGATGATGGCGGCGATGTTCAACCGTGTCGAAATCATCGACTACCTGATCAGCAAAGGCGCCGATCCGAAAGCCAAGGATGCCAACGGTGTATCCGCGCTGGACGCGGCCAAAACCATGGGCGCGGCGGACACCACCGCTCAGCTGCAGAAAATCCTGGCCTGATCTCAAATCTGTATGTAATGCGCTATCCTTTGCGCCCTCAAATCTCCCTCGCTACAGGATCCACCTAATGAAAGCCGCACTCGTCGAACTCATCAGCAAAATCAGCTCCGGGTGCATGAGCGAGGACGAAATCCTGAAAGTCGCTGACGAAGCGGCTCAGGCCTACGCCGATCCAGAGGCTTTTCTGGCGGCCAATCCGGACATCAACTACGACGACACCTTCCCGATCCCGTTGGGCGAGTGGGTGGTCGTCGGCAGCTTGCCGGAAACCGTACTGTTCCAGGCCGACACCTACATGGACCTGTTTGCGCAGATCGTCGCTTCGTTCGGTCCTGGTGTCGATTTCAACATCAAACCCAAGCAGCTGGCCAAAACCGAAGCCCTGACGGCGCTTAACCGCATCCAAGTGCAGATGAGCAGCATGAACAAGGACAATGGCGGTTACACACTGATGAACTTCAGCCAGTTGCTCGACGACGAACTGCAAGTAGTGCTGGTGTACGGTAATGACGTGCCACGGGTGCTGGAGTTGTGCGCGGAAGTCGGCATCGCCGCCGCGCCCTCCCTGGAAGCCCTGAAAGTGGCAATCCACGTCTGACGGTAATAAAAATGAATCCTTGCAAGGCCCGACTATCCTAAGAGTGCATACCACTCTTCGGGAGCGTCACCATGGGTTCCACGTTCAACAGCCTGGTTGGCCTGATTGTTCTTGCCCTGGATATCTGGGCCATCATCAATGTGCTTAAAAGTGGCGCCGAGACCGGGATGAAAATCATCTGGGTGCTATTGATCCTCCTGCTGCCGGTCCTGGGTCTGATCATCTGGGCCATCGCCGGGCCGCGAGGCAATGTGCGGATCTGACTGCATCCTACTAAAATGAACGCATAACCCCTGTAGGAGCGAAGCTTGCTCGCGAAAGCGGTGTATCAGTCGACATGTGAATTGACTAATACACCGCTTTCGCGAGCAAGCTTCGCTCCTACACAGGTTTCTGTGTTTTTTCATGCCAGCGCGCGGTAATCCGTTTGAACGATCACTCAGGGCAAAAGTCCAGATACTTGTAAGCCCATCCATGGGTTTTATCGAGGAGGCACCGATGCAAAAGTGGAAAATCACTTTCGTGGATGATCACGGTGAAACAGTGGACGAACTCTTCGAGTCCGAGGAATGCCCGAACAGCGAGCAAGCCGCCAAACTCATTCGCGCCCGGCGCCTGCCGGTCGCTGCCGAACTGGATCTCAATGATCTGGAGGGGCGTACCGATGATCCGACCGTCAAAAGTCTGAAATCCCAGAACAGCATTGAAATCATCAGTATTACTCCAGTCTGATACACCTCTCGTCACATTCACACCCAGGCCTTGGCAGCAGCTCTATCTAGAGGCTACTCTGCAAGCGAGATCAGCGAATGACTCGCTAAGGTCTGGTCTTGTCAGCTACATGCTTGCTTCCCGTCGGCAACCTCTGTTGCCGTATCGCTCTCACCAATCGGTTGAAAGTGCAGGGAATACGGAAAGTCTATCCATCAGTCTGAGGGGGACGTTTCATGAGCACAGCCTATCAAGAAGACATCAGCAGCAGCGTGCTGCGCCGCATGAAAGAAGGCGGTTTCGACTTTTCACGATTCCATCCCATCGAGTTCTACGCCATTTTCCCGGACGAGGAGCGGGCGCGCAGGGCGGCAGGTCATTTCTGTGGTGAATCCTTGAATGCCCAGATCAGCGTGCGCGACGACGGCGCATGGCATCTGGAACTGAGCAAAGTGATGTACGCCACCTACGACGGGATTGGCGACTTTGAGCAGGACTTCGAGGCGGTGGTCGAGCCTTTGGGCGGCATCATCGAAGGATGGGGCGTCAAGCAGGAGGTACGAGGGTTACTCGCATAACCTTATGAACGGCGACAATACTCAATAACGGCTGACCTTTGGGTTGGCCGTTTTCGTTTGTGAAGATGTGAAATTGAATACGGACCGGTAGGAGCTGGCTTGCCAGCGAAAGCGGCGCCGAGAGCAACACATGACTTAGGGACCCTTCGCCAGCAAGCCGGCTCCTACAGGCTATGCTGCTACTAGGCGACAGCATTGCTTCGCCATGAAGCGGGGGCGATCAGGTTGGGGTATTTACCGCACAGGATTGGTGCGGTACGTCCAGCGCCTATATCCAACTGATTGATATCAAAGCGTTTATGCCGATGGCACGGGCCTTGCGAAGGCCTGGATGTCCGGGTGACAAGGAGTACGGCATGATCCGCACCTATTTTGATGAGATGTACGATGCCGGCGGCCAGGTCCGCCCGCATTATCGGGAGTTTGCCCGTTGGCTGGCCGAAACGCCTGACGAGCTTTTGGCACAACGGCGACGCGAGGCCGATCTGTTATTTCATCGTGCCGGGATTACCTTCACGCTCTACGGAGATGAGCAGGGGACAGAGCGCCTGATTCCCTTCGACACCATTCCCCGCAGTATTCCCGCCAGTGAATGGCGGGTCGTCGAGCGCGGCTGTATTCAACGGGTCAAGGCATTGAACATGTTCCTTGCAGACCTCTATCACGAGCAGCGCATCATCAAGGCCGGCATCATCCCGGCCGAGCAAGTGCTGGCCAACGAGCAATACCAGTTGGCGATGCAAGGGCTGGATCTGCACCGCGATATCTATTCGCACATTTCCGGCGTCGACCTGGTGCGTGATGGCGACGGTACGTATTACGTGCTCGAAGACAACCTGCGTACACCCAGCGGCGTGAGCTACATGCTCGAGGATCGCAAAATGATGATGCGCCTGTTCCCCGAGTTGTTCTCGGCTCAGCGCATCGCACCGATCGACCACTATCCGAATCTGTTGCTCGACACCTTGAAAAGCTCCAGTCCGCTCGACAACCCGAGTGTGGTGGTGCTGACGCCGGGGCGCTTCAACAGCGCGTTTTTCGAGCATGCGTTTCTGGCCCGGGAAATGGGCGTTGAACTGGTGGAAGGCGCGGACCTGTTCGTGCGCGATGACAAGGTGTTCATGCGCACCACGGACGGGCCGAAAGCCGTCGACGTGATCTACCGGCGCCTCGACGATGCCTTCCTCGATCCGCTGGCATTCAATCCGGATTCGATGCTCGGCGTACCAGGGCTGCTGTCGTCCTACCGCTCCGGCAACGTGGTGCTGGCGAATGCCATCGGCACCGGGGTCGCGGACGACAAGTCGGTGTACCCCTTCGTCACGGACATGATTCGTTTCTACCTGGATGAAGAGCCGATCCTGAAGAACGTGCCGACATGGCAGTGTCGTAATCCCTCGGAACTGTCCCACGTGCTGGCCAATCTTCCAGAACTGGTGGTCAAGGAAACCCAGGGTTCCGGCGGTTACGGAATGCTGGTGGGGCCGGCGGCGACGGCGGCGGAAATCGAATCGTTCCGCGAGCGGATCAAAGCCAAGCCCCACGCGTACATCGCCCAACCGACGTTGTCTTTGTCAACCTGTCCGACCTTTGTCGAAAACGGCATCGCTCCACGCCATATCGACCTGCGCCCGTTTGTATTGTCTGGCCGCGAAACCCGGGTTGTGCCCGGCGGTTTGACCCGTGTCGCCTTGCGTGAAGGCTCCCTGGTGGTCAATTCCTCCCAGGGCGGCGGAACCAAGGACACTTGGGTGGTCGAGGATTGAAGGAAGCCTGCCATGTTAAGTAGAACTGCCTCGGATCTGTATTGGATGTCGCGTTACCTGGAGCGGGCGGAAAACCTCGCACGGATGCTCGACATCAGTTATTCGCTGTCACTCATGCCCCAGGACGGTCGTGGCGATGGCTTGCACGAACTCGCCATGCCGTTGCTGATCACCGGCACCCTCGACGATTACCTGGAGCGCCACGGCGATCTGCATGCCGAACGGCTGCTGCATTTCTTCGCTTTGGATGCGGCCAATCCGGCGAGCATCTACAGCTGCCTCGGTGCCGCGCGAGTCAGCGCCCATGCGGTGCGTGGGCGAATCACCGCCGATATGTGGGAAAACATCAACGCTACCTGGCTGGAAATTCGCGGGATTGCCGAGCAGGGCTTGAGTCGCTACGGCATGAGCCGTTTCTGTGAGTGGATCAAGGAACGTTCCCACCTGTTCCGCGGCGCGTCCTACGGCACGATCATGCGTAACGACGCGTTCCGCTTCATTCGTCTGGGTACCTTTATCGAAAGGGCTGACAACACTTTGCGCCTGCTCGACGCCCGTTACGAAATGGCCGGCGATCAGGCCGAAGCAGTCAGCGACGGCACGGCCCACGCGTATTACCAGTGGAGCGCCTTGCTGCGAGCCTTATCGTCGTTCGAGGCCTACACCGAGATCTACCGCGACGCCCCTGGCGCCCGGCATGTGGCCGAGTTGTTGCTGCTGCGCGCCGACGTGCCGCGATCCCTGCGGGCCTGCACCGAAGAAATCGACCAGATCCTCGCCCAATTGCCGGGGGCCAACGGCCGTCCCGCGCAACGCCTGGCCGCGGAAATGGACGCACGCCTGCGCTACACCGGTATCAACGAAATTCTCGACGAAGGCCTGCATGCCTGGCTGACCGAGTTCATCCCGCTGGTGCGCCAGTTGGGCAACGCCATACACAGTTCCTACCTGGAGGCTGCATGAGACTTTCCATTAGCCACGAGACCACCTATCACTACGAAGATCAGGTGCGGGCGAGCATCCAGTACCTGCGACTGACCCCCCATGACAGCGAGCGCCAACACGTGCTCAGCTGGCAGCTCGATCTGCCACGCCCGGTGCGTGCGCAGCTCGATCCGTTCGGCAACATTCTGCATGTGCTGACCCTGGACGAACCCCACGAGGCAATCATTATCGGCGCCCGAGGGCAGGTGGACATCGACGAACTGCGCGAAGCCGAGCATGAAAGCCAGTCGGCGCTGCCGTTCCTGCGCTTCACGCGCCTGACCGAAGCCGACGAAGCCCTGCGCGCGTTTGCTCAGAAGTCGTGCAAACAACGCCGGGATCGCACGGCACTGATCGATTTGATGCATGGCCTGAACCAGCACATGACCTACACACCGGGCGCCACCGAAGTGGACACCAGCGCCGCTCAAGCCTTCGCCGGGCGTTCCGGGGTCTGCCAGGACCACACCCATGCGTTCCTCGCCTGCGCCCGCAGCCTGGGCATTCCCTCGCGTTATGTGTCGGGATATTTGTACAGCGAGAACAGCGAACACCTGGCCAGTCATGCCTGGGCTGAAGCCTGGCTGGATGGCGCCTGGTACAGCTTCGACGTAACCAACGAACTGGCCCGCCCGGAGCGTCACCTGAAACTGGCCGTGGGCCTGGATTATCTCGACGCCTGCCCGGTGCGCGGCATGCGCCGTGGCGGCGGGGGCGAGCAGATGCATGCGAAGGTGTTTGTTGCGCCGACGCCAGCGCCGATGATCTCCGTCCAACAGCAGTAACCTACCACCGATCGTTCCCACGCTCTGCGTGGGAATGCCTCCACGGACGCTCCACGGACGCTCCACGGACGCTCCACGGACGCTCCACGGACGCTCCGCGTTCGGCTTTGGATGTGACGCAGAGAGTCACGGGCTGCATTCCTTTGCTGCGCGTGGGAACGATCACTGACTATGGCTTCACTTTGCGTCCCGCCATATGCTTCAAATACCCTACCAACAACTCCAGATCCCCCTCCGGCAACACCGTCGTTGCGAACGCCGGCATCTTCGCCTGCGGCCACTGGCGCAAGCTCTGCGGATCACGAATGTAGCGCTTGAGGAAATCCGCGCCGAAATACTCGGTCGGGTTGAACGGAATATTCAGATCCGGCCCGAACTGCGCATCTCCCGCCCCATTGAGTCGATGGCACGCCAGGCAGTTCTTCTGAAACAGCGCAAAGCCCTTGTTCACCGGATCGTCCGCCTTCAGCGCAGGATCGGGCAGCAGGGCAGGGAAGCGCTCGGCCACCGGGGCCATGCGCTTGATGCTGGCCACTTCGAACGGCCATTGCTCAGGGCTGATGTTGCCTGCCTGCGGATCGGTCCAGACCAGATAAAACGGCCCCGCACTGTGCTTGCCCTCTGACAGCGGCGGCCACGGCTGGGCCGGGTCTTCAATCGCCAGCCAGGCCCGCGCGCCTTGGGTATTGAGCAGCGGCGCGGCAGCCAGTTCGGCGGCAAAACCATCTAGGGCAACGGCTTGCAGATGATCGTCGGGCTTGATGCCCGTCAACAACGCCGCCAACGGCACGGCGCGATAGTTCATGTCCCGTTTATAGGAAACATCGTCAGTGATGGTGATGGTCTGAACCTGAGGATGCTTGAGCAATTGCTCGGTCTGCCAGGTGCGAGGGCTCGCGCCCAGCTCAAGATTCAGCTGTGCGGCAGACAGAGGCGTGCTGAGCAGCAAGGCCCAAAACAGAATGAGTGCTTTCAAGTGATCGCCGTCCATGTCGTGGAAGTGCCGCAAAGGTTGGCACAGCCACGCTGACCCGGGTAGCGAGCAAATCACATTTTTATCAGGCGTAATGAAAACCCTGAAGCTCGATCAGCCAATCACCTTGGTCAGGTTCGGCAAAATCAACAACAGTGTAGTGGCGAATAGAATGAGCCCGGCTTGACGAACTTTCGAATGCTTGAACATGGCTTGACCGCCTTTTTTGTTATTTCCTGATGCCTGCCTGCCTATCTCCATGACGACAGAGCGTTGCACTTCCTTGTAGAACGAGTGCCTCGGCAAAACCCGACGACAACTTCGTACAAGGTTTACCTTAGGGCCCGCGTCACGGTTGGCTTAGATCCATTTCGTATGTGTTATCCGCTTATTGCTTCTAAAAAGGCATGAGGCTTATGGCCAGCTTCTTGGGCGCCCGTTGGCTAGACAGCTTGGTGACGTGAATCGATTTATCTGATAGCAGACTACCGTTCGTCTGAGCGTGACCGTCAACGCCAATGAGCACTGTGGTCATTGAATCCATGGCTGCTCGGCATAAGGTGAGTGCATAAAGATCAGGGTCACACGGACTCCTGCAGGAGAGCTGCCGAAGGCTGCGATCTTTTGATCTTCATCACCATCAGGTTCGAGGACGTCATGACCCAAGCTTTGATATTCGACGCGTTACGCACGCCCCGTGGCAAAGGTAAGGCCAATGGCGCCTTGCACAGCGTCAAGCCAGTGAACCTGGTGGCCGGGCTGCTGACGGCGCTGCAGCAGCGTACGTCCCTGGACACCAGTCAGGTCGATGATGTGGTGCTCGGTTGCGTGACGCCCATCGGCGATCAGGGTTCGGACATCGCCAAGACCGCCACGCAAGTGGCCGATTGGGACGTCAGCGTGGCCGGCATGCAGCTCAATCGCTTTTGCGCGTCGGGGCTGGAAGCGGTGAACCTCGGGGCGATGAAAATACGTTCCGGGTTCGAAGACCTGGTGGTGGTCGGTGGTGTCGAGTCGATGTCCCGCGTGCCCATGGGCAGCGACGGCGGCGCTTGGGCACTGGACCCGGAAACCAATTTTCACAACCACTTCACGCCCCAAGGCGTGGGTGCCGACCTGATTGCCACGATTGAAGGCTTCAGCCGTCAGGACGTCGATGCCTTCGCGTTGCACTCCCAGCAGAAGGCGGCGCGGGCACGGGCGAATGGTTCGTTCAACAAGTCGCTGGTGCCGGTGCAGGACCAGAACGGCATCATCCTGCTCGATCACGATGAGTTCATTCGCGCCGAATCGACGATAGAAGGCCTGGGAAAACTCAAGCCGAGTTTCGAAATGATCGGGCAAATGGGCTTCGACGCCACGGCCTTACGGGTTTACAGCCAAGTCGAGCGGATCAACCACGTGCACACGCCGGGCAACAGTTCCGGGATCGTCGATGGTGCGGCGCTGATGCTGATCGGCTCCGAAGCGAAGGGGCGGGCGCTGGGCTTGCAGCCGCGAGCGCGAATCGTCGCCACGGCGGTCACCAGCACCGACCCGACCATCATGCTCACCGGCCCCGCGCCGGCCACCCGCAAGGCGCTGGCCAAGGCCGGGCTGCGGGTTGAAGACATCGATCTGTTTGAAGTCAACGAAGCGTTCGCCTCGGTCGTGCTCAAGTTCATCAAGGACATGGCCATAGACCCCGATAAGGTCAACGTCAACGGCGGTTCCATCGCCATGGGTCACCCGCTCGGCGCCACTGGCTGCGCGATTCTCGGCACGCTGCTCGATGAACTGGAAGCCCGGCGCCTGCGCTATGGCCTGGCGACATTGTGTGTCGGCGGCGGCATGGGCATTGCCACCATCATCGAACGCCTCTGAGCCTGACTTTAAGAAAATCCGACGCAAGGAAAATTGCCATGACCCAAGCCATCCGTTACGAAAAGGGTCAGGACCAGATCGTCGTCCTGACCATCGACATGCCGGGCCAGAGTGCCAACACCATGAACGCGGTCTACCGCGACGCCATGGCCACCTGCGTCGCCCGACTGGTCGCCGACAAGGACGCCATTGCCGGCGTGATCATCACCTCGGCCAAGAAGACCTTCTTCGCCGGCGGCGACCTCAATGAACTGATCAAGGTCGGCGAACCCGAAGCCAAAGCCTTTTACGACATGGTGCTGACACTCAAGGGCCAACTGCGCACCCTGGAGACTCTCGGCAAACCGGTGGTCGCCGCCATTAATGGCGCGGCACTCGGCGGCGGTTGGGAAATCTGCCTGGCCTGCCATCACCGCCTGGCGCTGGACAATCCGTCGGTGCTGCTTGGCCTGCCGGAAGTCACTCTCGGCCTGTTGCCGGGCGGCGGCGGGGTAGTGCGGATGGTCCGCATGCTGGGCATTGAAAAAGCCCTGCCGTATCTGCTTGAAGGCAAGAAAATCCGTCCGCAACAGGCGTTGCAGGCGCGATTGATCGACGAGTTGGCAGCCGATCGCGATGAGCTGATGGCCAAGGCGCGGGCGTGGATTGTCGCTCATCCGGTCGCTGTGCAGCGCTGGGATGTGAAGGGTTATCAGATCCCTGGCGGCACGCCGTCAGATCCGAAAGTCGCGCAGATGTTGGCGATTACGCCGTCGATTCTGCGCAGCAAAACCCAGGGCTGCCTGCCCGCGCCGGAGAAAATCCTCTGTGCTGCGGTGGAAGGCGCTCAGGTGGATTTCGATACGGCGCACCTGATCGAAACCCGTTACTTCACCGAACTGACCACCGGCCAAGTGGCGAAAAATCTCATTGGCACGTTCTGGTTTCAGCTCAATGAGATCAATGCCGGCGGCTCGCGCCCCCAAGGCATAGCGCCGTATGTGACGAAGAAAGTCGGCGTGCTCGGCGCCGGGATGATGGGCGCGGGCATCGCGTTTGTCAGTGCATCGGCCGGCATCGACGTGGTGCTCAAAGACATCAACCTCGCCGCGGCAGAGAAGGGCAAGGCCCACTCGGCGGCGTTGCTGGACAAGAAGGTTGCACGCGGTCATCTGAGCCAGGAGCAGCGCGAGGCGATTCTGGCGCGGATCCGTACCACCGAAAGCGATGCGGATCTGGCCGGTTGCGATCTGATCATTGAAGCGGTGTTTGAAGATCGCGAACTGAAGGCCAAGGTCTCATCAGCCGCGCAAACAGTCGCCGGCCCGGACGCGGTCATCGCCTCCAACACCTCGACCTTGCCAATCAGCGGCCTGGCCACCGCCGTGCCGGACCAGACAAAATTCATCGGCCTGCATTTCTTCAGTCCCGTGGAGAAAATGCCGCTGGTGGAAATCATCAAAGGTGCCCATACCAGCGATGAAACCCTGGCTCGTGGTTTCGATTTCGTACTGCAAATCAAGAAAACTCCGATTGTGGTCAACGACAGTCGCGGCTTCTTTACCTCGCGGGTGTTCGGCACCTTCACCAACGAAGGCATTGCCATGCTCGGCGAAGGTGTGAGCGCGCCGATGATCGAGACCGAAGCGCGCAAGGCCGGCATGCCCGTCGGGCCTCTGGCGATCTCCGACGAAGTTTCCCTCAGCCTCATGAGCCATATCCGCGAGCAAACCGCCAAAGACTTGCGAGCAGAAGGGAAAACCCTGATGGAGCACCCGGCGTTCGCCGTGATTGACTTGCTGCTCAAGGAATACAAGCGTCCGGGCAAGGCCGCTGGGGGTGGTTTCTACGATTATCCGGCCACAGAGCAGAAGCATTTGTGGTCAGAGCTGAAAAGCCGTTTCGAGAAAGCCGATGGGCAGATTTCGCCGAAGGACATACGTGATCGACTGCTGTTCGTACAAGCCATCGAAACCGTGCGCTGTATGGAGGAGGGCGTGCTGACCTCGACGGCGGATGCCAACGTTGGCTCGATCTTCGGCATCGGCTTCGCGGCCTGGACCGGCGGTGCACTGCAGTTCATCAACCAATACGGCGTGCAAGACTTCGTCGCTCGCGCCCAGTATCTGGCCGAGCAGTACGGCGAGCGCTTCACACCGCCTGCGCTGCTGTTGGAGAAAGCGGCCAAAAACGCGCTGTTCTAAGGGACCGATGACGCGCTCCGGGGCTTGCCTTGCCACCGTGTTTCGAGGCAGGCTCTGGGGTGTGCATTATTCCCTTCATGTGTCAGGTATTTTTTATGTCGTTACGCATCTGCATTCTGGAAACCGACATCCTGCGTCCGGAACTGGTCGATCAATATCAGGGTTACGGGCAGATGTTCCAGCGTCTGTTTTCGCAGCAGCCCATCGCTGCCGAGTTCACCGTGTACAACGTGATGCAGGGCGATTATCCCAGCGATGACCTGACCTTCGATGCATATCTGGTCACCGGCAGCAAGGCCGATTCCTTCGGCACCGACCCGTGGATTCAAACCCTCAAGACGTACCTGCTGAATCGCTACGAGCGCGGCGACAAACTGCTGGGTGTGTGTTTTGGCCATCAATTGCTGGCGCTGTTATTGGGTGGCAAAAGTGAGCGGGCGACCCAGGGTTGGGGCGTCGGCACCCATAGCTACAAACTTGCGGCCAAGGCGCCGTGGATGAGCCCGGTGAGTGAGGAACTGACGCTGCTGATCAGCCACCAGGATCAGGTCACCGCGCTGCCGGAAAATGCTACGGTCATCGCCTCGAGCGATTTCTGCCCGTTCGCCGCGTACCACATCAACGATCAAGTGCTGTGCTTCCAGGGGCATCCGGAGTTCATTCACGATTTTTCACGCGCATTGTTGGATCTTCGTAAGGAAGCGCTGGGCGAGCAGATTTATTCGAAAGGTATGGCGAGTCTTGAACACGAGCATCACGGCACTACCGTCGCAGAGTGGATGATGCGGTTTGTGGCGCACAAGCCTGAGGGGCAGCTGGTTAAGCCTTAAAAGCTTCGCGGGCAAGCCTCGCTCCTACATTGGATTGCGTGATCCTGTAGGCGCGAGGCTTGCCCGCGAATTGTGCAGACGCCTCGTTCCTGACTACAACCACCCCGAACGCTTGAAACTCGCCCACAAACCGACACACCCAACAGCAATAAACCCCAACACCCCGAAATACCCGTAATGCCAACTCAACTCCGGCATGTTCTGAAAGTTCATCCCGTAAATCCCGGCCACTGCCGTCGGGAACGCCAGAATCGCCGCCCACGCCGCAAACTTGCGCTGCACCACGCTCTGCCGTGACGCCTCCAGCAACACCCCGACCTCGATGGTCTGGCTGGCAATGTCCGCCAGGGTCGTCAAGTCTTCCATCTGTCGCCTGACGTGAATCTGCACATCGCGGAAGTACGGGCGCATGTTCTTGTCGATAAATGGAAAGGTCAGGTTCTGCAATTCCTCACTGATCTCCACCATCGGTGCCGCAAAACGGCGCAAGCGCAATACATCACGGCGCAGACTGTGGAGTTTCTGAATGTCGCGCTCGTTCAAGGAGCCGAACATGACGTTGCGTTCCAGCTCATCGATCTCGGCATGGATCGCTTCGCCCATCGGCTGGTAGTTCTCAATTACGAAGTCGAGGATGGCATAGAGTACGAAATCTTCCCCATGTTCCAATAACAGCGGGCGCGCCTCACAACGTTGTCGGACATAGGCGTAGGACGCCGAATGACCATTGCGTGCGGTAATGACGTACCCCTTGCCGGCAAAGATATGAGTCTCGATGAACTGCAGTTTGCCTTCATTGCGGATCGGCGAATACGTGACGATAAACAGTGCATCGCCGAAGGTTTCCAGCTTCGGTCGGCTGTGTTTTTCCAGCGCATCTTCGATGGCCAGTTCATGCAGGTTGAACTGGCGTTGCAGGTTGAACAACTCTTCGGCGTTCGGCTCTTCGAGGCCGATCCACACAAAGTGACCAGGCTTGGCAGCCCATGCGGCCCCTTCATCGAGGGTGATATTGGTGACTTTCTTACCGGCGCTGTAAACCGCAGCAGCAACGACTCTACCCATGATGGTGATTCACTTCTTATTAGCGTAAAGACTGGCGGTGCCAGGCAGGATTGAGCTTAACCTTGTCTACTGCTTGAGAGTCAGCAAAATCTGTAGAGTTCGCAGGCAAAAGAAAACCCGCACAGGGCGGGTTTCATTCAGGCGGCTTGCAGTTGTCGATCCATCGAGTCGATGCACTCGCGCATCTGCTCGCGGCACTGGGCGATCAGCATCGGCAAGTCATCCAGACTCAATCCAGCCGTAGGAATCGCCGGCAGCGAACGGATCAGAATTTTCCCACTGCGCCAGCGGTTCAATCGCATGTGTTTGACGTAACTGCTGACACACACCGGAACAATCGGCACGCCCGCGGCAATCGCCATCTGGAACGCACCTTTCTTGAACGGCAGCAGCTCTTCGCCCAAGTTGCGGGTGCCCTCGGGGAAGACCCAGATCGAGGTGTCTTCATGCTGCAAGGTGCGAGTAGTGGTCAGCATCGACTGGCGTGCCTTGTGCGCATTGCCGCGGTCAATCAGCACATTGCCGGCCAGCCAGAACAACTGCCCGAATAGCGGCACCCACTTCAAGCTCTTTTTGCCAATGCACACGGTTCGACGGGGCACCACGTTGCCGAACACAAACAGATCGTAGTTGGACTGGTGGTTGGCAATGATCACGCAGCTGTCAGGCTTTTCCATCAACGGCCCGACGTCGGCCTTCACCCGCCAACGCAAAATGCACATCGCCGGCCACGCATACAGGCGCGCGCATAAACGGCTGTTGTCCGGATTGAACGGCCGGCACAGACCCAGAATCACCCCAAGCACCCCGGCCAGAATAAAGTGCAAGCCCATCAATAACATACGAAACACAAACAGCATTTAAAGGGTCCACCGGGACAAAAGGTGGCGCAGTGTACGGATGTGCACTATTTTCGGCAATTGCCGCTAGGGAAGTGGAAAATGGCCGATGTTTGAGCGCATGTTTCCGACTTATAGGTCAGATGTGGTCTAGAGCGGTTGTAAGGTTTTAAACCAGACAGGCAAGAAAAAGCCCGACACGACGGTCGGGCTTTTCGGTACAGCGCGTTCAGGTTTAACCCATATGCTCCTGATCCAGGATGATCGCGTTGTCCAGTGTCTCCAGCAGTGCCTTGCGCACTTTCAGTTTGGTGTTCTTGTGGGCGGTCATGTTGAGCTTCTTCAACTGACGAGCCGCCGCCAGCGCCGCGCCTTGCAGCTCTTCGGCCGACACCACCACATCAAGGAAACCGGCGTCCACAGCACTCTGCGGATTGAACATCTCGGCATTGATCACCGCGCGATGAAACGCCGACTTGCGCAGACGGTCACGCGCCAGCTCGATACCGGCGTGGTGCATGGTCATGCCGATCTGCACTTCGTTCAGACCAATGCTGAACGGGCCATCGACACCAATGCGGTAGTCAGCCGACAACAAAATAAACGCACCCTTGGCCACCGCATGTCCAGGACACGCCACGACCACCGGGAACGGGTGCGACAGCAGACGACGAGCCAGCGTCGAACCGGCAGCGACCAGTGCTATGGCTTCGTTAGGGCCGGCCGTCATCACTTTCAAGTCATAACCACCCGAAAAAATACCTGGCTGACTGGTAATGATCACAACCGCCCGATCCGCCACCGCTCGATCCAGAGCCGCGTTAAACGCAACGATCACGTCCGGCGAGATGGCATTGACCTTGCCATTGCTCAAGGTCAGGGTCGCGATACCGTCTTCGAGATGGTAAGAAATCAACTCACTCATGACGCCAATCCTTCTAATAAAGTAGGGCAGACGTTACCCACCGCCGTAGGCCAGGTAAAGCGCCGTGACTGACCACCCGGTCACCCTTTTCCCGCCCGGCAAGCGTTGCCGGCCACGCCAGCCGCGCATTCCCCTCTATATAGAAGAGGGCGCGAAGCCGGAGATTGGCGGGTTTGCCATGGCACGGCACCCGCCGGAACGACTAAATCGCTAACCGCATGAAAATTCTGCAAAAAAAGTTTGCCATCAGAAAAGCTTTCGACTACATTAGCGCGCCTCGACAGACAGAACATGTTTGACGAGATACGGTGAAGTGTCCGAGTGGCTTAAGGAGCACGCCTGGAAAGTGTGTATACAAGAAATTGTATCGAGAGTTCGAATCTCTCCTTCACCGCCACATTTTGAAAACACAAACCCCTGATTTTCCTAGAGAAAGTCGGGGGTTTGTGGTTTCTGGCGTCTGAAAAAGGGCGATATGGGAGCAATATGGGAATACTCAGTCGGCCCGGTGCTGGCCGGCACAATCCCCAAAGTCCTATCGGGCAGTGCCAAGAGCTAGCGTTTCCCCGGCGGTAAAGCGCTATCGTAGCTATGATTGCCCTAGCGATTTGGCTGCACATCAAATGGGACTGCCATGACCGAAGAATCCAAAGCAGTAGAAGAAGTCGCGAAGACCACTGGCCAAGCAATCGAGGCGGCTCGAGAAGCTGGAGGGTTTATCGCGAAGTACATTGCTGGGCCACTTGAGCAAGGGATCGGAATCTTTGAGGATCGGTTGAAGTACATGCGTTGGGAGCGTCAAGTCCGTTACATGCTGAAATCGCAGGAATTTCTTCGTCTTGCGGGTCTATCGGCTCCGACCCGCGCAGTTCCGCTGAAACTGGCGATTCCGCTGATGCAGGGCGCAACGCTGGAAGAGGATGATTTTCTTCAAGATCGGTGGGCCGCTCTCCTGGTAAATGCAGCTAACGCCGATTTTAGGGGTGAGGTTCGGCGTTCACATACAGTGATTTTGGAACAGCTCACCCATCTCGACGCACAAATCCTTGACGCACTATTCGCGTTGCCTTTCGAACAGTGTCAGCACGATGGAATAATTACCGCACAGCTACCCACGTATGCCCGTGTTACAGGAGAGAGGGAACAAGAGTTTCCACTTCCTTCGGAAGAGGTTGTTTTATCTCTCAGTAACCTCACACGATTGGGCTGCATACGTCCAATGATGACGTGGGGTGGTGGGGAAAGTTATGGAAGGGTAAATCCGACCATCGCAGGCAAGGCATTTGTGGAGGCTTGTAGTGCGCCAACCCCCCCACGACGATGACGTCTCGCGAACCGGAGTTAGGCCCAAAAATAGCAATGTCCGCATAGACTCGTGGCTGCGCAGTTATCGGCCGGCAGCAGTTTAAGCCTCGCCCTCCAGCGGAAAAGTTAGAGGTTCAGTGCGTGTTGTAGCATCCCGATGACATCCGGGCCGTCCTCGTTGATCCAAGTCCCGTAATGCTGCCGAATCATGTTCCCATTCGTATGCCCCATCTGCTCAGCGATCCAATCGATTGAAGCCACACCCGTGGTCAGCAATTGGCTAGCGTAGGTATGCCGGCACTGCCCCGGCCCACGATACCGAACCCCGGCCGTGTTCAAGTGAGCTTTGAAAAACCGATCCCGTACAACGAAGTCGCTGACATGCGGCAAGCCGCTTCTGCTGTTCAGGAAGACGAAGTGCAGTTTGTGCTGCCGCACCGTCTTGTTGTCCCGTTCAACGATATCGACCGTCTCCGCTTTCTTGACCTGATTGATCGCGTCAATCTTGCGGAGAGCATCCCATGCCGGCGCCAGTAACCGCACCTTTCGCGTCGAGCGTCGGGTTTTCGTCACCCGGTAAGCCCCGCGCACCTTGGATCGACGAAACGTCACCGTCCCTTGCTGCAGATCGACATCCTCCCAAGCCAGGGCGATGGTTTCTGATACCCGTGGCCCCGCCCAAATCATGAACTGGATCATCAGCAGCTCTTGCGTGCGATGGGGCGGTGTTTCGAGGATATGTTTGATTTCCGCCCTGGTGAACGGGTCCGGTGCTTCAGGATCGGGCAAGCGGACGAACAGCCCTTCAGTCGGATCATGAGCGACTTTCTTGCGGGTGCGGTAAAGCCGGAAGACCTGTCGCACGTTGCTGATGATGTCGCGGATGGTCTTGTTCTTCAGCCGCTTCGACAACGTGTCCTACACCCATTCCTGCAAATCCAGATGATCGATCTGGTCGATCTGAACCTTGACCCATCGCGGCCGGACATGCACCTCGGCCTTGTTGGCATAACCCCGATAGGATGTGGCGGCAACGCTGTTGGTTTTGATCTTTAGCCACAGATCAAGGGGCGTAGCGATACAAGCCGAGTTGATGTCAGTGCGCTAGTAAAGGCAGTATGTGGCGCGAACCATCAAACTAAAACGCCGCAAGGACGCCTCATGGCCAAGACAATTTACGATAAGCCCACTCGCGCGTTGCTAAAGGACATGCTGGTGAGCTGGAACCTGCAACCGGGCCAAGTCTTCACTGCTGCTCGGGCAATACAGTGGTTCGCGACGAATTACCCCAAACTGAAGCCAGGCAGCATCCGTGCGCATTTAGTCCAGGCTGCCACGAACGATCCTAGTCGCTTACATCATCCCTCGACCAATGTAACTGACGACATTCTGTTCAAGGTTGCTCCTGGCGAGTTTCGGCGCTACGAAGCGGGTAAGGATCCAGCGCCAATTCGTGAAATGGTAAAGGGCGATATCGCCAAGCAAGAAATAGAAGATACTGAAATTGATCGCGACGACTCGGAGGAAATCAATCTACCCGGCTCTACCGAATTTCTACTGGAGAAAGACCTGCAGCGTTACTTGGCGGAAAACCTGGAGTGCATCGAGGCGGGCTTGAAGCTGTACGAAGACGAAGACCTCCGAGGTATCGAATACGAAGCTGGTGGAGGCAGACGTATCGACATTCTTGCTGTTGACCGCAACGGTGCCTTCGTCGTGATTGAGCTGAAGGTCTCTCGGGGCTACGACCGCGTGATCGGCCAACTGCTGCGCTATATGAACTGGGTTCGGCGCGATCTCGCGGAGTTAGGCCAAAAAGTACGCGGTATCATCGTGTGCCGAAGCATGTCCGAGGATCTGCGACTAGCTTGCTCAAGCATGAAGGACGTGGAGTTGTTCGAGTACAAACTTTCCGTAGCAGTTACAAAGGTAGCAACACTTCAACTACCGGAATAAGGACACCACGAATAATCCAGCACTCCTATTCTCTCAATGAGACTATCCATTTGACTGACAGCTCAATACAGGACGGTAGTTTTAGCCGTTACAGAAAATATCTACGTATCGATGTGGCCCTATTCATAGCTAGTATGGTCGGAGCCTTCACCCTTAGTGGATTCGCACATCTGGAAAAGTACTATCTAGTGTTAGATGTGCCATTTGAGCGCATAAACATCAGTGCACAGCAATTCGTGGCCTATGGAGCGGCTGGGTTAGGCTCATATATCGCTGCCTTGGGATTCGCGGTTGCGTTGGTGGGAACGGTGACTCTCCTATTAGTGCTTTTTGAGAAACCAAGAAAAAAAACGGAGGAACCCACGGCTCTACCGTTATGGGCGGCACGCATTCGGAATCAAGCAATCGAACATGCCATGGCGTTTAAGTTTGTAGCGTGCCTCTGCATGGTAGCGCTATTGATGGGGTGCACGAGGTATCTCCTCGTAACGATACCATCAGATACAGGCCGATCCGCTGCGCTCAAAACCGCAACCGAATGCACAGCGCGTGCATTGGTTTACCAGAACCTTGATCGTTACGAGGGATGTCAGGTTGCAGAGTCTGACGACATGATTTACTTACTCAAACGAGGTCATGTCGATAAATTTGGTGTTGGGTTCCACACGCTTGAGTTACCGAAATCGGGCTTGAAGAACATCGTAGGTGCAGAGCAGTACATAACCTACGAGCGTTAAATCATCGCGCGATCACACGTCCGCGGCTGATTATTGCCCACGTTGCACCGGAATCGCCCGTGTGTATGGGCGATTGGCTACAGATTCAGCGCGTGTTGCAGCATTCCAACAATATCCGGCCCCGATAGCGACCCCGGCCGCATTCAAATGCGCCTTAAAAAACCGATCCCGCACGACAAAGTCGCTGACATGCGGCAAACCGCTTTTGCTATTCAGGAAGACGAAGTGAATTTGTGTTGCCGCACTGTTGTTATCTCGTTCCACGATATCGACCGTCTCCGCTTTCTTGTACTGGTCGATCGCGTTGATCCTGCGCAACGCATCCCATGCCGGTGCCAGCAACCGTACTTTCCGCGTCGAGCGCCGAATCTTCGTCACCCGATAATCCCCGCGCACCTTTGATCGACGAAACGTAACCGTCCCCTGCTCAAGGTCGACATCGTCTCAAGCCAGCGCAATGGTCTCCGACACCCGTAGCCCTGCCCAAATCATGAACTGCACCATCAACACCTCCTGCGTGCGCTTGGTCGGCGTTTCAAAGATCTGTTTGATCTCCGCCCTGGTAAATGGATCCGGGGCTTCAGGATCAGGTAGGCGAACGAACAAACCCTCGGTAGGATCATGCGCGACCTTTTTGCAAGTGCGGTACAACCTGAACACCTGCCGCCCATTGCAGATAATGTCGCGGATGGTCTTGTTCTTGAGGCTTTCGAAAGCGTGTCCTGCACCCGCTCCTGCAAGTCCAGGTGATCGATCTGGTCAACCTGAACCTTGCCCCAGCGCGGTCGAACATGCACTTCGGCCTTGTTGGCATAACCTCGAAAAGAGGTTGCCGCAACGCTATTGCTTCGAATCTCTCCTTCACCGCCAAATTCGATATACACAAACCCCTGATTTCGAGAGAAGTCAGGGGTTTTGTGGTTTCTGGTGTCTGGATTTTTTCAATCATGGCTGCCGCTGGCTCAGGCGCATCAGCAAAGGCGCGTCCGAAAATGATGTAGGAAAAGTGCTAGGCGTGTGGGAAGTAAAGCTGGAAAGCTAGGTGGTTGGGTGCTTCCATAGGTTTCAGCACCCCACATGGGCCATCTCGGGAAGGGGTATTTGTTTTGCGCCTGCAGGGTGCAAAATGAATCAAAGGGCAGTGCAAATGACGCCCCCATCATCCAGAGCGGACGTACGAACGTTATGCAGGAAATGACCATGAAACAGGCAGAGTTGGAAAAGGTTCATGTGGAGATCGTCAAACTGCTCGCTGAACAGCGCAAGCTGAACGCCGAGGCTGGCAAGATGACCCGTGAGACTTTTTGGTATCCAGTGGCAGTTGCTATTGGGCTGATTGGCACGGTAGCTACCGTTACTGCGGTATTGATTAAGCTGCTCTAATACTTCAGGCACTATTCCCAACCTGGAGGCTTCTGCTTAGGGGACGTTCAGACAATAGGCTCCCGCTCGAAACCAGGGCAATGCGTGAACGGGACGCGGCTTCCGAACGATATGTAGGACTTAAACTGCTTTTTGGGTACGACCTTTTCAAGCTGCCCCCAAAGCTACGTTTCGGGCGTGTTCCGCCCCCCTGTTAGACTGTCACCCCCCGGCGGGAATCGATCTCTATACTCAATTCTCGCGCCGTTTTCCCCGTCGTTTCACCCCATCTACGACAGCTTGAACAAGGACATTTCATGATCACCACCACAACCCACACCATCGAGGGTCGGCAAATCACCGCTTATCTGGACATCGTCAGCGCCGAGTCGGTGCAGGGCGTTAACGTGATCCGCGATCTGTTCGCTGGCATGCGGGATTTTTTCGGTGGGCGTTCTCAGACATTGGAGCGGGCATTGAAAGATGCGCGGATTCAGGCCACCGACGAGATCAAGGAGCGGGCGCGGGCGCTTCAGGCGGATGCAGTGGTAGGGCTCGATTATGAGATCAGCATGCCGGCCGGCAAAGGTGGGATGGTGGTGGTGTTTGTGACCGGGACGGCGGTCAAACTGCGGTAAGTGGATGTGAAAAAATCTTCATTGCGCCGCCGTGCCAAGGACATGCACCTTCTGATTATTCGCCATCCGGTTTTGTGGGAGGCAGACGCTGGCCATTCGTCGGGCGCGTAATAATCTGAATCACAAGTCCGGGAATGACCGGCTAGTCTCAGAATCCTGGGTGGTCGATATTTCTCAGGCAAAAAGGGCTTGCCGGTATCGACCCCGTTAGAGAGGAGCGAAGATATGACTGAGCCGTATATCGAAGACGACGGGGCAGAGTTTCCGATCAATGATTGCGTGCAGTGTGGTCAGACGGACTATGTGCCGAGCTTCGGTGAAGACCGTATCAAGATCAACAAAATCAAATCCGCAGTGCCTCGAACCCGAGGGCCGAAATCGAAATTCATGCCCAAGCTGGGTGCGCCTTCCAAGAAGTAAACAGTTACCGCACGAACCCCGCCATTGAGCGGGGTTTCTTTTTTTTGATGGGTAGAAAGCATGGCTCGGTGGCAATGCCGGAAAATGTCCTACAACTTTGCGAGCGCTAGTGTTTTTTTCACAAACTTTTCACACCGGCCTACGTAATCTCAGCTCATCCGTTAGAAAGCAGTACCCTGGCCCGTCTCCCCAGCGGGCTTTTTTTTGCCTGTCATAAAACCTTTTCCGTAAATGCTGTCCAACCGTCGCCAATGACGAGGTTGTTCCGTATTTGTGTCTGGACTTTGCCTCCTCTAAAGCATTCAATCTCCGGCCTTTCTGTTTCCCCCTTTTTTGAGGTTCTCGTTATGCGTTTGACACTGCCTGCTCTGGTTCTGGGCCTTTTGGTTGCTCAAGGTGCGATGGCTGCCGGTGATGGCACTGCCGCGCTCGGTGGTGGTCTGGGTGGCGCGCTGGGTAATGTGGTCGGCCAGAAAATGGGCGGCAGCACCGGTGCAGCGATTGGTGCTGGCGTAGCGGGCGCAGCCGGCAGTGCTGTTGCAGCACGTAAAGGCAGCCGCACCAAAGCGGCCATCGGCGGCGGTGTCGGCGCGGCAGGCGGTTCGGTGATCGGCAACAGCCTGGGCGGCAAGACAGGTTCCACCATCGGTGCCGGCCTGGGCGGTGCATTGGGCGGCGGCGTGGGCAGCAATCTGTCCAAAAAAGGCCACTGATCCCGAATGATCCGCTGAAAAAGCCCGGCTCGATGCCGGGCTTTTTCGTTTTGGAACGTTTCTCCAGGATGTGGCTCAAATCTCGTACAGTCGGTATTTGCTTTGTTCAACAGACGCAGGTGCCAGGCTGAGGCCTATCCGCGGCCCGTTCTTCCCCCGATGCGGAAATTAGAGGTTCATATCATGCGTTTGACATTGTCCACGGTGGTTTTAGGACTTTTGGTCGCTCAGGGTGCAATGGCTGCCGGCGACGGCACCGCTGCAGTGGGCGGTGGTCTTGGCGGCGCGTTGGGTAACGTGGTCGGCGGTCAACTAGGCGGCAGCACGGGAGCAGCAGTGGGCGCTGGCGTCGGCGGTGCGGCAGGCAGCGCGGTCGGTGCGCGCAAGGGCAGTCGAACAGAAGCGGCCGTTGGCGGCGGTATTGGCGCGGCGGGCGGCTCAGTGATCGGCAATAGCTTGGGCGGCTCCACCGGTTCGACCATTGGCGCTGGCGTGGGCGGTGCAGCCGGTGGCGCGGTGGGCAGCAACCTGGGTAATGACAGCGACAGCTCGCATTCCGGTGGTGGCAAACACAAACACAAGCATAAAAATAAGTACAAGCATCGCTAACTCGATATCGAGTGACAGTAGAAACCCGGCCCAGTGCCGGGTTTTTCATTTCTGTCAGTAGGACTCTGGAACGTTTGCTCGTAGGACGCCTCGAACTTCATACACCCTTGGACGTTTTGAGGCATGTCATGACTCCGGAAACCGAAGGCATGGAAGAAGAAGGTCCGATCAACGATCCTGGCAACGAAGATCCGGGGTCTCTGATGGACGACGCCACGGTGCCGCTCAACGATGCCGATGACGCAGGCGATGTGGGCAATATCGAGTACGACGAATACGACGAGGAAGACGACGAGTGACAGGGGGTTGTGGTCGGGCCGACCGATCGTCCCTCTAATCGAACCGCGTCTATCGTGTTGTCCTCGAAATGTCAGGATCTGCTTTTCAGGTCCATTGAGAGGTGCGTTATGAACGCTGATCCAAAAGACTCCGATATCGACGATACCCCCGAATATCCGCTGCCTTCACCTACCGACTCTCTGAGTCGCGATCAGCGCCCGCCCGACGATGACGACACCGGCGTGGAGCAGGTGCCCACCGATGACGACACTGGAGTGGAGCAAGTGCCCACCGATGATGTGAAGCGCGGTGATGTGGAAGCCCATCCCGATGACCCGGACATTGCCGGGAACGATTTATCGGGAGAACCGAACTGAAGCCCTGAGTAGCGAGCCATCGCCGCTTGTCGATTGTGCGGCACCTTTAAAAAACGACCGCTGCCAGAGATCAGATAAAGCACTCTTTAAAGGAGGTGCGCCATGATCAGATCAAAATTGACGACCCTGACAGTGGTCGGCTTACTGTCGATCAGTTCATTGGCGGCGTTTGCTCAATCGTCTGGCCGCGATGCGCCGGTCGACAAGGGCGGGATGCCACCCTACTCGGAAATGAATGCGGGTTCCTCGGATGGAAAAGTACCGCCACCGGATACCATTGGTGGTGGGAATGGCGGCGATGCCAGCGGGAGCAGCACCAGCCCGGGGGAGGGAAGTGGCTCGATGAGCGGGGGAAGTTCGATGGGGAGTGGTTCTGGAAGTGGGTCTGGAGAGTCAGGTGGTTCTGAGAGTGAAGGGAGCGAGACGGATAGTACCGCTGGTGGTGCTCCAGGTTAGAGGTCCTGAATGCCAATTAGCCCGGACATAAACCGGGCTTTTGATATAACTGATTAGATTTTTTCTGATTCAATCCAGCGTCTATAGAAAAGTCGCTGTTCATTTGGATCATTTGTTAGATTGTTGTCATCATAATCAAAAATGTAAACAATATCGGTGAGTGATGATGCTTTACCTAATGTCAATTCGTACGCTTTCAATCCAAGCGACATTTGTGATGACATACTGGAAGGATGTACGTTGATTTTTGAGCCTTTGCAGAGAAATTGTATATTGGGGTTATCTTCTCGAATACGACCGAAGCACCTGTAAAAATCACTATCTGAATATGTTTTGTTAAAGCCACTTTTCATTGTGAAAGTTATTGTCACATCTTTGTTGTCACATAGGAGATTGGCGACTTCCTTGGCGCCTTCAATGCTTATAGTTATTTCGACTTTTGATATCATTTTTTTATTATCCTATATGGATTTGGTATGGAGTAGCCTAACTCTCTACCGTCATCAATGATTAGTGTGGCTCCAAGTACGTCGACGTTTTTTATACGATTAGCTATGGCTATCTCTTTTTCTACCCCGAAAAGATACGCTTGTCCAAGCTCTTTCTGTAAATCATGTCCATCTATTTTTTGAAGAGTATAGAGATAACCTATTTTTGTGTGATAACCGGTAGCGAAAAGCTTGCCAACATCTCTCGACGGGGACGTGCTAATGAAATTACTGGGTGGGTTATCACTGTCTATGGAATGTAGCAATAGGTCATTGCTTTTACCCTTACTTTTAAAACCGTTTAGAAATACATCATCAGGCTCTCGTTCATCCCCGCGATATAAGTAATCCTTTTCTCTTCTAGAGGACGGAGTTTTTGGCTCCCCCTCATCAACCCCAACCTTACCCGCCGGATCCTCATCCCCAAACGACGGCTTCCTACACCCATCTGTCCCAGGGCAATCACTCAACCCCAACGGATCAACCCAACCCGCCGGATTGCGCGTGTACTGATAGCCGTTTAATCCGCCCGCCAACTTGCTGGGATCCGGCGTCAGGTACCGTCCGACATCCGGATTGTAGTAGCGATGCCGGTTGTAGTGCAGGCCGGTTTCCGCGTCGAAATACTGCCCTTGAAAGCGCAGCGGTTGATCGAGGATTTGGTGGGTGTCACGGTTGAGGCGGGTGAGGCGGCCATATGCGGCGTATCGGGCAGCCCAGATGACGTCGCCGCTGTAGTCGGTGAGTTCTTGCGGTGTGCCGAGGTGATCGAGTTGGTAGTAGAACGGGCAGGCCTTTTTCGGTCCTTTGCCGTCGAGCATGGCCAGCGGGCGGAAGCTGCCCGGTTCGTAGACGTAGCTGCGGTAGTGTTCGCGGCTGCTTTCGGCGATGAGGTTGTCGCCTTGCCAGAAGAATTCGGTGGTGTGACCGTCGACGGTTTTGGCGATGCGACGGCCGAAGGCGTCGTAGCGGTAATTTGAACAACGACCGTCTGCAGTAGTGACGCCGATCAACCGGTGCTGGCAGTCGTAGCGGTATTCGGTGACGAGTTCTTGCGCGGTGCCGCGTCGTTCGCGGATCAAGTTGCCGAAGGCGTCATAGTCGTAATGGCGGTCGCCCTGCATCAGCAGGCGATTGCCTTCGACGGTCGTCGGGCCGGGACGATCCTGCATCAGCAGGTTGCCGGCCGGGTCGTGGGCGAAGCTTTCCGGCGGTTGGTCGCGGGAATGGCGGACGCGGATCAGGCGGTCGAACGAGTCGTACTGGTAGCTGCGCTGCCCATGGCGGGTGTCGGCGATATGGTCGAGATTGCCGTTGGCGCTGTAGGCGTAGTCGCGACGGTACAGCGGATGTTGAGATTGGCTGACGGCATGAGCTTTCAGCCGGCCCTGATCGTCATAGGCATATTCGCTGGTGAGTTGACCTTGTTGGCGTTGCTGTTCACGGCCGAAAGCGAATTGGTGGGTGGTGAGGCGTGTGCCGTTGAGGTCGATCGCCGTCAGCGCGCCACCCTTGGCGTGGTGGTAGTCGAGTTTGCTGTTGTCCGGCAGGCGTAAACGATTGAGCTGGCCGCAGGCGTCATAGCCATGACGCAAGGTGCCCCAGCCCTGGTGTTCGGTGATCAGGCGGTCCTGCTGGTCGTATTCGAATTCCAGCGGGTGGTCATGGCCGTCGTTGACACTGGTCAGTCGGCCCAATGAGTCGTAACAGTATTCGACCTGGATACCGTCAGGCAGGGTCTTGACCAACAGGCGTCCGGCCAAATCCCGTTGATACCCCGTAACCAGTTGCGAGCCGTCATCGCCGAACTCGGTTTTCTCCAGTAGGTGCCCGTTGAGGTCGTAGACGTAGGCGGTGCGGCGGCCGTCGAAGCCGGTTTCCTGTCGGATCAATCCGCTGGGCGTGTAGTCCAGCCGATAGTGTTCGCCGGATTCGTTTTTAATTTCCGTGAGCAGCAGCTGCGCGTTGTCGTAGCGGTACTTGAGCTGAGTGCCGTCGGGGTTGATGCGGCGGCTGACCAGATGCAGGTCATCGGCGTATTCGTAGCGGGTGACGCGGCCCGGTTCATCGCGTTCCGCGGTGATCTTGCCATAGGCGTTGTAACTGAAGGCGCGGCTGGTGCCGGTAGGCAAAATCGTCTGGGTCAGTCGGCCAACGGGATCCCACTGGTAACGGGTGACGGTTCCGTGTTCGTCCTGACGGGTCGTCTGCCGCCCCAGCGCATCGTAGGAAAAGCGCCGCTGCCCACCGTCCGGCAGGGTCTCTTCGAGCAACTGCCCCAAGGCATTCCAGACGAACACATGTCGGCTGGTGTCCGGGTAGCGGATCGACAGCAGCCGCCCCTGAGGGTCGTAGTGGTAATGGGTGATATGGCCGTCGGGATCGGTGGCCTCGGTCACATCGCCCTGGGCATTGCGCTGGTACTTCCACACGGCCTTGCCGCGATAGCGTGCATGCAGGAAACCGTTGCGGTATTCGTAGGATGTTGGCTCGTCTTGCGGCGGAATCAACGCCACCAACCGTCCGACGTCGTCATAACGATATTCAGTGACGGCGCCGAGCGGATCCTGCTCGGCCACCAAGCGGCCCTGTTCGTCATAGGCCTTGAGCTGTTCGCCACCGTTAAGCCCGACCTTGCGCACCAGCCGCGCCCGGTCGTCGTGCTCGTAAACCTCTTCGCTGCCATCGACGTTCTGGACGGTGACGCTGCCCTGGTCATCCCAGACGTACCGCGTGTCTATCTGCGCAAACGACGCCCAATGCCGCACGCAACGCGCCGCCTTGCCGGAGCGTTCCCACTCCCAGAAGAAACTCGCGCCACCGGCCAGTTGCCGCTGCAGGATTACATGCCGGTCATCGTAGTCGTAACGCTCGCTTTCCCCGACGGCATTGGTTACTTCGATCAAGCGTTGGCGAGCGTCGTAGCGATAGAAAGCCAGCGTCTGCTCTGTACGCCAGGCTTGATTCATGGCATCGGTGCGGTGAAACGACTGGTATTCGATGGCGACGAGGTGCCTGCGCTCATAGCACAACTGCAGCGAACGACCGGCGCCGTTATCGAGGCGTTGAATGCGATCCTGACGGTCGCGAGTGATATGGAGGCGGTTGTCGTAGGCGTCGCTGATCGCCGTCAGCCGACCGTTGTGAAAGTGATAAAAACGCGCGTCGTCGCCGGCCTGGGCGAGGATCAGTTCTTCGGGAGCATCGCCCAGATAAATCGCGGCGCGCGACAGACTGTTATGGATCGACGGGCGTTCGCGGTTCGGCAAGGGAAAGGTGGAGCGACGATTTTCATGGTCGATCCAGACGACGTGTTCATCGTCCAGCTCCAACCGCTGCGCCAGTGAATGGCTCCAGCCCCAGCCCAGCCCGCAATCGATCTCCACCGCGCTGGTGCGGTACAACCGGGTGAAGGCAAACGGCAGCAGCCCATTCAGCGAACCGTCGGTCAGGGTCAGCAGTTCTTCGCCATTGACCATCGACACCGGACAGCCGTTGGTAGCGGTTCTATCCGCCGAATCGGCACTGTCGCCGTTGGGGTTTTTCGCCTGGTTCGATGCATCGTCATGAGGTTCGTGACGGCCCAGCCGGGTCATGGCGCTGGACTTGTCGCGAGCAATGGCTACCGGATTGTTCACCTGCACAACCGGAGAGTCGCCGGCACTGATCTGCAGCGGAACCGTCGGTGCCGGTTTCAGCGAAGCATTTCGTGCGTTGACCACGAGCGGTTTGAGCGCGCCAGCGTGGGCTGTCAGGTCAGATCTGGCCGTCAGTTCGGCCAGTCGAAAACTGGCCGCCGCCAACCACTGTCGAGCCTGCCGGGACTTGATCTTGTCCAATACTTTGGCGCTCATGCCGAGCTTCAGGCCCGTAGGACCGATGAGGCGCACCAGCAGGAAACTGATCAACAGTTCTGTACGAATTTGCGCCACGACTTCGGCGATGTACTGCGGCGGCAACATCCTCAGCCAACTGGTGAAGGCCGCGAGATGGATGAACATCAACGGTTCATCGCTCAACATCAGCAACACATTGGCGATGGCTTCAGCCGAGGCATTCAGCAGCGTCTCAAGCTCGCCTTGGGTCAGGTACTCAAGGAGTTTTTCGCTGTTGGTTTGCAGGTCTGCCACCAGGGCGTAGACCTGCTTGACGTCATCCCACAAACCGTGCAGCGAACGCTCGAAGCCGCGCCAGTCGGCCTGTTGCAGCATGCCGTAGCGCTGGGTGAACCCTGCCTCGGAAAAACCTGCCCACAACGGTTGGAATTCGCTCGTCCATTCATTGCGCAACCAGCCTTCCAGCTCGCCGATCACGCTTTGATAGGAGGCGTAGAGCGCTTTGACGTGCTCAGCGGAAACATTGGGAAAGAAAGTGATGCGATAACGCTGGCCGCGCCAGCATTCGGGGATTTCGAGGATGCCGCTGGGGCCGATGGTTTTGTGGACGGGTTCGCCGAACGTCAGTTCGCCATTACGCTGCAAGATAACCGGTTCGAGCATCACCGGCGTATTGCCGATTGGCACGAAGCGCGCGGCCTCGAACAGGTGCACCAGAGTCAACGGACCGCTGGCGGGGCATATGGCGAGTGTCGAACTGACAGGGGCGGTGGAGTCCTTCGGCGCACTGAGCCGGACTTCATTGCCGACCTTGAACACTTGTTCGACATTCAACGCCCCGCCGGTCCAGAAGTTTTCCGCCCAGGCTTCGTAGTCATTGAGGCAGAGTCGAAAATCATCGAGTAGCGCTTCGACGTTCGGCTGCTCGGGGTTCATGGCGGCGACCACCAGCAAGCCGATGGCATTGTTCAAGGCCAGGACCTTGTCAGGTTCGAACATTCGCAGTCCCTCGCGCTGATCAATGTGGAACGCGAGACTTTGCGGGGGATCAGCAAGGAAAGAAGTCGGGAAAGGAGGTGTTTGGTGTAGGGGAAGTCGCTAAATCATCGCGGGAGTCTCGACACAGATTTTTGGTATCCGTCAGGCGTTGCCCGTTGCTCTCTACCAATCGCGCTCGCTATGCTGCTGAACCTTTTAATCCATCACGGACCCGGTCGTGCCTGAGCCGCTCCTGGGATGTCATGAGAAAACGGATCTGATGCGATGAATGCACCCTTGGATGAGTTCGGCCCGATCAAGGCCGTGATTTTCGACATGGACGGCTTGTTGCTGGATACCGAGGGCATTTACACCGAGGTCACGTCCATCATTGCCGAGCGTTATGGCCGGTCCTTCGACTGGAGCGTCAAACAGAACATCATCGGCCGTGGCGCGGGTGATCTGGCGCGCTATGTGGTCGAGGCGCTGGACCTGCCGATCACCGCTGAAGAGTTTCTGGTGATCCGCGAACCGCTGATGCGCGAGCGTTTTCCGACGGCGCTGGCGATGCCTGGCGCAGAGGAACTGGTTCGGCACTTGAAGGCCAATAACATTCCCATTGCAGTGGGCACCAGTTCTTCACGTCAGTCGTTCGCTCAGAAAACCACCTTGCACCGCGACTGGTTCGCGCTATTCGACTTCATCGTCACCGCGGATGACCCGGAAGTGGGGGCGGCCAAACCGGCGCCGGATATCTTCCTGACGGCGGCGCGGCGCCTGGGTGTCGCGCCGGAGGATTGCCTGGTGTTCGAGGATTCACCGTTCGGCGTCACTGCAGCGAAAGCGGCGGGAATGACGGCGATTGCGATCCCGGATGCGGCGATGGCCGACGAAAAGTACGCACACGCCGATGGCATTCTTCGTACGTTGAAGGCGTTCAAGCCTGGTGCATGTGGTTTGCCGGCACTCGATTGGGCTTAACGCCGGAAATGTGGGGGCGGGCTTGCTCGCGAAGAGGGCGTGTCAGGCAACATTAATGTCGACTGATACGACGCCTTCGCGAGCAAGCCCGCTCCCACAGTGACCTGCATCAGGCGCCGAAACCACCGTCGATGGTCAGGCTGGCACCGGTGATGTAGCCAGCTTCGGGACCGACAAGATAAGCGACGAAACTGGCGATTTCTTCCACTTTGCCGTAACGACCCACGGCCATCAACGGGATCAGGCTGTCGGCGAAGTCGCCGCTGGCGGGGTTCATGTCGGTGTCGACCGGACCCGGTTGCACGTTGTTGATGGTGATGCCCCGTGGGCCGAGGTCGCGGGCCAGGCCTTTGGTGAGACCGACCAGCGCCGATTTGCTCATGGCGTACGGGCCACCACCGGCGAAGGGCATGCGCTCGGCATTGGTGCTGCCGATATTGATGATGCGACCGCCTTCGGTCATATGTCTGGCGGCTTCCTGGGTGGCGATGAATACGCTGCGTACGTTGATGGCCAGTGTCTGGTCGAAGTCTTCGAGTTTGAAGTCTTCCAGCGGTGCGACAGCCAGAACGCCTGCGTTGTTGACCAGGATGTCCAGGCGACCGAACGCTTCGACGGTGGCATTAACCGCATTGCGAATGGCGACGGCATCGGCACTGTCGGCCTTGATGGCCAAGGCTTTGCCGCCGGCAATAGTAATGCTGTTTTGCAGCTCTTCGGCCTTTGCGGTGGAGCTGACGTAAGTGAAGGCGACGGTAGCGCCTTCGGCGGCCAGGCGTTTGACGATGGCAGCGCCGATGCCGCGTGAACCGCCTTGAATCAGAGCTACTTTGCCGCTGAGGTGTTGAGTGGTCATGTCGATCTCCAGAAATTCAAGGCGGGCTGCCTTGTTGTTGGAGTCGAGTATCGGCCTCGCACAACCCTGCGGGTAGACCGTCATTGCTATAGTCTGTGTAAACCAGAAGTTTATAGTGGCGCTTATGGAAACCTTCAGCAGTATCGAATGCTTCGTGCGCAGCGCCGAGGTGGGCAGCTTCGCCGAAGCCGCGCGGCGTTTGAGTCTGACGCCGGCGGCGGTGGGCAAAAGCGTCGCCAAGCTGGAGGCGCGACTGGGTGTTCGGCTGTTCCAGCGCAGCACGCGCAGTCTGACGCTGACGGAGGCCGGCCAGCTGTTTCTCGGTGAAGTCAGCGCCAGCCTGCACACGATCCAGAATGCCGTGGCCAACCTGGCCAGCGCCGAAGGACGTCCCGCCGGCACATTGAAAGTCAGCATGGGCACAGTGTTCGGGCGCTTGTACATCGTGCCGTTGCTAGGAGAGTTTCTGCAGCGCTTTCCGGCGATCAACCCGGACTGGCATTTCGATAACCGCCAGGTCGACCTGATCGGCCAGGGTTTCGATGCGGCGATTGGTGGCGGATTCGAACTGCCCCAGGGCGTGGTGGCGCGCAAGCTGACGCCCGCCCATCGGGTGTTGGTGGCTTCATCCGAGTACATGGCGAAGCATGAGGCGATCGCCGAGCCCGATGACCTCAAAAACCATGACGGCATCTTGATACGCTCGCCGCAGACGGGGCGCGTGCGTTCCTGGCAGTTGACCAGTCGCGCCCGGCAACACAGCCCGCTGACGCTCAAGGCGCGGATGACCATGAGCGATTCTGAAGCCGCCTGCGCCACGGCGGCCCAAGGGTTGGGCATTGCGTTGGTGAGCATGCCGTTCGCCGTGGGCTATCTGGATGCCGGGACGTTGCAGCGGGTGTTGCCTGACTGGTATGTCGACGACGGCAACATCTCCATCTATTACGCCGAACACAAATTGCTGCCGGGCAAAACCCGGGTATTTGTCGATTTCATCATTGAGCAGTTTGCGGAGCAGGGGTTGGGGCAGCGGTTTAGTGCTCTGTGAGTCTGATTCAGAACCGAGGTGCGGCCTTCGCGAGCAAGCCCGCTCCCACAGTGGAATTGTGAGCGCCGCAGACCCCATGTAGGAGCGAGGCTTGCCCGCGAAGAACGATAACGCGGTCTACCGTCTGAACCCGCCCCAGTGATTCCGCAAGGATCAAAAGATCGCAGGCTTCGCCAGCTCCTACGTTCTATCAGGCTTTGGATTTGCTGATGATATTGCCCGCATGCAGCCCGCATTCTTTCTGCGTGGCTTCTTCCCACCACCAACGACCTTCGCGCTCATGCTGGTTCGGCAGCACCGGACGGGTGCAAGGCTCGCAGCCGATGCTGATGAAGCCGCGTTCATGCAGGCTGTTGTATGGCAGCTCGAGCATGCGGATGTAGCCCCAGATCTCTTCGCTGGTCATTTGCGCCAGCGGATTGAATTTGTACAGGGTGCGTTCCGGGGTGGAGAACGCGGTATCGATTTCCAGCACCGCGACCGCGCTGCGAGTGCCCGGGCTCTGGTCCCGACGCTGGCCGGTGGCCCAAGCGGTGACGCCAGACAGTTTGCGACGCAGCGGCTCGATCTTGCGAATGCCGCAGCACTCGCCATGGCCGTCCTTGTAGAAGCTGAACAAGCCTTTTTCCTTCACGAAAGGTTCGAGTCTGGTGTAGTCAGGCGACACCACTTCGATATCGATTTTGTAGTGTTCGCGCACCTGTTCGATGAAGCGGTAGGTCTCGGGGTGCAAGCGGCCGGTGTCGAGGCTGAACACTTTGACGTTCTTGTTCAGCTTCCAGGCCATGTCCACCAGCACCACATCCTCGGCGCCGCTGAAAGAGATCCACAGGTCATCGCCGAACTCGGCGAATGCGAGTTTCAGGATGTCCTGGGCGGATTTGTTGGCATAGGTCGTGGCGAGTTCCACGACATCGAACGATGGGCTCATCAGGGCGGCTTCCTACAGGTCGGTGGCGCTGGGCGCTCTATATGTGCCGATGGTAACAAAATCCTGCGGCGGCTGGTGCGCCCTCTGCGTTGCACAGAGAAGGACGAGTCGCTAGAGTTCGGCAGTCCTTTTGCTCGCTCGACTCAATAAACAGTACAAAATGGGAGTGTCTTGTGGAAATTGCCTGTCTGGATCTTGAAGGTGTGCTGGTCCCGGAAATCTGGATCGCCTTTGCCGAAAAAACCGGGATCGACTCCCTCAGGGCCACCACTCGGGACATTCCCGATTACGACGTGTTGATGAAGCAGCGCCTGCGGATTCTCGACGAGCACGGCCTGAAGCTTTCCGACATCCAGGAAGTGATCGCCACGCTCAAGCCTCTGGAAGGCGCCAGCGAATTCGTCGACTGGCTGCGTGAGCGCTTTCAGGTAGTGATTCTGTCGGACACCTTTTACGAATTCTCCCAGCCGTTGATGCGTCAACTGGGCTTCCCGACTTTGCTCTGCCATCGTCTGATTACCGACGATGCCGGTCGTGTCACGGGCTATCAGTTGCGTCAGAAAGATCCCAAGCGTCAGTCGGTATTGGCGTTCAAGAGCCTCTACTACCGGGTGATCGCGGCGGGGGATTCCTACAACGATACGACGATGCTGGGCGAGGCGGATGCCGGGATTCTGTTCCATGCGCCGGACAATGTGATTCGCGAATTTCCACAATTCCCGGCGGTGCATAGCTTTGCCGAGTTGAAGCAAGAGTTCATCAAGGCTTCGAATCGGGCGTTGAGTTTGTAATTGCCGCCGCTGATCGTTCCCATGCTCCGCGTGGGAATGCCTCAATGGACGCTCTGCGTCCGCTTTGGGATGCGGAGCGTCCCGGGCTGCATTCCCACGCAGAGCGTGGGAACGATCATGGTGTCGGTTACAGGCCCTGCAAAGTATCGAGCAGCACCTTCACCTTGGTTATCGATTCCTGATATTCCGCCTGCCAGTCCGAGTCCGCGACGATCCCGCCGCCACCCCAGCAACACACCTGCCCATCCTTGACCAGTAAACTGCGAATGGCGATGGAGCTGTCCATCTCGCCGCGCACGTCCAGATACAGCAATGAACCGCAATACAACCCACGACGGGTCGGCTCCAGTTCATCGATGATCTGCATCGCGCGAATCTTCGGCGCGCCGGTAATCGAGCCGCCGGGGAAGCTGCCGGCGATCAAATCCAGCGCATCCTTGTCATCCGCCAGCTCGCCGGTAACGCTGCTCACCAGGTGATGCACGTTCGGATAGCTTTCCAGACTGAACAACTCCGGCACCCGCACCGAGCCGATGCGGCAGGTGCGACCGAGGTCGTTGCGCAGCAAATCGACGATCATCAGGTTTTCCGCACGATCCTTGGGGCTGGCCAGCAGTTCGGCGGCGTTCGCTGCATCTTCAACTGCAGTCAGACCGCGGGGGCGGGTGCCTTTGATCGGGCGGGTTTCGACGTGGCGCTCGCTGACTTTGACGAAGCGTTCTGGCGACAGGCTCAGCACGGCGTCGCCGTCGGGCAGGCTCTGGAAGCCGGAAAACGGCGTCGGGCACGCCGCTCGTAAAGCGCAGTACGCGGCCCATGGATCACCGTGGCATTGCGCGCGAAAGCGCTGGGCGAAGTTGACCTGATAGCAGTCGCCGGCCTGGATGTACTGCTGAATGCGTTCGAAAGCTTGTCGATACTCGTCGGCGCTCAAGTCGGTACTCATCGGGCCGTCCAGTTTGAAAGGCTCGATTTTCCGAGGTGCAGGTTGCGTGAACAGTTCGATCAGCCGCTGTCGTTCGCTGTCGATCAGCGCCGGGTGAAACACCAGTTGACTGGTGGCCTGGTGGTGATCGCTGATCAATGCCCAGTCGTACAGCCCGAAACGTGCGTCGGGCAATTGCAGGTCGTCCTGTGCCTGGCTCGGCAGGTTTTCCAGATGCCGGCCGAAGTCGTAGCTCAGATAACCGATCAGGCCACCGGCGAAAGGCAGGTCGAAAGGAACAGTGGCTTCGCCGAATCGCGTCAGGTTGTCGCGAAGGCGTTGCAGGAAATGGCTGCCGCTTTCATCCGGTAATACAGCCAGTTGCTCCAGCGGCCAGGCGCTGAGCAGGTCATAACGCCCACGCTCGGCGCTCGGCCGGCCGCTGTCGAGCAGCACGGCACCGGGGGCATGACGAATCGCCGCGAAGTATTCGGCGGGGTTGGGGCGATAGGGCAGCGGATATACGGAACAGGTCAACATGGGCGGGGTAGATCAGCCATCGAGGCGGGGGAGCGATTGTAGTCCTCTGCAGGATTTGCTCCTAGAGGGGATGTCGGGGATTGAACTGTTGGTGCCAGGTTGAAAGATTGGGTGACTGTGAATCAGCCTTCGCGGGCAAGCCTCGCTCCTACAGGTACAGCGGCGTCCTTGTAGGAGCGAGCGGTGCGGCGATCCGACTTGCCCGCGAATGTCGCACCTCGGTCTCGGATCAACCCTCAACCGCTGGAATATGCCCAAACATTTCCTGAACGAATTCCACGCGTTCCTGCGCTGTTTCGATTATTCCGCGGGCCTGTAATTCTTCCAGCCGCGCTTCGACCGCGTGGGTACGCAACGTCAACCCGCAATCGTTGGCGATCTGAATGTTCAATCCGGGCCGGGCGTTAAGCTCAAGAATCAACGGCCCTTTCTCCTGGTCGAGCACCATGTCGACACCGATGTAACCCAAACCGCACAGTTCATAGCAGCCCGCAGCGAGCTTCATGAAACCGTCCCAGTAGGGTAGTTGTACGCCGTCTACGGCGTTGGTGGTGTCCGGGTGTTTGTTAATGATGTTGTTCAGCCAGGTGCCGCGCAATGTCAGGCCTGTGGCCAGATCGACACCGACGCCGATGGCGCCTTGGTGCAGGTTGGCCTTGCCGCCGGACTGGCGGGTCGGCAAGCGCAGCATGGCCATTACCGGATAACCCATCAGCACGATGATGCGAATGTCCGGCACGCCTTCATAGCTGATGCTTTTGAAAATCTGGTCCGGGGTCACGCGGTATTCGATCAGCGCGCGGTCACGGTGACCGCCGAGCGAGTACAGACCGGTCAGGATGCTGGAAATCTGGTGTTCGATTTCCTCGTGGCTGATGATCTTGCCCGACACCGTGCGATAGCGGCCCTCGAAGCGGTCGGCGATGACCAGAATGCCGTCACCGCCGGCACCCTGAGCTGGCTTGACCACGAAATCGGTACGCCCGCCGATGATCTCGCTGAGGTTGTCGATTTCTTTCTCGGTGGAGATCACGCCATACAGCTCCGGCACGTGGATGCCGGCGGCGATGGCGCGCTCCTTGGTGATGATCTTGTCATCGACGATCGGGTACAGGCTGCGCTTGTTGTACTTGAGCACGTAGTCTGCGTTGCGCCGATTGATCCCCATGATGCCCCGGGCCTCCAGGGCTTTCCAGGTCTTCCAGAGACCGAACATCAGGCGTCAGCCTTCTTCAGGAAAGCCTTGAAGCGCACCAGTTCGGTCAGGCGGTAACCGCGATAGCGACCCATGGCCAGCATGAAGCCCACCAGAATCAGCAGGATCGCCGGGAAGGTGAACACGAAGTACACCAGCTCCGGCACGCTCATGATCAGGTGCGCCAAAGAGGCGGCGAACAGTGTGCCGATCGCCACTTTCATCGCGTGGCCGCCACCGCGCTCTTCCCAGGTGATCGACAGGCGTTCGATGGTCATGGTCAGAATCACCATCGGGAACAGCGCCACCGACAGCCCGCGTTCCAGGCCGAGTTTGTGGCTGAACAGGCTGATCGCCGCGATCAGCACCACCACGAAGGTCAGCACCACCGACAGCCTCGGCAGCATTTGCAGTTTCAAATGTTCAAGGTAGGAGCGCAGCGACAGCCCCAGCGTCGTAATGATCGTAAACAGCACAATACCGAAGCCGAGCTGGGTTTCCCGGAAGGCGAGAGCGATCAGCACCGGGGTAAAAGTGCCGAGTGTCTGAATGCCGATCAGATTGCGCAGGATCAGGATCACCAACACGCCGATCGGGATCATCACCATGATCATGAAGGTCTGCTGGGTTTGCAGCGGCAGGCCGTACAGCGAGTAGTCGAGGAAGTTGGCGTCGGAATTTTCGTCGGTCAGCTTGGCCAGGCGAATGGCGTTCATTTCGCTGTTGTTCAGGCTGAAGGTGACGTTGGCTTTTTTGCCACCATCGACGGTGATCAGGTTTTCGTCGCCGGTCCACCACAGCAAGCGGTCGGTGGGCAGGCCCTGTTCGCCGGTTTCCGGGTTGAAGTACAGCCAGTCGGTACCGTTGAAGCTGCGCAACCAGAGTTCAGGCATTTGTGGTTGATCGGCCACCAGGCGAATGGTGTGGACCTTCTCCACCGGCACATGGGCGATGGACAGTACCAACTCGACGATTTTGGCTTTGTTCGCGGTGGACGGATCGCCGGCCAGCAGCAGTTTCACGTTGTCGTCGTTGAGGTTGTTGACGCGTTTGATGGCTTCGCCGATGAAGGTTTCGACGTCGGCCGAATGCTGGCGGATCGGCGCGAGCAGGGCGTCGGCGGCGACTTTTTCCGGGCCTTCGATGGCGATGCTGTCGCGGAAGGTCGGGCCTTTGACCTTGGATTTTTCACCGCTGTAGCGCTTGGTCAGCACCAGTCGGTAATAAAGGGTCTGGTTGCCCTTGGCTCGACGCGCCGACCAGGTGACCTTGCGGTTACCGTCGACACGGTTCACCGCCACGCCGTAATTATTGGAAATGAAACTCTCGTTGAGGCTCACGTAGTCGCGGCTCAACGGTGGCACGAACATCTGGATCTTGATCGGGTCTTTGGCATTGGCGACGAACTCGACCTTGGCGTCGATGTTCCACAAATCGTCGGTCGCGTCTTCGGTCACCGGAATGCCGAGCACGAAAATCTGATAGGCCGTAACTGAAATGCCCAGCACCACCAGGATGGCGATCAGCAGTTTCAGATGGAGGGTAAGAGAGCGCATTGGAATTACTCTGCGGTATGTGCGTCGGTGGCGCAGGCGGGTTTGCCAGCAGCGTATTTAAGACTGGGGTCGACCAGCGCATCGAAACGTTTGAGCGCTTCGGAGCCGATCAAGAGCGGGTATTGGAAGGCACTGCGGTCGGTCAAGTTCACTTCGATGCTGCGTAAAGCCGAACCCATGCAGATATCCAGCTCGATGACCGGACGGGCGGTGTATTTCTTGCCTTCTTCCGGGTCGTAATCACCGGCCCGGCGCTTGATCTTGCTGACACGGGCCAGCGGTCGTTCGATCGGATGCGAATGCGCGGCGTCGATAGCCAGATAGAAGCGCACCCAGGATTCGCCATTGCGTTTGAAGCGTTTGATGTCGCGGGCACTCAGCGAAGCGGTTTTCGCCCCGGTGTCGAGTTTGGCGGCGACTTCCAGATTGATGCCGTCCAGCGAAGCGTACTCATTGAGGCCGTACACAGTCTTTTCCCCTGCCGCGGCGAAACCTGGCAGGCCCAAAAGACATAGGAATGTGATGAAGAGCTTGAGTCTCATAAATCCTGGTGCGCAGCGGTCCGTTCTTCAATTCAAGGCCCTGGCATTGCTGCACAAGCTCCCTCGTATGCCTGTCTGTTTTTTATGACAGGCAATGCAGATGACAAGCAAATGCGGGCGGCATTCTAGCACGGTGGGTTTATGGCGCCAGCGCTGGCCGACGGCTATAACTTGAGGGGTTGCTTCCTTATGGTGCAACGAGGTTATTAGACGATTGTCGACAATATCGATTTATCCTTTGACGCAGGCGGCCATATTCGCTAGTTTTTGCGGCATTGGTTTTCAAGGTGTCGACAATATGCTGGATCAACTCGATCCCCCGGTCACAGTTCAGGACGACTCGGAAACACTTTCCGAAAACGTCTTTCGACGTATTCAGGCGGCCATCGTCAAAGGCGAGATCGCCCCGGGCAGCAAGATCTCCGAGCCGGAGCTGGCGCGCACCTACGGCATTAGCCGCGGGCCTCTGCGTGAGGCCATTCACCGTCTGGAAGGCCAGCGCCTGCTGGTGCGCGTGCCGCACGTCGGGGCGCGGGTGGTGTCGCTGAGTCACGCCGAACTGCTGGAACTTTACGAAATTCGCGAATCCCTGGAAGGCATGGCGTGCCGTCTGGCGGCTGAACGCATGACGGTCGAAGAAATCGACGAACTGCGCCGGGTGCTGGAAACCCATGAGCGCGATGCGGCGTTTCAGGCCGGTGTCGGCTACTACCAGCAGGAAGGCGATTTCGACTTTCATTACCGGATCATCCAGGGCAGCGGCAATCGCACCCTGACCCAGATGCTGTGCGGTGAGCTCTATCAACTGGTGCGCATGTACCGCATCCAGTTTTCCACCACGCCCAATCGGCCGCGCCAGGCGTTTGCCGAACACCACCGAATTCTCGATGCCATCGCCGACCGTGACGGTGAATTGGCCGAGTTGTTGATGCGCCGTCACATCGGCGCCTCCAAACGCAATATCGCCCGTCACTACCAGGACGGCGCTAACCCGACAGCCACTGAACGAGGTGAGTCATGAGTTCCAACAAGAGCACTCCAGGCCAGCGTTTCCGCGATGCGGTCGCCAGCGAACATCCGCTGCAAGTGGTCGGCACGATCAACGCCAACCACGCACTGCTGGCCAAGCGCGCCGGTTTCAAGGCTATTTACCTGTCGGGTGGCGGGGTGGCTGCCGGCTCCCTCGGCGTGCCGGACCTGGGGATTACCGGTCTGGATGACGTGCTGACCGACGTGCGTCGCATCACTGACGTCTGCGACTTGCCACTGTTGGTGGACGTGGATACCGGTTTCGGTTCCTCGGCGTTCAACGTCGCCCGTACCGTGAAGTCGATGATCAAGTTCGGCGCGGCGGCGATTCACATCGAAGACCAGGTCGGTGCCAAGCGCTGCGGTCACCGTCCTAATAAAGAGATCGTCTCACTGCAGGAAATGGTCGACCGCATCAAAGCGGCCGTCGATGCCCGTACCGATGACAGCTTCGTGATCATGGCCCGCACCGATGCACTGGCCGTTGAAGGTCTGGAGTCTGCACTGGAGCGCGCCGCCGCCTGCATCGAAGCCGGCGCCGATATGGTGTTCCCGGAAGCGATCACCGAGCTTGAGATGTACAAACTGTTCGCCAGCCGCGTGAAAGCGCCGATCCTGGCCAACATTACCGAATTCGGCGCGACGCCGCTGTACACCACCGAGCAGCTCGCTGCTGCCGACGTGTCGCTGGTGCTGTACCCGCTGTCGGCGTTCCGCGCCATGAACAAGGCCGCGGAAAATGTCTACACCGCGATCCGCCGCGACGGCACGCAACAGAACGTCATCGACACCATGCAGACGCGCATGGAGCTTTACGATCGCATCGATTACCACACCTTCGAGCAGAAGCTCGATGCGTTGTTTGCGGCGAAGAAGTAATGAAAGCCCTGTAGGAGCGAAGCTTGCTCGCGAAGACGGACTGATATTCAAAATCAATGTCGTCTGACACACCGCTTTCGCGAGCAAGCTTCGCTCCTACAAGTTTCCCCTAACAAATTCAAGAAAACTGGAGACAGCAATGGCCGAAGCAAAAGTACTCAGTGGCGCCGGGCTCCGTGGCCAGGTTGCCGGGCAAACCGCACTGTCCACCGTGGGTCAGTCGGGCGCAGGCCTGACCTATCGCGGCTATGACGTTCGCGAACTGGCGGCTGACGCACAGTTCGAAGAAGTGGCTTACCTGCTGCTGTACGGCGAACTGCCAACCAAAGCGCAGCTCGCTGCCTACACCCAGAAACTGAGCAAGCTGCGCGACCTGCCGCAAGCGCTCAAAGAAGTGCTGGAACGCATCCCCGCCGACGCCCATCCAATGGACGTGATGCGCACCGGTTGCTCGTTTCTGGGCAACATCGAGCCGGAGAAAGACTTCTCCGAGCAGCACGACAAAACCGACCGCCTGCTGGCCGCGTTCCCGGCGATCATGTGCTACTGGTATCGCTTCAGCCACGACGGCAAACGCATCAATTGCGTGACCGACGAAGCCTGCATCGGCGGCCATTTCCTGCACCTGTTGCACGACAAGAAACCGAGCGAGTTGCACGTCAAGGTGATGAACGTTTCGCTGATCCTCTACGCGGAACACGAGTTCAACGCCTCGACCTTCACCGCCCGCGTGTGTGCCTCGACCCTGTCGGATTTGTATTCCTGCATCACGGCGGCCATCGGTTCCCTGCGTGGCCCGCTGCACGGCGGCGCCAACGAAGCGGCGATGGAAATGATCGAGCGCTTTTCGTCGCCTGAAGAGGCGGTCGAGGGCACTCTCGGCATGCTCGCGCGCAAGGACAAGATCATGGGCTTCGGCCACGCGATCTATAAGGACAACGATCCGCGTAACGAGGTGATCAAGGCCTGGTCGAAAAAACTTGCTGACGAAGTGGGCGACACGGTGCTGTTCCCTGTTTCCGAAGCCATCGACAAGACCATGTGGGAACAGAAGAAACTGTTCCCGAACGCCGACTTCTACCATGCGTCGACGTACCACTTCATGGGCATTCCGACCAAGTTGTTCACGCCGATCTTTGTCTGCTCGCGCCTGACTGGCTGGGCGGCGCATGTGTTCGAGCAACGTGCCAACAACCGCATCATCCGCCCGAGCGCCGAATACGTCGGCGTCGAACAGCGCAAGTTCGTGCCAATCGAACAACGCTGACTGGTGGGGTGCTACCGCGCTGGTTACTGAATGAACCGGGAACCAGTGTGGGAGCGGGCTTGCTCGCGAAGACGGACTGACATCCAACATTGATGTCGACTGACACACCGCTTTCGCGAGCAAGCCCGCTCCCACATTTGACCGTGTTCACTTCGGGAACTGCGCCTGGCGCCCACCCTTTGTAACCACCGTGACCGAGTCCTGACCGATGAACACAGAATTCCGCAAACCGCTGCCCGGCAGCCACCTGGATTATTTCGACGTCCGTGCGGCGGTCGATGCCATTGCGCCCGGCGCCTACGACACCCTGCCGTATACCTCCCGCGTGCTGGCGGAAAACCTCGTGCGTCGCTGCGACCCGGCCACGCTCACCGAATCCCTGAAGCAATTCATCGAACGCAAACGCGATCTCGATTTCCCGTGGTTCCCGGCCCGCGTGGTGTGCCACGACATTCTTGGTCAGACCGCACTGGTTGACCTCGCCGGCCTGCGCGATGCCATCGCCCTGCAAGGCGGCGACCCGGCGCAAGTGAACCCGGTGGTGCCGACTCAGTTGATCGTCGACCACTCCCTGGCCGTTGAACGCGGTGGTTTCGATCCCGAGGCGTTCGAGAAGAACCGCGCCATCGAAGACCGTCGCAACGAAGACCGTTTCCACTTCATCAACTGGACCAAGAAAGCCTTCAAGAACGTCGACGTGATTCCGCCGGGTAACGGCATCATGCACCAGATCAACCTGGAGAAAATGTCGCCGGTGATTCAAGTGCGCGACGGCGTGGCCTTCCCCGATACCTGCGTCGGCACTGACAGCCACACCCCGCACGTCGATGCGCTGGGCGTGATCGCCATTGGTGTGGGTGGCCTGGAAGCGGAAAGCGTGATGCTGGGTCGCGCATCGTGGATGCGTCTGCCGGAAAGCGTCGGCGTTGAGCTGACCGGTAAGCTGCAACCGGGCATCACCGCCACCGACATGGTGCTGGCGCTGACCGAATACCTGCGCAAACAAAAAGTCGTCGGCGCGTGGCTGGAATTCTTCGGTGAAGGTGCTTCGGCGCTGACCTTGGGCGACCGTGCGACCATTTCCAACATGGCCCCGGAATACGGCGCCACGGCAGCGATGTTCTACATCGACCAGCAGACCATCGACTACCTCAAACTCACCGGCCGTGAAGACGAGCAAGTGCAGCTTGTGGAGAATTACGCCAAGCAGACCGGCCTCTGGGCCGACAGCCTCAAAGGCGCGCAATACGAGCGTGGGCTGACTTTCGACCTGTCCTCGGTGGTGCGTAACATGGCCGGCCCGAGTAACCCCCACGCCCGTTTGGCAACCACCGATCTGGCTGCGAAAGGTATCGCCGGTCAGTGGGACGACGTGCCCGGCCAAATGCCGGATGGCGCGGTGATCATCGCCGCCATCACCAGTTGCACCAACACCAGTAACCCGCGCAACGTGATCGCTGCCGGCCTGCTGGCGCGCAACGCCAACACGCTTGGTTTGACCCGCAAGCCATGGGTCAAGTCGTCACTGGCGCCGGGTTCGAAAACCGTGGCGCTGTACCTCGACGAAGCGGGTCTGACCGATGAGCTCGAGCAGCTCGGCTTCGGCGTCGTAGCCTTTGCCTGCACCACGTGCAACGGCATGTCCGGCGCGCTGGACCCGGTGATCCAGCAGGAAATCATCGACCGCGACCTGTATGCCACCGCAGTGCTCTCCGGCAACCGTAACTTCGACGGCCGGATTCACCCCTACGCCAAGCAAGCGTTCCTCGCTTCGCCGCCATTGGTGGTGGCTTACGCCATCGCCGGGACCATTCGTTTCGACATCGAAAAAGATGTGCTGGGCCTGACTGCCGATGGCAAGGAAATCCGACTGAAAGACATCTGGCCGAGCGACGAAGAAATCGACGCGGTGGTCAAGGCCTCGGTGAAACCGGAGCAGTTCCGTCAGGTGTACATCCCGATGTTCGCCATCCATGAAGACACCGGTCCGAAGGTCACGCCTCTATACGATTGGCGCGAAATGAGTACCTACATCCGTCGTCCGCCGTACTGGGAAGGCGCGCTGGCCGGCGCTCGTCCGCTCAAGGGCATGCGTCCGCTGGCGGTGCTGCCGGACAACATCACCACCGATCACCTGTCGCCTTCCAACGCGATCATGCTCGACAGCGCCGCCGGTGAATACCTGGCGAAAATGGGCTTGCCGGAAGAAGATTTCAACTCCTACGCCACTCATAGGGGTGACCATCTCACGGCGCAACGCGCGACGTTCGCCAACCCGAAACTGTTCAATGAAATGGTTCAGGAAAACGGCAAGGTCAAGCAGGGGTCCCTGGCGCGAGTCGAGCCGGAAGGCCAGGTCATGCGCATGTGGGAAGCGATCGAAACCTACATGGAGCGCAAGCAGCCGCTGATCATCATCGCCGGCGCTGATTACGGTCAGGGTTCGTCCCGCGACTGGGCGGCCAAAGGTGTGCGTCTGGCGGGTGTGGAAGCGATCGCCGCCGAAGGCTTCGAGCGCATCCATCGCACCAACCTGGTGGGCATGGGCGTGCTGCCGCTGGAATTTCAGCCGGGCACCGATCGTCACACACTGGCCATCGACGGCAGCGAAACCTTTGATGTGATCGGCGACCGCACCCCGCGTGCGACGCTGACGCTGGTGATCAATCGCAAGAATGGCGAACGCGTCGAAGTGCCGGTGACCTGCCGCCTCGACACCGCCGAAGAAGTGTCGATCTACGAGGCTGGCGGCGTATTGCAGCGTTTCGCTCAGGACTTCCTCGAAGAATCGGCGGTTGCCGTTTAACACGATGAGTTCGGGCGGGGCCATGCGGTCCCGCTCGATCCTAAAAGGAACATCATGGCTCACGCACCTCAGATTAAAATCCCCGCCACCTACATGCGCGGCGGCACCAGCAAAGGCGTATTCTTCAGCCTGAAAGACCTGCCCGAAGCGGCACAGATTCCCGGCCTGGCTCGCGACGCTTTGTTGCTGCGCGTGATCGGCAGTCCCGATCCTTACGACAAGCAAATCGACGGCATGGGCGGTGCGACGTCCAGCACCAGCAAAACCGTGATCCTGTCGAAAAGCCTCAAGGCCGATCACGACGTCGATTACCTGTTCGGTCAGGTCTCCATCGACAAACCTTTCGTTGACTGGAGCGGCAACTGCGGCAACCTGTCGGCGGCGGTCGGTTCGTTCGCCATCAGCAATGGCCTGGTGGATGCGAGCCGCATTCCGCACAACGGCGTGGCGGTGGTGCGCGTGTGGCAGGCCAACATCGGCAAGACCATCATCGCCCATGTGCCGATCACCAACGGTGAGGTCCAGGAAACCGGCGATTTCGAACTCGACGGCGTGACTTTCCCGGCGGCCGAAGTGCAGCTCGAATTCATGGACCCGGCCGCGGAAGAAGAGGGTGGCGGTGGTTCGATGTTTCCCACCGGCAATCTGGTGGATGACCTCGAAGTGCCGGGCGTCGGTACGCTCAAGGCGACCCTGATCAACGCCGGCATTCCGACCATCTTCATTAATGCCGAAGACATCGGCTACACCGGTACCGAATTGCAAGGCGCTATCAACGGCGACCTGAAGGCTCTGGCGATGTTCGAAACCATCCGCGCTTATGGCGCGCTGCGCATGGGGCTGATTCAACACCTGGACGAAGCCGCCAAACGTCAGCACACGCCGAAGGTGGCGTTCGTCGCCAAACCGGCGGATTACATTGCGTCCAGCGGCAAGGCGATCGCGGCCACTGACATTGACTTGCTGGTGCGTGCGCTGTCCATGGGCAAACTGCACCACGCGATGATGGGCACGGCAGCGGTGGCCATCGGCACGGCGGCGGCGATTTCCGGCACGTTGGTGAACCTGGCGGCGGGCGGCATCGAACGCAATGCTGTGCGCTTCGGTCATCCCTCCGGCACCTTGCGCGTGGGCGCCGAGGCCAGCCAGGTCAACGGTGAGTGGACCGTGAACAAAGCCATCATGAGCCGCAGTGCGCGGGTGTTGATGGAAGGTTACGTCCGCGTGCCGGGGGATTCTTTCTAAATAACGCATACCCCCGTAGGAGCTGGCTTGCCAGCGAAGAGGCCATCACATTCAACATCATTGTTGCCTGTTATAGCGCCTTCGCTGGCAAGCCAGCTCCTACAGTTAATTGCATTTCCATAACAAGAATGGCGTTACCCACTAAGATTGATCCTGAACCGAGGTCCCATCAGCGAACCACTGACCGAGTGAATCGAACATGAGCGCCAACGTCGATCTGAATACACGCCCCGACTACGACACGGTCCTGCAGGACATTGCCGATTACGTCTTCAACTTCAAAATCGAATCTCCAGAAGCGCTGGATACCGCCCGCCATTGCCTGATGGACACCCTCGGCTGCGGTCTGCTGGCCCTGCGTTTTCCCGAATGCACCAAACACCTGGGGCCCATCGTCGAAGGCACTGTCGTTCCCTTCGGTGCTCGCGTGCCCGGGACCAGTTACCGTCTCGATCCGGTCAAAGCCGCGTGGGATATCGGTTGCATCGTCCGCTGGCTCGATTACAACGACACTTGGCTCGCCGCCGAATGGGGGCATCCGTCCGATAACCTCGGCGCCATTCTCGCGGTGGCCGACCATCTGTCGCAAAAACGCCTGGCCAATGGCGATGCCCCGCTGACCCTTCGCGTGGTGCTGGACGCCATGATCATGGCTCACGAAATCCAAGGCGTGATTGCGCTGGAAAACTCGTTCAACCGCGTCGGAATCGATCACGTTATCCTGGTGAAAGTCGCCTCGACCGCCGTCACCGCCAAGCTCATGGGCGCCAATCGCGAGCAACTGCTGTCCGCATTGTCCCATGCCTTTGCCGACGGCCAGGCGCTGCGTACTTATCGGCATGCGCCGAATGCCGGGTCGCGTAAATCCTGGGCGGCAGGGGATGCCTCCAGTCGTGGCGTGCGTCTGGCGGACATTGCGATGCGCGGGGAGATGGGCATTCCCGGTGTACTGACCGCCAGACAATGGGGTTTTTACGACGTACTGTTCAGCCACACCAACAATGACCTGGCGCTCAAGCCTGAAGACAAACGTGCCTTCAGCTTTTCTCGGCCGTTCGGTAGCTACGTGATGGAAAACGTGCTGTTCAAGATCAGTTTTCCCGCTGAGTTCCACGCGCAAACCGCCTGCGAGGCCGCCGTCATCTTGCATCCATTGGTCAGGAATCGCCTGCACGAAATCGACAGAATCGTCATCACCACCCATGAATCGGCGATCCGCATCATCTCCAAGGTCGGCCCGCTGGCCAATGCCGCGGACCGCGACCACTGCCTCCAGTACATGACCGCCGTACCCTTGGTGTTCGGTAATCTGGTGGCCGAGCAGTACGAAGACGACTTCCACGCGGTGCATCCGATTATCGATGTGCTGCGCGAAAAAATGATCATCGTCGAAGACCCGCGTTTCACTCGCGAATACCTGGAGCCGGACAAACGCTCTATCGCCAACGCGGTCCAGGTGTTCTTCAAGGATGGCTCCAGCACCAAAAACGTGGTGGTGGAATACCCGATCGGCCATCGCCGTCGCCGCACCGATGGCATTGCGCTGTTGGAAGACAAGTTCAAGGCCAATCTGGCGACGCGGTTCACGGCGCAGCGCAGTGCCGAGATCTTTGCGTTGTGCAAGGACCAGGCTGCGCTTGAGGCGACGCCGGTGAACCGGTTTGTGGATCTGTTTGTGATCTAGGAGACCGAGTTATCGTTCTTCGCGAGCAAGCCCGCTCCCACATTTGATCTTCAGTGAACACAGATTTGTGTACGACAAAGATCAAATGTGGGAGCGGGCTTGCTCGCGAAGGCGGCCTGACAGGCGTTAAAGAACTACTTGAACCGCCGCTCCACACCTTTCTCTACTAAAATCTTCGCAGAGATCTCCTCCACGGAGAAATGCGTGGAATTGATGTGGGGAATGTTCTCGCGGCGAAACAGATTCTCCACTTCGCGCACTTCGAATTCGCACTGCGCGTAGCTCGAATAGCGGCTGTTGGGCTTGCGTTCGTTGCGGATGGCGGTAAGCCGGTCCGGGTCGATGGTCAGGCCGAACAGCTTGTGATGATGGGCGCGCAGGGCGGTCGGCAGTTGCAGGCGCTCCATGTCGTCTTCAGTCAACGGGTAATTGGCCGCGCGGATGCCGAATTGCATCGCCATGTACAGGCACGTCGGCGTCTTACCACATCGCGACACGCCCACTAGTATCAGGTCGGCCTTGTCGTAATAGTGGGTGCGGGCGCCATCGTCGTTGTCGAGGGCGAAGTTCACCGCCTCGATGCGCTCCATGTAATTGGAGTTGCCATTGATGGAGTGGGATTTGCCGACGGTGTAGGAGGAATGCTCGGTCAGTTCCTGTTCCAGCGGGGCCAGGAAGGTCGAGAAAATGTCGATCATGAAACCATTCGAGGTTGCGAGAATCTCACGAATGTCCTGATTGACAACGGTGTCGAAAATAATCGGACGAAAACCATCGTTTTCGGCGGCTTTGTTGATTTGTTGTACCATGGCCCGCGCTTTATCCGCGTTGTCGATGTAGGGCCGCGTGATTTTGCTGAAGGTAATGTTTTCGAACTGCGCCAACAGGCTTTGACCGAGGGCTTCGGCCGTAATGCCCGTGCCATCGGAGATAAAGAAAGCAGATCGTTTCATTTGCACCTTGGGCCTTAAGCTAGTAACGATTCTTGGATATGATAGGCGCGATTTGTCGGCCACCAATGGCCAGCATTCTCACTTATTTTCCAGGTCCAGGCCATACAGCCGGCAAATGCTCCTTCGAGTCGCCGGCTTCTGAGCTTTTCCAACCCAGTTAGTGGAGAGATCACCTTGGTAGAGTACGTAGTTTCCCTCGATAAGCTCGGCGTCCATGATGTGGAGCATGTGGGGGGCAAGAACGCATCCCTGGGCGAGATGATCAGTAACCTTGCAGGTGCCGGTGTATCGGTGCCCGGTGGCTTCGCCACGACAGCTCAGGCTTATCGTGATTTTCTGGAACTGAGCGGTCTGAACGACCAGATCCACGCCGCCCTCGACGCGCTGGATGTCGACGATGTGAATGCCCTGGCCAAAACCGGCGCCCAGATCCGTCAATGGATCATGGAAGCAGAGTTCCCCGAGAAGCTCAACGCCGAGATCCGCACCGCGTTCGCCACGCTGTCGGCCGGCAACCCTGACATGGCCGTGGCCGTGCGCTCTTCCGCCACCGCCGAAGACTTGCCGGACGCTTCCTTCGCCGGTCAGCAGGAAACCTTCCTGAACATCCGTGGTGTCGAAAACGTTATTCGCGCCGCCAAAGAAGTGTTCGCTTCCCTGTTCAACGACCGTGCGATTTCCTACCGCGTCCACCAGGGCTTCGACCACAAGCTGGTTGCCCTGTCGGCCGGCGTGCAGCGCATGGTCCGCTCCGAAACCGGCACCGCCGGCGTGATGTTCACCCTCGATACCGAATCGGGCTTCCGTGACGTGGTGTTCATCACCGGCGCCTACGGCCTGGGTGAAACCGTCGTACAAGGCGCGGTGAACCCGGATGAATTCTATGTCCACAAAGGCACGCTGGAGGCCGGTCGTCCGGCCATTCTGCGTCGCAACCTGGGCAGCAAAGCCATCAAGATGATTTACGGCGATGAAGCCAAGGCCGGTAAATCGGTCAAGACCATCGACGTGGACAAGGCTGATCGTGCACGTTTCTGCCTGACCGACGCCGAAGTCAGCGAGCTGGCCAAACAAGCGATGATCATCGAGAAGCACTACAAGTGCCCGATGGACATCGAATGGGCCAAAGACGGCGACGACGGCAAGCTCTACATCGTGCAGGCCCGTCCGGAAACCGTGAAGAGCCGCACCCAGGCCAACGTCATGGAACGTTACCTGTTGAAAGAAACCGGCACTGTGCTGGTCGAAGGTCGCGCCATCGGCCAGCGCATCGGCGCCGGCAAGGTGCGGATCATCAAGGACGTGTCCGAGATGGACAAAGTCCAGCCAGGCGATGTTCTGGTTTCCGACATGACCGACCCGGATTGGGAACCGGTCATGAAACGCGCCAGCGCCATCGTCACCAACCGTGGCGGCCGTACCTGCCACGCGGCGATCATCGCCCGCGAGCTGGGCATTCCGGCCGTGGTCGGTTGCGGCAACGCCACCCAGCTGTTGAAAGACGGCCAGGGCGTGACCGTTTCCTGTGCTGAAGGCGACACCGGTTACATCTTCGAAGGCGAACTGGGCTTCGACATCAAGAAAAACTCCGTGGATGCCATGCCTGATCTGCCGTTCAAGATCATGATGAACGTCGGCAACCCGGACCGAGCCTTCGACTTCGCGCAACTGCCGAACGCCGGTGTGGGCCTGGCCCGTCTGGAGTTCATCATCAACCGCATGATCGGCGTGCACCCTAAAGCGCTGTTGAACTACGACGGGCTGCCGCAAGAAATCAAGGACAGCGTCGACAAGCGCATCGCCGGTTACGACGAGCCCGTCGGTTTCTACGTCGACAAACTGGTCGAGGGCATCAGCACCCTGGCGGCAGCGTTCTGGCCGAAAAAGGTCATCGTGCGTCTGTCGGACTTCAAGTCCAACGAATACGCGAACCTGATTGGCGGCAAGCTCTACGAGCCGGAAGAAGAGAACCCGATGCTGGGCTTCCGTGGTGCTTCGCGTTACATCAGCGAATCGTTCCGTGACTGCTTCGAGCTCGAATGCCGTGCCCTCAAGCGCGTGCGCAACGAGATGGGCCTGACCAACGTTGAAATCATGGTGCCGTTCGTTCGCACCCTGGGCGAAGCGAGCCAAGTGGTCGATCTGCTGGCTGAAAACGGTCTGGCCCGTGGCGACAACGGTCTGCGCGTGATCATGATGTGCGAACTGCCGTCCAACGCGATCCTGGCTGAAGAGTTCCTTGAGTTCTTCGACGGCTTCTCCATCGGCTCCAACGACCTGACCCAGCTGACACTGGGCCTGGACCGTGATTCCGGGATCATCGCGCACCTGTTCGACGAGCGAAATCCAGCGGTCAAGAAGTTGCTGGCCAATGCTATTCAGGCCTGCAACAAGGCCGGCAAGTACATCGGCATCTGCGGTCAGGGCCCTTCGGATCACCCGGATCTGGCCAAGTGGCTGATGGAGCAGGGCATCGAAAGCGTTTCGCTGAACCCCGACTCCGTGCTGGAAACCTGGTTCTTCCTGGCTGAGGGTCAGGCTTCGGCTTGATGTGAATGAAGCCTCGGCCAATGGCCGGGGCTTTAAGAATCAAGCAGGGCGGGCTCCTCTGGATGCCGCCCTTTTTTGTGCAAGAGCATTATGCAAAGCAGCAGCAACCTATTTCCTGTCGCCCTGATCAGCGCCGAACGGCGCGGTGATTTGAGCGAAGACGTCTATCGTTTGAAACCCGGCAACAGCCCCGACGGCACCGTCGAACTGGCTGTGACACGCCTGGGTCTGGCCGATGAGCCGACGGTGCGTGGCGTGCCAGTGATTCTGTTGCACGGCAGTTTTTCCAATCGACGCTTCTGGTTCTCTCCCAAAGGTCTGGGGCTGGGGGCTTATCTGACGCGTCTGGGATTCGATGTGTGGATTGCGGAAATGCGCGGACATGGCTTGTCTCAGCGCAACCAGGACTATCGCAATAACCGCGTCGCCGACTACGCACGTTACGATTTGCCTGCCATTGGCGCGTTCGTACGCGAGCAAAGTGGCCAGATCCCACACTGGATCGGTCATTCGCTGGGCGGGATCACCCTGGCGGCGGCGTTGGGCGGTGAATACATCGGCGAACCGGTGGTGGCCTCTGCGGCGTTTTTTGGCACGCAGGTCAGCCGCACCTACTGGCCATTGAAGTTTCCGCCGGTGGAATGGAGCGGGCGCTTTATTCTCAAGCGTTTCGCCCAGCTGTCAGGTTCACGGCTCAAGCGCGGCCCGGAGGACGAGCCGATTGGCCTGGCCCTGGAAAGCATGCGCTGGTACGGGCTGTTCGGTCGTTTTGGCGATGCTGACAAGGACTGGTGGGCGGGTTTGGCCGAGGTTCAGTTGCCAGTGCTGGCCGTGAGCGCCGCGGGTGATCATCAGGACCCGACCTGGGCCTGTCGCAAGCTGTTCGATCAGGTTGGCTCCGAGCACAAACAATTCATCACCCTTGGCCTCGAGCAAGGCTTTAGCGATAATTTCGGTCACGTGGAAATGCTTGTCAGCAAGTCTGCACAGACTGAAGTCTGGCCGTTGGTGGCGCGCTGGCTGGCGGATCAACAGACGCCTTTGCTGGGTGGAAAGCCGGATTTGGTCGCTGCAGTTTGAGCCTGATGCTCTAACAAGGGCATTTCGCTCTGAACAGCTTGCGGCTAAGATATGACGCATTAAGCGGTTCTGGTCACTTTTGGTGGCTGATTTGATCGGCGCGTTTGCAGCCGCTCAGCCCTGGCCCGCGTAGGCTGCCTACTCGATTGTCTTCCTTTTTACAGGAGTTTCTCGATGAACCATTACATCACGCCTGACCTGTGCGATGCCTACCCGGAGCTGGTGCAGGTGCTGGAACCGATGTTCAGCAATTTCGGCGGCCGTGATTCTTTCGGCGGCGAAATCGTGACCATCAAGTGCTTCGAAGACAACTCGCGGGTCAAGGAGCAAGTCGAGCTCAAGGGGAATGGCAAAGTGCTGGTGGTAGACGGTGGCGGTTCCCTGCGTCATGCGTTGCTGGGTGACATGCTGGCCGAGAAAGCCGCGAATAACGGTTGGGAAGGGCTGGTGATCTACGGTTGCATCCGTGACGTCGATATCATCGCGCAGACCGATCTGGGCGTTCAGGCTCTCGCCAGCCACCCGAGGAAATCCGACAGGCGCGGGCTCGGCGATCTCAACGTTGTGGTGACATTTGCCGGTGTGACGTTCCGTCCCGGCGAGTACATTTATGCAGACAACAATGGCGTGATCATCTCGCCAAGCCCGCTGAAGATGCCTGAATAAAGCGCGTTTCATAAAAGGGGTGAGGATGTTCGAGGAAGAAAACGCGCAGTGGGGGCTGGTACATGCCCTGGTGCTGGACGGTAAAGGCGGTGCGCGTTCGATAGCCCGGACTGAACTCGATGATTTGCAGCTGCAGGCCCATGAAAGCCTGTGGCTGCACTGGGATCGCAGTCATCCACAAACCCGGACCTGGCTGCGTCAATCCAGCGGTCTGAGCGAATTTAGTTGCGACTTATTGCTGGAAGAGAACACCCGGCCGCGCCTTTTGCCGCTACCGGACTCCGAGCTGTTGCTGTTTCTGCGCGGGATCAACCTCAATCCAGGTGCCGAGCCGGAAGACATGGTCTCGGTGCGGATCTTCGGTTCAGCCCAGCGGGTGATCTCCCTGCGTCTGCGGCCGTTACGCGCCACCGATGAATTGCTGGTGCAACTGGCCGAAGGCAAAGGGCCGAAAACCGCCTCCGAACTCATTCTTTATATGGCGCAGTACCTCACCCATAAAGTGCAGGATCTGGTCAGCTGCCTCTCCGAAATCGTCGATGAGGAAGAAGAAAAGCTGGATGCCGACGAACGGTATACACCTGAGCACGGGACCGTATTGCAGATCCGTCGCAGGGCGGCTTCACTCAAGCGTTTTCTGGCGCCGCAACGGGATATTTTTGGTCAGCTGACGCGGATAAAAATGCCATGGTTCGTTGAAGACGATGCCGATTACTGGAACGAATTGAACAACAGCCTGACCCGTTATCTCGAGGAGCTGGAATTGACCCGGGAGCGCGTGGGGCTAGTCCTGGAGGCCGAAGACCGGCGTTTGAGCGTGCGCATGAACCGCACGATGTACCGCTTCGGGATCATCACCGGGATTTTTTTGCCGATGAGTTTTCTGACCGGTCTTTTGGGTATCAACGTCGGCGGCATTCCGTTCTCCAGCAGCCCTTATGGCTTCCTGATCGCCTGCTTGCTGGCAGGTTCGGTAGCGCTGGGGCAGTGGTGGCTATACCGACGTTTGCGCTGGTTCTGATGATGAGTCATGTGACCCGGGCAAATTTGACCGCGTCTTTCACAGATATCACGAGAGGTGCGTATGCACGATCCGTTCGAACAGTCTTTGCGTGACATGCTCAAAGCTTCGCCGTCCAGCCGTGACGACGATGCCTGCCTGGGCCGCGTGCTGAAAACCGCCAACCGCCAGGTCGGTGCCGGCGATCTGTTCAGCCTGCTGGGCCGCTGGCTGCCCGCGCTGATGATCGCCCTGAATAACGGATCGGCCCACGTCGCGCCGGTTTCCCGTCTTCGTAAACCTACCGCTCGCACTGCTGATAAGGCTGATTGAATATGGAACTTGATCTCTGGACTCAGAGCCTCGTCACTGCAATGACTGCGTTATGGACCAAAGTTGCGAACTTCATTCCGAACCTGTTCGGCGCATTGGTTGTGCTGCTGCTGGGTTTTGTCGTGGCCAAACTGTTGGACACGCTTCTCTCCAAATTGCTTGCCAAGCTGGGCCTCGATCGCTTGATGGGCGGTACCGGGCTGACCAAATTGCTGTCCCGCGCCGGCCTGCAGGTGCCTATCTCGACGCTGATCGGCAAGATCGTCTATTGGTTCGTTCTGCTGATTTTTCTGGTTTCAGCCGCAGAATCACTTGGACTTGAGCGAGTTTCGGCTACGCTGGACATGTTGGCGCTGTATTTGCCGAAAGTATTCGGCGCTGCATTGGTGCTGCTGGTGGGTGTCTTGCTGGCGCAACTGGCCAATGGGCTGGTGCGTGGCGCGGCAGAAGGCGTAGGACTTGATTACTCCGCGGGCCTGGGGCGAATTGCCCAGGGCCTGGTGATCATCATCAGTATTTCGGTTGCGATCAGCCAGTTAGAGGTCAAGACTGACCTGCTCAACCATGTGATCGTGATCGTCTTGATTACCGTCGGTCTGGCGGTTGCGCTGGCGATGGGTTTGGGAAGTCGGGAAATAGCCGGTCAGATTCTTGCGGGAATCTATGTGCGTGAGTTGTATCAGGTTGGGCAAGAAGTGCGTATTGGCGAGGTCGAAGGTCAAATCGAGGAAATCGGCACGGTTAAAACCACCGTGCTGACGGACGAGGGTGAGCTAGTCTCTCTCTCGAATCGGATTCTCTTGGAGCAGCATGTGAGTAGCCGCTAACCCGGCAAATCCTGCTAATGTATGCCGCCGCAAAATGCCCTGAGGGCTGCGGCGGAATTTACCTGACTGTCGGCCAGACTTGTTTTGAATAAAGCTCAATCGCTCTCTACGCGCTACGACCCCCGCGAGCTCTCTGATGAGGAGTTGGTCGCGCGCTCGCATACCGAGCTGTTTCACGTAACGCGCGCTTATGAAGAACTGATGCGGCGTTACCAGCGAACATTATTTAACGTTTGTGCACGGTATCTCGGGAACGATCGTGACGCAGATGATGTCTGTCAGGAAGTGATGTTGAAGGTGCTGTATGGCCTGAAGAACTTCGAGGGCAAATCGAAGTTCAAGACATGGCTATATAGCATCACGTACAACGAGTGCATCACTCAGTATCGGAAAGAACGGCGAAAGCGTCGCTTGATGGATGCTTTGAGTCTGGACCCCCTCGAGGAAGCGTCTGAAGAAAAGATGCCGAAACCCGAGGAGAAGGGCGGACTTGATCGCTGGCTGGTGTATGTGAACCCGATTGACCGTGAAATTCTGGTGCTACGATTTGTCGCAGAACTGGAATTTCAGGAAATCGCAGACATAATGCACATGGGTTTGAGTGCGACAAAAATGCGTTACAAACGCGCTCTAGACAAATTGCGTGAGAAATTTGCAGGCGTTGCCGAAACTTAGTTCGGCGCAAATATCTCTTACGTGTAGGCAAGTTCTGATAGACTTGCCGCCGAGTTGTCCCCCGGTTTGCGGGACTGCTTCACAATCACCAGATGGGGATTTAACGGATGAAACTGAAAAACACCTTGGGCTTGGCCATTGGTTCTCTTATTGCCGCCACTTCGTTCGGCGCTCTGGCACAAGGCCAAGGCGCAGTTGAAATCGAAGGCTTCGCTAAGAAAGAGTACTATGACAGCGCTCGTAACTTCAAAAACGACGGCAACCTGTTCGGTGGTTCGGTTGGTTACTTCCTGACCGACGACGTTGAACTGCGTCTGGCCTACGACGAAGTTCACAACGTACGTGCCGATGATGGCAAGAACGTGAAGGGCGCCAACACCGCTCTGGACGCTCTGTACCACTTCAACAACCCAGGCGACATGCTGCGTCCGTATGTATCGGCCGGTTTCTCCGACCAGAGCATCGACCAGAACGGTTCGAACGGTCGTGACCGTTCCACTTTCGCCAACGTTGGCGGCGGTGCCAAGCTGTACTTCACTGACAACTTCTACGCCCGTGCTGGCGTTGAAGCTCAATACAACATCGACCAGGGCGACACCGAGTGGGCTCCTAGCGTTGGTATCGGTGTGAACTTCGGTGGCGGCTCCAAGCCTGCTGCTGCTCCAGTTCCAGCACCGGCTGAAGTCTGCGCCGACAGCGACAACGATGGCGTTTGCGACAACGTTGACAAGTGCCCGGACACCGCAGCCAACGTAACTGTTGACGCTGATGGCTGCCCAGCAGTTGCTGAAGTTGTTCGTGTTGAGCTGGACGTGAAGTTCGACTTCGACAAGTCGGTAGTCAAGCCTAACAGCTACGGCGACATCAAAAACCTGGCTGACTTCATGAAGCAGTACCCATCCACCACTACTACTGTTGAAGGTCACACTGACTCCGTCGGTCCTGACGCTTACAACCAGAAACTGTCCGAGCGTCGTGCAAACGCCGTTAAGAACGTTCTGACCAACCAGTACGGTGTTGAATCGTCCCGCGTTCAGTCTGTTGGCTACGGCGAATCCCGTCCGGTTGCTGACAACGCTACTGACGCTGGTCGCGCTGTAAACCGTCGCGTAGAAGCGCAGGTTGAAGCTAGCGCTAAGTAATTAGCTCGCAGCTCTGGAAAAGCCCGGCTCAGGCCGGGCTTTTCTTTGTCTGCGATTTGATGATTAGGGGGTGGCATGTAGGTTCAGGCTGATTGATCGGCCGCCATCGCGGCATGGGTATCTACACATCTTTGGGACTACAGAAACTCATTGCCGGTGCTTGGTGCTTGGTGCTTGGTGCTTGGTGCTTGGTGTTGGGGGTACATATCCGTTTCTGCGGTAACGGCCGCTGGCGGTTTCGCTTTTACAGCCAGCCCTTTCAAGGTCTTCGTTTAAACTCCCCCAAAACTCCAGTCAGGGTGACGAAAACGATGTGGGCAGAAGTTCTAGCGCGGTTTGAAAAAAAGGCACCGGCCAGTGTCATGGTCAAGTTGG
>NZ_JAKLSP010000028.1:0-101569 GCF_022014505.1 Pseudomonas sp. PGPR40 | reverse complement strand
GCTAGGGTTGATCTCAATACTGGATACGATAAACCGGCTTAGCCGCATAGCCTGAACCGCCGTATACGGAACCGTACGTACGGTGGTGTGAGAGGACGGCGGATGTAAATCCGCCTCCTACTCGATGCTAACCGAAGATCACTCTTCGATGTTGCCCATGGCGGTGGTGTTGAAGCCGCCGTCTACGTACATGATTTCGCCGCTGATGCCGGACGCCAGGTCCGAGCACAGGAAGGCGCCGGCGTTGCCGACTTCGTCGATGGTGACGTTACGACGCAGCGGGGTTTGCGCTTCGTTGGCGGCCAGCATCTTACGGAAGTTCTTGATGCCGGAAGCGGCGAGGGTGCGGATCGGGCCGGCCGATACGCAGTTGACGCGGGTGCCGTCCGGGCCCAGGGAGCCGGCCAGGTAACGCACGCCAGCTTCCAAAGAAGCCTTGGCCATGCCCATCACGTTGTAGTTCGGCATGGTGCGCTCGGCACCCAGGTACGACAGGGTCAGCAGGCTGCCATTGCGGCCTTTCATCATTTCGCGGCCAGCCTTGGCCAGGGCCACGAAGCTGTAGGCGCTGATGTCGTGAGCGATGCGGAAACCTTCACGGGTGGTGGCTTCGGTGAAGTCGCCGTCCAGTTGGTCGCCCGGGGCGAAGCCGACGGAGTGCACGATGCAGTCCAGGCCGTCCCACTTCTTGCTCAGTGCTTCGAAGACCTTGGCGATTTCTTCATCGCTGGCCACGTCGCACGGGAAGCACAGCTCAGGGCTCGAGCCCCAGCCTTGTGCGAATTCTTCGACACGACCCTTGAGTTTGTCGTTCTGATAAGTGAAGGCAAGCTCAGCGCCCTCGCGATGCATGGCGGCAGCGATGCCGGATGCGATGGACAGCTTGCTGGCGACACCGACGATCAGTACGCGCTTACCGGCGAGAAAACCCATGTGTTGCTCCTCTTTTCAGGTTATTGCGCAGTGGCTGGTGCCAGAAAAGCGGCTTCCAGCAACTGCTGTGTATACGGATGTTGGGGGGCGGCAAAAATGCTTTGCGCGTCTCCCTGTTCGACCACTTGGCCATGCTTGACCACCATCAGCTGGTGGCTCAGCGCTTTGACGACAGCCAGGTCATGGCTGATAAACAGATACGTCAGGTTGTACTTTGTTTGCAGTGAACGTAGCAGCTCCACCACTTGGCGTTGCACGGTCCGGTCGAGGGCCGAAGTCGGCTCGTCCAGCAGAATCAACGCCGGTTTTAGCACTAATGCCCGGGCAATGGCGATTCTTTGCCGTTGCCCACCGGAAAATTCGTGGGGGTAGCGGTGCCGGGTTTCCGGGTCCAGGCCTACCTCCTTGAGTGCCGCAATGATCGCTTGTTCCTGTTCCGCTTCAGTGCCCATCTTGTGGATCCGCAGGCCTTCGCCAACGATCTGGCTCACGCACATCCGTGGGCTCAGGCTGCCGAAAGGGTCCTGGAACACCACCTGCATTTCCCGCCGCAGCGGCCGAATTTCTTGCTGCGTCAGGCAGTCTAGCTGCTTGTCTTCAAAACGGATGGTGCCTTTGCTACCGATCAGCCGCAAAATTGCCAGACCGAGCGTCGACTTGCCGGAACCGCTTTCTCCCACAATCCCCAGGGTCTGGCCCTGGGGCAGGCTGAAATTAATCCCGTCTACCGCTTTGATATGGTCCACGGTCTTTTTCAGAAAGCCTTTCTTGATCGGGAACCAGACTTTCAGGTCCTCGACCTGCAGCAGCGGCGGGCCAATCACATTGCTTGCCGGTTTGCCGCTGGGCTCCGCTGCCAGCAATTCCCGCGTGTACGGATGCTGCGGTGCGCGGAACAATTCTTCGCACGATGCCTGTTCGACGATGCAACCGCGCTGCATGACACATACCCGATGCGCAATTCTTCGCACAAGGTTCAAATCATGACTGATCAGTAACAACGCCATGCCCAGACGGGCCTGCAATTCCTTGAGCAGTTCGAGAATTTTCAGTTGAACGGTCACGTCCAGCGCCGTGGTCGGTTCGTCGGCGATCAGCAATTCCGGCTCATTGGCCAGGGCCATGGCGATCATTACCCGCTGGCGCTGGCCGCCGGACAACTCGTGGGGCAGGGCCTTGAGACGCTTCTCGGGCTCGGGGATGCCGACCATTTCCAGCAGTTCCAGCGTGCGTTTGGTTGCGATTTTGCCGGTCAGGCCTTTGTGGATGCCCAAGATTTCGTTGATCTGTTTCTCGATCGAATGCAGTGGATTGAGCGAGGTCATCGGCTCTTGAAAGATCATCGCGATTCGGTTGCCGCGGATGTGGCGGATGGTTTTCTCTTTCAGGCCCAGCAGGTTCTGGTCGGAATAAGTGATGGTGCCGGACGGATGTCGGGCCAGCGGGTAGGGCAGCAATCGCAGGATCGAGTGGGCGGTCACCGATTTGCCGGAGCCGCTTTCACCCACCAGCGCCAGGGTTTCGCCACGCTTGATGTCGAAGTTCACACCCTCGACCACCCGCTGAATGCGCTCGCCGACGACAAATTCGACGGCCAGATCGCGCACTTCGATCAGATTGTCCTGATTCATTTCACTTCCTCGGGTCGAAGGCATCGCGAGCGGACTCGCCGATGAACACCAGCAGGCTCAACATCAGCGCCAGCACCGCAAATGCACTCATACCCAGCCACGGCGCTTGCAGGTTGGATTTACCTTGGGCCACCAGCTCACCCAGGGACGGCGCGCCCGGCGGCAGGCCGAAGCCGAGGAAATCCAGGGCGGTCAGGGTGCCGATGGCGCCGGTCAGGATGAACGGCATGAAGGTCATGGTCGAGACCATGGCGTTGGGCAGAATATGGCGGAACATGATCGCACCATTGCGCATGCCCAGCGCCCGCGCCGCGCGCACGTATTCCAGATTCCGACCACGCAGGAATTCGGCGCGCACCACATCTACCAGGCTCATCCACGAGAACAGCAGCATGATCCCCAGCAGCCACCAGAAGTTTGGCTGCACGAAACTGGCCAGAATGATCAGCAGGTACAGCACCGGCAACCCGGACCAGATCTCCAGGAAACGCTGCCCGGCCAGATCGACCCAGCCGCCATAAAAACCCTGCAAGGCCCCGGCGATCACGCCGATGATCGAGCTGAGAATGGTCAGCGTCAAAGCGAACAGCACCGAAATCCGGAAGCCGTAAATCACCCGGGCCAGCACGTCGCGGCCCTGATCGTCGGTGCCCAGCAGGTTATCGGCCGAAGGCGGCGCGGGCGCCGGGACTTTCAGGTCGTAGTTGATGCTCTGGTAGCTGTAGGGAATTGGCGCCCACAAAACCCAGGCATCCTTGGCCTTGAGCAATTCACGGATGTAGGGGCTCTTGTAGTTGGCTTCCAGCGGGAATTCGCCGCCAAACGCGGTTTCCGGGTAGCGCTTGAGTGCCGGGAAGTACCAGGCGTTGTCGTAATGCACCACCAGCGGTTTGTCGTTGGCGATCAGCTCGGCACCGAGGCTTGCGCCGAACAGAATCAGGAACAGCCACAGTGACCACCAGCCACGCTTGTTGGCCTTGAACAGTTCGAAACGTCGGCGATTGAGAGGAGACAGGTTCATCTCAATGCTCCCGGCTTTCGAAGTCGATGCGCGGATCGACAAAGGTGTAGGTGAGGTCGCCGATCAGCTTCACCACCAATCCCAGCAGAGTAAAGATGAACAGCGTGCCGAAAACCACCGGGTAATCACGGTTGATCGCCGCCTCGAAACTCATCAAGCCGAGGCCGTCGAGGGAGAAAATCACTTCCACCAGCAATGAGCCGGTGAAAAAGATCCCGATGAACGCCGAAGGGAAACCGGCGATCACCAACAGCATGGCGTTGCGAAATACATGGCCGTAGAGCACGCGGTGACGGGTCAGGCCCTTGGCCTTGGCGGTGACCACATACTGCTTGTTGATTTCATCGAGGAAGCTGTTCTTGGTCAGCAGCGTCATGGTCGCGAAGTTGCCGATCACCAATGCGGTCACCGGCAGTGCCAGGTGCCAGAAATAATCGAGGATCTTGCCGCCGGTGCTCAGCTCGTCGAAGTTGTTCGAGGTCAGGCCCCGCAGCGGGAACCAATCGAAATAGCTGCCGCCGGCGAACACCACAATCAGCAGGATGGCGAACAGGAACGCCGGGATCGCGTAACCGATGATGATTGCCGAACTGGTCCAGACGTCGAAGTGGCTGCCGTGTCGCGTAGCCTTGGCGATCCCCAGCGGGATCGACACCAGGTACATGATCAGCGTGCTCCACAGCCCCAGGGAGATCGACACCGGCAGCTTTTCCTTGATCAGGTCGATGACCTTGGCGTCGCGGAAGAAGCTGTCGCCGAAATCCAGGGTGGCGTAATTCTTGATCATGATCCACAAACGTTCCGGCGCGGATTTATCGAAGCCGTACATGTGCTCGATTTCCTTGACCAGCGCCGGGTCCAGGCCTTGGGCGCCGCGATAGGCGGAACCTGCCACCGATACTTCGGCACCGCCCCCGGCAATGCGGCTGGTGGCGCCTTCGAAACCTTCGAGCTTGGCGATCATCTGTTCCACCGGCCCACCGGGGGCGGCCTGGATGATCACGAAGTTGATCAGCAAAATGCCGAGCAGGGTCGGGATGATCAGCAGCAGCCGCCGAAAAATATACGCCAGCATCTGATTACTCCGTGCCCGCAGGGTCGGCTTGCAATTTGGTTTCGACTTCTATCGGCAATGTCGCATTGGGCTTGACCCACCAGGTATTGATGCCGATGTCATATTTGGGCGAAACCTTCGGGTGGCCGATATGGTTCCAGTACGCCACGCGCCAGGTCTTGATGTGCCAATTGGGGATCACGTAATAGCCCCATTGCAGTACCCGGTCCAGCGCTCGGGCGTGGGCCACCAGGCTTTTACGCGAATCGGCGTTGATCAGTTGCTCGACCAGTTGATCCACCACCGGGTCTTTGAGACCCATGGAATTGCGGCTGCCGGGTTTATCGGCGGCGTCGGTCATCCAGAACTCACGCTGTTCGTTACCCGGCGAATTGGATTGCGGGAAACTGCCGACGATCATATCGAAATCCCGCGAGCGCACGCGGTTGACGTATTGCGAGACGTCGACCCGACGGATCACCAGATCAATGCCCAAATCACTGAGGTTGCGCTTGAACGGCAGCAGTATCCGCTCGAACTCGGTCTGGGCCAGCAGAAATTCGATGGTCACCGGTTTGCCGTTGGCGTCGACCATTTTGTCGTCGACGATCCGCCAGCCGGCCTCTTGCAGCAATTGCCAGGCCTGGCGCTGTTGGGGGCGGATCATGCCGCTGGCGTCGGTCACCGGGTTCTGGAACGCCTCGCTGAACACTTGCTCGGGAATCTTGCCGCGGAACGGGTCGAGGATCGCCAGTTGATCGGCGTCCGGCAGGCCGGTGGCGGCCATTTCCGAGTTTTCGAAGTAACTGCGGGTGCGCGCGTAGGCGCCGTTGAACAGTTGCTTGTTGGTCCATTCGAAGTCCAGCAACAGGCTCAGTGCGTGGCGCACGCGCACATCCTGAAACACCGGGCGGCGCAGGTTGAACACAAAGCCTTGCATGCCAGTGGGGTTGCCGTTCGGGATTTCTTCCTTGATCAGCCGACCTTCGGCCACCGCCGGAATGTTGTAGGCCTTGGCCCAGTTTTTCGCGGCCGATTCCAGCCAGTAGTCGAACTGACCGGCCTTGAGCGCTTCCAGCGCGACGGTGTTGTCGCGGTAGTAATCGGTCGTCATCACATCGAAATTGTAGAAGCCGCGATTGACCGGCAGGTCTTTGCCCCAGTAATCCTTGACCCGCTCATAGCGCACCGAGCGCCCGGCCTTCACTTCGATGACTTTGTACGGGCCGCTGCCCAGCGGCAGTTCCAGATTACCCTTGTTGAAGTCGCGCGTGGCCCACCAATGTTTGGGCAGTACTGGCAACTGTCCGAGGATCAGCGGCAATTCACGGTTGTTTTTGTGCTTGAACTTGAACAGCACTTTAAGCGGGTCTTCGACGACCACTTCTTCCACGTCACTGTAATAGACGCGGAAGAGCGGGGCGCCGTCTTTGACCAGGGTCTGGAAGCTGAACACCACGTCTTCGGCACGCACCGGGTGGCCGTCGTGGAAGCGTGCTTCGGGACGCAGGTAGAAACGCACCCAGCTGTTGTCCGGGGCTTTTTCGATTTTGCCGGCGATCAGGCCGTATTCGGTGAACGGCTCATCCAGGCCATGTTTGGCCAGGGTGTCGTAGATCATGCTGATGTCGTCGGCCGGCACCCCTTTGTTGATGAACGGGTTGAGGCTGTCGAAGCCACCGAACCCGGCCTGGCGAAAGATTCCGCCCTTGGGCGCATCGGGGTTTACGTAATCGAAATGTTTGAAATCGGCCGGGTATTTCGGCGGCTCGTTGTACAGGGTCAGGGCATGTTGCGGGGCGGCACAGGCCAGCCCGGCGAACAACAGAGCGCTGGCCTGCAAGAGCAGGGCGCGTACGAACTTCATCGATCTTTCTCCGAAGATTTCAGCCACCACGCGCTCAGGCCCAGAGTGTAGGGCGGCGTCATGACGAAGGCGAACCGGTTGCGGTAGGCCAGGCGGTGATAATTGAGGTACCAGTTGGGAATGATGTAGTGCTGCCACAGCAGCACCCGGTCCAGCGCCTTGCCGGCGGCGACTTGTGCATCGCGGGTCTGGGCGGCGAGCAATTGTTCGAGCAAATGGTCGACCAGCGGGTTGGCGATGCCGGCGTAGTTCTTGCTGCCCTTGACCCCGACCTGGCTGGAGTGGAAATACTGCCATTGTTCCAGGCCGGGGCTGAGGGTCTGGTTGAGGGTCATCAGGATCATGTCGAAATCGAACTGATCGAGGCGTTGTTTGTATTGGGCGCGATCGACCGTGCGCAGCCGTGCGTCGATGCCGATGCTGGCGAGGTTCTCGACGTAAGGCTGAAGGATGCGTTCCAGGTTCGGGTTGACCAGCAGAATCTCGAAGCGCAACGGTTGGCCGATGGTGTTTTGTAGCCGCTGACCGTTGAGCTTCCAACCGGCCTCGGCGAGCAGGCTCAACGCCTGGCGCATGGTTTCCCGGGGAATGCCGCGGCCTTCGGTCTGCGGCAGGCTGAACGGCTCGGTGAGCAGCTTGGCGGGCAACTGATCGCGATAGGGCTTGAGCAACAGCCACTCGTGACCGACCGGTAGCCCGGTGGCGGAGAACTCGCTGTTGGGGTAATAACTCATTGCTCGCTTGTAGGCGCCGCTGAACAGCGTGCGGTTGGTCCATTCGAAATCGAACATCAGCCCCAGCGCTTCACGGACCTTGATCTGGGCAAACGCCGGCCGCCGACTGTTCATGAACAGGCCCTGAGTCTGGGTCGGGATCTGATGCGGGATCTGCGCCTTGATCACCTCGCCACGGCGCACGGCCGGGAAGTTGTAACCATTGGCCCAGTTCTTCGCCTGGTGTTCGATGTAGATGTCGAACTCGCCGGCCTTGAACGCTTCGAAAGCCACGTCGCTATCACGATAGAACTCGACTTCCATGCGATCGACGTTGTATTTGCCGCGATTGACCGGCAAGTCCTTGCCCCAGTAATCCTTGACCCGTTCGAAGACGATCTGCCGTCCAGGCGTTACCGAGCTGATTCGATACGGCCCGCTGCCCAATGGCGGCTCGAAGGTGGTGGCCTTGAAATCGCGACCTTCCCAGTAATGTTGGGGCAACACGGGCAACTCGCCCAGGCGCAGGATCAACAGCGGATTGCCGGCGCGCTTGAAGACGAAACGGATACGCCGTGGGTTGAGGATATCCACCCGCGACACTTCCTGAAGGTTGGTGCGGTATTGCGGATGACCGTCCTTGAGCAGCAAACGGTAAGAAAACGCGACGTCGTAAGCGGTGATCGGCGTGCCATCGTGGAAACGTGCTTCGGGACGCAGGTTGAATACCACCCAGCTGCGGTCCTCGCTGTATTCCACCGATTGGGCGATCAGGCCATAGCTGGAGGTCGGCTCATCGCCGGACGGCGCGTATTGGCCGGTGCCGACCATCAGCGGTTCATTGAGTTCGTTGATGCCATATTGCAGGAAGTTGCCGGTGGAAACCGGGCTCGAGCCTTTGAATGTGTAAGGGTTGAGCGTATCGAAGGTGCCAAACGCCATCACCCGCAACGTACCGCCCTTGGGCGCTTGCGGGTTGACCCAGTCGAAGTGGGTAAATCTGGCCGGGTACTTGAGCGTGCCGAACTGCGCATAACCATGGCTTTCGCTGATCGTCGCGCTTGCGGGGGAGCTCAAGGCCAGGCTGATCAGGAGCAGGAGGAGGGGACGCTTCAAGTCAGAGATCCGATCCAGGCGGCTTGGGCTTTGTGGGCCGTACAGTAACAGCTTGTATCGACAGGAAAAAGACGGGGGGTTAATGCGTGGTTAATTGTGCAGGTGAAGGTCCGGCGGCTCGCAGAACCTGTGGCGAGGGAGCAAGCTCCCTCGCCACAAAAAGCCCCATTGCCTGAGCCAGCTTAATTCGGCGAAGCCACCGTCAGCATCTGTCCCGGCTTCAGTGCCTGGCCAACTCTAGGGTTCCAGCGCTTGAGGTGCTGCATTTCAACGTTGAAGCGTTTGGCGACCATGTACAGCGAGTCGCCTTGTTTGACCTTGTACCGGGTCTGCGTCTTGTTGGTTACCTTGCCGCTCGTTTTGCTGTTCGCCGCGACCACGGTGTTGACGCGCCCGGATTTGCGCTTGGTGGTGTCCTGCATCACCAGGGTCTGGCCGACTTTGAGATCCTTGCCGGTCAGTTTGTTCCAGCGTTGCAGATCCTTGACGTCGACCTTGTTGGCCTTGGCGATGGTGCCCAGATTGTCACCGCGTTTGACCCGGTAGGCGCGCTTGAGGCTAGCGATTTCGCTGTCGTCTGCGCCTTCGAATACTGGCTTGAGCGATCGCTGACTGATCAGCTCTTCAGGGCGCATGGTCGACAGACTGGTGGTCAGCAGTTGCGCCTTGGACGTCGGCACCAGCAAATGCTGGGGGCCGTCAATGGTGGTGCGCTGCTTGAAGGCCGGGTTGAGCTGGAACAGCTCGTCTTCGTCGATGTTGGCCACCGCGGCAACCTTGGACAGGTCCATGCGCTGGTTGATTTCGACGACCTGGAAGTACGGTTCATTGGCGATCGGGTTGAGGTTCACGCCGTAAGCTTCGGGCGCGAGGACCACTTGCGACAATGCCAGCAGTTTCGGCACATAGGCCTGGGTTTCCGCTGGCAGCGGCAGGTTCCAGTAGTCGGTCGGCAGGCCGAGTCGTTCGTTGCGCTCGATGGCCCGGCTGACCGTACCTTCGCCGGCATTGTAGGCCGCCAGAGCCAGCAACCAGTCGCCGTTGAACATGTCGTGCAGGCGGGTCAGGTAATCCATGGCCGCGGTGGTCGAGGCGGTGATGTCACGACGGCCATCGTAGAAACGGGTCTGACGCAGGTTGAAGTAACGCCCGGTGGAAGGAATGAATTGCCAAAGACCCACCGCATTGGCCCGGGAATAGGCCATCGGGTTGTAGGCGCTTTCAATTACCGGCAACAGCGCCAATTCCAGCGGCATGTTGCGTTCTTCAAGGCGTTCGACAATGTAGTGAATGTAGAGGCTGCCACGTTCGCCGGCGTTCTCGAGGAAGGACGGGTTACTGGCGAACCACAGGCGCTGTTGCTCGATGCGCGGGTTGACGCCCAGGTTGTCCTGCAACTGGAAGCCCTGGCGCATGCGCTCCCAGACGTCCTGTGGAATTTGCGGTGTTGGTTTTTCGCTGAGCCAGATGGGTTTTTGTTTGGCTCGAGCGGCGATGTTCGGAGTGTGTGTCGCTTCGGTCTGCGGCACATGGCTGGAACAGCCCGCCAACGTGGCGGACACAGCCACCGCGATGGCTTGAGCCAAGCGGGTCAATGCGTCTGAATTGATGGTTTTACGAATAGGTGACGACATTGGCTGGAAGTAAGTTCCGGGCAAAAATGTCGGGCGATTCTAGAAAGCGCACCCCCTTCGGTCAACCATTCAGAATTTTTGTATCAGTAAGCAGCCTCCCTAGAACGTATCTTTCCACGCTCGAAGAGCAGCAAAAACCGCACTCGGAGCCCGGTTATCGGGTCCGTTCCGTTCGTCCACTTTTTCTTTAACGGATGTTTCGTCGGTGCGCAAAAACGGATTGGTGAGTTTTTCCAGCGCCAGCGTCGAAGGCAGGGTCATGATTCCAGCGTCGCGTTGCCGGGTGACTTCATCCAGGCGTTCAAGGGTATTGGGGTTGGCCGGTTCGACTGCAGCGGCGAACTTCAGATTGCTCAGGGTGTACTCGTGGGTGCAGTAGACCAGCGTATTCTCGGGCAGTGCCGCGAGGCGGCTCAGCGAGCGATGCATTTGCTCGGGCGTGCCTTCGAACAACCGTCCGCAACCGGCGGCGAACAGGGTGTCGCCGCAAAACAAATGGCCCTGGTGATAATAGGCAATGTGCCCGAGGGTATGGCCCGGCACTGCGAGAATGTCGAAGTCCCAGCCCAGCACGTTGATGCGGTCATTGTCCTTGAGGGCCACGTCCCGCGCCGGGATGATTTCGCTGGCCGGGCCGTAGACTGTCGCGTCTGTCGCTTTTTTCAGCCGCTCGACGCCGCCGACATGGTCATGATGGTGATGAGTGATCAGAATATCGCTTAATACCCAACCCGGGTGCGCCGCAAGCCACGCTTGTACTGGGGCGGCATCGCCCGGATCGACCACGGCGCAGCGCTGGGTGCTGTGGTCTTGTAACAACCAGATGTAGTTGTCGGTGAAGGCGGGCAGGGCACTGATCTGTATCATCGTCGGATTCGCCAAGCGGAAAACATTGGCGCATCTTAGAACTTCCTGGCGCGTTGGAGAATGCAATGACCGATAAAGCGTTCGCTCAGGCCGATCCTGAGTGGCTGACATTGATCAGCGCGGCCCGTGAATGGCTGTCCGGGCCCATCGGGCAATTTCTGCTGGACGAAGAGCGCCGCATGCTCGAAGACGAGTTGGGGCGCTTCTTCGGCGGCTACCTGGTGCATTACGGCCCTTCTGCGCAAACGCCGCCGTCGGCGCCGCAGGTTCAGCGCAATGTGCGGCTCGGTGCGCCGTTGCCGGGGGTCGAGATCGTTTGTGAAGAGCAGGCCTGGCCTTTGAGCGAGCACGCCGCCGATGTGGTGGTGTTGCAGCACGGGCTGGATTTCTGTCTGTCGCCCCACGGTTTGCTGCGCGAAGCTGCGAGCAGCGTGCGGCCTGGCGGGCATCTGCTGATTGTCGGGATCAACCCCTGGAGCAGTTGGGGCTTGCGTCATGTGTTCGCCCATGATGGCTTGCGCAAGGCCCGTTGCATTTCTCCGTCGCGGGTTGGCGACTGGCTGAACCTGCTGGGCTTCGCGCTGGAGAAACGCCGCTTCGGGTGCTATCGTCCGCCGCTTGCGTCGCCCGCCTGGCAGTCCCGTCTGGCCGGTTGGGAGCGCAAGGCCGGTGACTGGCAGTTGTCGGGTGGTGGCTTCTATTTATTGGTCGCGCGCAAGATCGTGGTGGGCCTGCGCCCAGTGCGCCAGGAGCGACGCGAACCAATGGGCAAGTTGATTCCGTTGCCGATGGCCAAGGTCAATCGTCGTCACCTCGAACCGTAATACACATTTTAATTTTCCCGGCCGGGGTTCGCCCCGGCCTCGGGCATCGTCGGTCACCGATCGGCGAGCCACCGCATTTTCTGGATAGATTGGCATGAGCGATAGCGTAGAACTCTTCACCGATGGCGCCTGTAAGGGCAATCCTGGCCCCGGCGGCTGGGGCGCGTTGCTGGTGTGCAAAGGCGTTGAAAAAGAACTGTGGGGCGGCGAAGCCAACACCACCAACAACCGCATGGAACTGATGGGCGCCATCCGTGGCCTGGAAGAACTCAAGCGCTCCTGCGATGTACTGCTGGTGACCGACTCCCAATACGTGATGAAAGGCATCAACGAGTGGATGGCCAACTGGAAGAAGCGCGGCTGGAAAACCGCGGCGAAGGAACCGGTGAAAAACGCCGACCTGTGGAAACTGCTCGACGAGCAGGTCAATCGCCACAACGTCACCTGGAAATGGGTGCGTGGGCACATCGGCCATCACGGAAATGAACGGGCTGACCAACTGGCCAACCGCGGCGTTGATGAAGTGCGTGGGTACAAGCAGGCTTGATCTCCCGACCATAGATCGTTCCCACGCTCCGCGTGGGAATGCCTCAAGGGACGCTCTGCGTTCCCAATGGGACGCAGAGCGTCCCCGGCTGCATTCCCACGCAGAGCGTGGGAACGATCAATGGAAGCGAGCCACGGTGTATCTGAAAGACCCCGGCGAGCGTGTTAACATCGCCGCTTTTGCACGATTGACCCGTTGAGAGCTGAGCACTGATGGCCACCAGATCCGTTGTACTCGATACCGAAACCACCGGCATGCCGGTGACCGACGGCCACCGGATTATCGAAATCGGTTGTGTCGAGTTGATCGGTCGGCGCCTGACCGGCCGGCACTTCCACGTTTATCTGCAACCGGATCGCGAGAGTGACGAAGGCGCCATCGGCGTCCACGGCATCACTAACGAATTCCTGGTGGGCAAGCCGCGATTCACCGAAGTGGCCGATGAGTTTTTCGAGTTCATCAAGGGCGCGCAGCTGATCATCCATAACGCGGCGTTCGACGTTGGCTTCATCAACAACGAATTCGCCTTGATGGGCCAGCACGATCGTGCGGACATCACGCAACATTGCTCGATCCTCGACACCCTGATGATGGCTCGGGAACGTCACCCGGGGCAGCGCAACAGCCTCGACGCCTTGTGCAAACGCTATGACGTCGACAACTCAGGCCGTGAACTGCACGGCGCCTTGCTCGACTCCGAGATTCTCGCCGACGTTTACCTGACCATGACCGGTGGGCAGACCAGCCTGTCGCTGGCCGGGAATGCATCCGATGGCAATGGTTCCGGTGGGGGCGCGGACAACTCCGCCACGGAGATCCGTCGTCTGCCGGCCGATCGTCAGCCGGCCCGGATCATCCGCGCCAGTGAAGAGGATCTGGCCCAGCACATCGCGCGCCTTGAAGCCATTGCCAAATCCGCCGGCGCTCCGTCGCTGTGGCAGCAATTGGCCGAGGCCAAGGCTCAGGCCTGAAAAGAACACAACAAATGCCCATGAACGACGCGAACCTGTAGGAGCCGGCTTGCCGGCGAAGGCGTTTTCACGGCGCTGCATGCTGTGAGGCCGCCTTCGCTGGCAAGCCAGCTCCTACACCGTGAACGGAGTGCTCAATTCGGGCCAGTTATAATGACCCGGCGCCCCACTTCGGGGCATCCCCCTCGCCACATGCGCTCCAACCCTCTACCCTGAGGTTATTGGCAGGCTACGGTCTGCCGCCTCAGGACACCGAGCCCCCATGTATAAAGATTTGAAATTCCCGGTCCTGATCGTCCACCGCGACATCAAGGCCGACACCGTTGCCGGTGATCGTGTGCGCGGTATTGCGCGGGAACTGGAGCAGGAAGGTTTCAGCATTGTTTCTGCGGTGGATTACAACGAGGGACGTCTGGTCGCCTCGACCCATCATGGCCTCGCCTGCATGTTGATTGCCGCCGAAGACGCCAGCACCGATGCTCATCTTCTGCATAACATGGCCGAGCTGATCCGCCTGGCACGGGTTCGGGCGCCGGACCTGCCGATCTTTGCCCTGGGCGAGCAGGTCACCCTGGAAAATGCCCCGGCCGATGCCATGGCCGAGCTCAATCAGCTGCGCGGCATTCTCTATTTATTCGAAGACACCGTGCCCTTCCTCGCGCGTCAGGTCGCTCGCGCGGCGCGCAAATATCTGGACGGTCTGTTGCCACCGTTCTTCAAGGCATTGGTGCAGCACACCGCCGACTCCAATTACTCCTGGCACACGCCGGGCCATGGCGGTGGCGTGGCCTATCACAAAAGCCCGGTGGGGCAGGCGTTTCACCAGTTTTTCGGGGAAAATACCCTGCGTTCGGATTTGTCGGTGTCGGTGCCGGAACTCGGTTCGCTGCTCGATCACACCGGTCCGCTGGCGGAGGCGGAAGCGAGAGCCGCGCGCAATTTTGGCGCCGATCACACCTTTTTCGTAATCAATGGCACCTCGACCGCCAATAAAATCGTCTGGCATTCCATGGTGGCTCGCGATGATCTGGTGCTGGTGGATCGCAACTGCCACAAGTCGGTGCTGCACTCGATCATCATGACCGGCGCGATCCCGCTGTACCTGTGCCCGGAGCGCAATGAGCTGGGGATCATCGGCCCGATTCCGTTGAGCGAATTCAGTCGCGAATCGATCCAGGCCAAGATCGACGCCAGTCCGCTGACCCAGGGCCGTGAGCCCAAGGTCAAGTTGGCGGTGGTGACCAACTCGACTTATGACGGTCTCTGTTACAACGCCGAGCTGATCAAGCAGAGCCTGGGCAACAGCGTCGAGGTGCTGCATTTCGATGAGGCCTGGTACGCCTACGCGGCGTTTCACGAGTTCTTCGCCGGCCGTTATGGAATGGGCACTTCCCGCACTGAAGACAGCCCACTGGTGTTCACCACCCATTCCACGCACAAATTGCTGGCGGCGTTCAGCCAGGCGTCGATGATTCACGTTCAGGACGGTGGCGCCCGGCAACTGGATCGCGACCGTTTCAACGAAGCGTTCATGATGCACATCTCGACCTCGCCGCAGTACAGCATCATCGCTTCGCTGGACGTGGCGTCGGCGATGATGGAAGGGCCGGCAGGTCGTTCGCTGTTGCAGGAAATGTTCGACGAGGCCCTGAGCTTTCGCCGGGCCCTGGCCAATCTGCGCCAGCATATCGCCGCCGATGACTGGTGGTTTTCCATCTGGCAGCCGCCCTTGGTGGAACGCATCGAACAGGTGGTCACCGAAGACTGGTTGCTGCAACCCGACGCCGATTGGCACGGCTTTGGCGGCGTGACCGACGACTACGTGCTGCTCGATCCGATCAAGGTCACGCTGGTGATGCCGGGTTTGACGGCGGGCGGTGCCCTGAGCGCGCGGGGGATTCCGGCGGCGGTGGTCAGCAAGTTCCTCTGGGAACGTGGGCTGGTCGTGGAAAAGACCGGTCTGTATTCGTTCCTGGTGCTGTTCTCCATGGGCATCACCAAGGGCAAATGGAGCACGCTGCTGACCGAGTTGCTGGAGTTCAAGCGCAGCTACGACGCCAATGTCAGCCTGGCCACCTGCCTGCCGTGCGTGGCGCAACCCAATATTGCCCGTTATCAAGGCATGGGCCTGCGCGATTTGTGTGATCAATTGCACGCCTGCTATCGCAGCAACGCCACGGCCAAACACCTAAAACGCATGTACACAGTGCTGCCGGAAGTCGCCATGAAGCCGGCTGACGCCTATGATCAATTGGTACGCGGGGAAGTTGAAGCTGTTTCGATCGATGCTCTGGACGGGCGGATCGCGGCGGTGATGCTGGTGCCGTATCCGCCGGGGATTCCATTGATCATGCCCGGCGAGCGTTTCACCGAGTCGACCCGTTCGATCATCGATTACCTTAAGTTTGCCCGTACGTTCGACAGTAGCTTCCCCGGATTTGTCGTAGATGTGCACGGCTTGCAACACGAAGACGAGGGCAATGGACGGCACTATACCGTCGATTGCATCAAGGAATGAGGACCTTTCCTAGTATGCAACCTGTCATGAATCCCAAATACCCAGGCCTCTCGGTGCGTGTCGCCGATGAGGGATTTGCGGCTTATATCTGGGGCAGTGATTTCAGTTTTGAAGTCGCCGCCTATGGTGCCGCGCAAATCGGTAAGCCGGTGGCGCAGTGGCCGGTGACGCCAATCACCCCGTATCGCAAGTGCTATGGCATCGATCCCGAGGAATTCAGCAGTTTTCGCGATGCCGCTGACAGCGCGATTTTCATGGCCTATCTGGATGATGAGCCGGTGGGTCACCTGGTGGTCAGCACCAACTGGAACGGCTTCGCCCATATCGATGAGTTGGCGGTGCATGCTCCGGCGCGTTGCCATGGCGTGGCCAAGGCGCTGCTGGACGTGGCGCAGTTCTGGAGTCGCAAGAAAAAACTGCCGGGCATCATGCTGGAAACCCAGAACAACAACCTGAGCGCCTGTCGACTTTATGAGCGTTGCGGTTACACGGTCGGCGGGATCGATCATCTGCGCTATCGCGGGATCGACCCGAACACCGCCGAGGTGGCACTGTTCTGGTACCGGTTGTTCGATAATCCGCTGGAAAGCCCGCTCAGCTCGCCAGCATCGCCACGGCTTGTTCCGTGATGATGTCCAGCAACGCCTGAACCGCCGAAGAGGGCTCGACGCTCTTGAGGCTCAAGGCATAGACGCTGATCGGGACGGCAGGCGCCAGTGGGCAGGCATCGAGCCCGGCCGATTTGGCGCCTAGGGCGGTAAACGGGTCGACGATCGCCAGGCCTTCACCGGCCTCGACCATGCTGCGCATCATTTGATGAGTCTGGACCCGGGTCTGGATGACGGGAGCCGGGCGCAGCGCATGCAGCTTGTTGTCCAACGCCGGGCTTAACGGATCGTGCCCTTCCAGGCCGACCATCGACTGACCGGCCAGGTCCTGCAGCGAGATGTACTTCTGTTTCGGTTGCAGCCAGCCATGGGGCGCCAGTAGCTGGAGCTTGCCTTGAGCGATGACCTGGCAATGGATATCCGCGTACTCCGGGTCGTGCAGGCTCAGGCCCAGATCGCTTTCACGCAGCAGCAGGCTTCTGACAATCTCGCGGGTCGGCTGGCTCAGGAGGGTGCAAGGTGCGTCGGGGAGGCGTCGGCGCAGGGCCGCGATGCTATGTGGCAACAATTGTTGTGCCAGCGGCGGGGTGCAGATGATTCGCAGGGGTGGGGCCAAGTATTGCTTGAGGCTGCTGGCCAGTCGCTGGACCGGCTCAAGGGCTTCGTAGACGTGGGCGATCTCGACCTGCAACTCCCGCGCCTCGCGCGTGGCTTGCAAACGACCACGCACGCTGGCAAACAGCATGAAACCCAATTGATCTTCGGCGTCACGCAGGGTGCGTTCGACCTCGGCCACTGGCAGCTGCAGCCATTCGGCGGCGGTGCCCAGATGGCCGGTCTGCAGAAGCGCCTGGATTACTTCGATATGACGTAAACGCATGCGTGAAGTCCATGTTCAGCAGGTGAGGGAGTCAGTCACTGAATCCTAACTCAAGTGCGCGCATATGACTTCTGCTCATAACAGCGGGTTATGAGGCGACGCTTGTTTCAGGTTCGCGAATGAGAGTGACGCCCGTTTGCACAAGCAGAAATTCGTTGTCGGCGAGCTTGTTGACCCGGTCGCCAATGGCCAGCTTATAGGTAGTGACAGGCCCCGAGCCGTCTACCGATGGGATAGATTCCTGGAACTCATGCACCGAATAAACGCGGCCTTCCGCGTCTCTGGCATGGAACTGACTGACGAGTACTGCTGCCATCTGCTTAGAACCTCTGGAGATAAATCACTCAATTTGCGGTTCTGTAGACCGTGGTTGGGCGAGGTAAGTTTTCCTACAGGAAAAAAATAGTCAGGGACGGCGATTTTCCGTCGTCCACTGGTTGAATCGTCATTTGATCATCTATAACTAAGGGCTCTTTCCATCGGACAGTCGAGGAATTCTCCATGAGCAATGTCTACGAGATCGCCGTTCTGGTCGGCAGCCTTAGAAAAGCATCAATCAACCGCAAGGTCGCGCTGGCGCTGGCCGAACTGGCGCCTGCCAATCTGAAGCTGACTATTATCGAAATCGGTGATTTGCCGCTCTACAACGAAGACATCGATGGTGATTCACCGCCGGCAGCCTACAGCACTTTCCGACAACAAGTGAGCTCATCCGACGCAGTGCTGTTCGTGACCCCGGAATACAACCGTTCGGTACCGGCGCCATTGAAGAATGCGATCGATGTGGGTTCGCGCCCCTATGGCAAGAGCGCCTGGAACGGCAAGCCGGGCGCGGTGATCAGCGCTTCACCAGGCGCCGTCGGCGGATTTGGGGCCAACCATAACGTGCGCCAGTCCATGGTGTTTCTCAATGTGCCGTGCATGCAGCAGCCGGAAGCCTATCTGGGCGGCGCCGGTTCATTGTTCGACGAGGCGGGAAAGCTGTCCGAGTCGGTCAAGCCGTTCCTGCAGAAATTCATCGATGCCTATGCGCTGTGGGTTGAGCAGCATAAAAAGCAATGACCGTCCCCATCTAGACCGCGTTGGGCCATTCGCGGGCAAGCCTCGCTCCTACAGGTTTTGTGTCGTTCGCCAATTTCGTGAACGACACAAAACCTGTAGGAGCGAGGCTTGCCCGCGAAGAGGCCCGCCCAAACGCTACAAAACTCAACCATTACCCGGCACATTCGGCCAAAGATCGGACACCAGAAACAGCCGCTCGGCTTCTTCCCAATCCCCATTCGTACTTTCCGTCAGCCGAACCATCAATTGCGCCGGTGCCAGCGGGTCCAGATCGCTCAGCCACGCATTCAGCTGTTCAGCGTTCCAGGTTTGCTCTTCGGGGTAGTGCGCAGGCGCCAGCCAGGCATGGCGGGGCAGGGGTTGCCAGCGACCGAAGGGGCGCTGCACGACAAAGTCCGTCCAGTCCTTCTGATGCAGCCAGCTACCGCGCAAATGTTGAGGATGCGCGCCGCTGGGTGACTCAGCCTGTCCCGGCCACGGATAGAGCAGATAACCGCCCAGCCACAGATGCGCACTGAACTGCTGGATATCCAGCGATGCCAGCACGGCACGGCTTTCCGCCCGCGCGGAAATCGGTAATTGATGCTGGCTCAGGTGCTCCAGTTTACGGTCGAGTCGATCATGACAACCCGGTCCGAGCCACTGCGCGGTGTCATGGCCGTCACCGTTCTGTGGCCCAAGATAAAGCTTGATCGCCAGTTCAAGATGATGCACGCCATCGCGATCACGCAGCAGCATGTCCAGCTCACCCAAGGTGTGACCTTCACGGCGGATCGGCAGGTTGGCGGCAATCAGTTCGATGCCGGGCGCGTGCCGCACGGCGTATTGCCATAGCCGCTCGTAGTACAGACCCAGGCGTCGGGTCCTGGCCTGGGCCAGCCAGTGCAGCAAATCGTAGCTGTCGCGATCCAATTGTCTGAGCCAGTCTTCCAGGCGCTCCGGTGCCTGCACCCAGTCGCTGCCGGCCAGCGGATGACGCTGCGGCCACGGGGTGATGCTGAGCATCGGCGGCGCGAGGATGACCCAAGCCAGGTCGCGCACTTCAGGGTGGCGCAACTGGTGGGGTAACTGGAGCAAATCTGGAAATAGGATCATCTTGCGAGCATAGCCCGAAACGCGAGCGCACCGTCGTGGCTGAAAGGGTTTTGTCTACGCCGCGCTTTCGCCCATAATCGTGTTTTTCGCCGTCGCAGACCCTCCGCGTCCCAATAGGAGCCCCATGGAGCAATTTCGTAATATCGGCATCATCGGTCGCCTGGGCAGTTCTCAGGTGCTGGATACCGTCCGCCGACTGAAACGGTTTCTGCTCGATCGTCACCTGCATGTGATCCTCGAAGACACCATCGCCGAAGTCCTGCCAGGCCATGGCCTGCAAACTTCGTCGCGCAAGATGCTCGGTGAAGTCTGTGACATGGTGATTGTGGTCGGTGGTGACGGCAGCCTGCTGGGCGCCGCCCGTGCCTTGGCCAAGCACAACATTCCGGTGCTTGGTATCAACCGTGGCAGCCTGGGGTTCCTGACCGATATTCGCCCCGATGAGCTGGAAGTCAAAGTCGCCGAAGTGCTCGACGGCCACTATCTGGTGGAAAACCGCTTCCTGCTGCAAGCCGAAGTCCGGCGCCATGCCGAGGCTATCGGCCAGGGCGATGCGCTGAACGATGTGGTGCTGCACCCCGGCAAATCGACGCGGATGATCGAGTTCGAGTTGTACATCGACGGCCAGTTCGTCTGCAGCCAGAAGGCCGACGGCCTGATCGTTGCCACGCCGACCGGTTCGACCGCCTACGCCTTGTCGGCGGGTGGCCCGATCATGCATCCCAAGCTCGACGCTATTGTGATTGTGCCGATGTACCCCCATACCTTGTCAGGTAGACCGATCGTGGTCGATGGCAATAGTGAGCTGAAAATCGTCGTGTCCAAAGATATGCAGATTTACCCGCAAGTCTCCTGTGACGGGCAGAATCACTTCACCTGCGCGCCCGGTGACACCATCACCATCAGCAAGAAAGCGCAGAAGCTGCGGCTGATTCATCCGCTCGACCACAACTACTATGAAGTCTGCCGGACCAAGCTCGGCTGGGGCAGCAAGTTGGGCGGTGGAGGCGACTGATGCTCGATCCCGCGCGTAGCTACGACCTGATTGGTGACGTGCACGGTTGCGCTCTGACCCTTGAGCACTTGCTTGACCGGCTCGGTTACCACAAACAGGCTGGCGTCTGGCGGCATCCGTCGCGCATGGCGGTGTTCCTCGGCGACATCATCGACCGCGGCCCGCGGATTCGCGAGGCGCTGCACATCGTCCGCGACATGGTCGAAGCCGGCCAGGCGCTGTGCATCATGGGCAACCATGAATTCAACGCCCTGGGCTGGAGCACGCCGGCGCCGCCGGGCAGCGGCAAGCAATTCGTGCGTGAACACACGCCGCGCCATGGCCGCCTGCTGCACGAAACCCTGACCCAGTTCGAAGACCATCCCGCGGAATGGCATGACTTCCTGCAATGGTTTTATAAGCTGCCATTGTTCATCGATGCCGGGCGTTTCCGGGTGGTGCATGCCTGCTGGGATGCCGGCCTGATCGAGCCATTGCGCGGATTGTTCCCCGACGGGTGCATCGATGAACATTTCCTCCAGGCCTCCGCGGTGCCGGGCAGTTTTGCCTGCACCGTGTTCGATCGCCTGTTGCGCGGCACCGACATGCGCTTGCCCGACGGGTTGACCATGACCAGCGGCGATGGCCTGACGCGCTCGTTTTTCCGCACCAAGTTCTGGGAAGACGACCCGCAAACCTACGGAGATATCGTGTTCCAGCCCGATGCCTTGCCTGAGCCGGTAGCCCGCAAGCCGCTGTCCTCCACCGAAAAAGACACTTTGCTGCGTTATGGCGTCGATGAGCCGCTGTTATTCGTCGGCCACTACTGGCGCAGCGGTAAACCGGCGCCGATCCGCCCGAACCTGGCGTGCCTGGATTACAGCGCGGTGCTCTACGGCAAACTGGTTGCTTATCGTCTGGATCAGGAAACCCGTCTCGACCCACATAAATTTGTCTGGGTCGATGTCGAACGGCCGGAGGTGTTGCAATGACGGCGGTAGCGGTATTGCGCCTGCCTTTGGCGGTGGATTTGAGCGGGTTCGTCAAACTGCTGCAGCGTATGCAAGTGCCCCACCGGGTCAGCGAAGAGTCGGGTGAACAGGTGCTGTGGGTGCCGGCCGACATCAGCGAAGACGTGCGCTCGTTGTATGAGCGCTTTCCCGCTGGCGACCCTGATCAGCAACTGGATATCCCGATCGCGCAGACACGGCAGCGTCCGGGCCTGGTCGAACAGTTGCGCCACAGCAAGGCCACGGCGTTGGTGCTGTTGCTGAGCCTGATCGTCGCCATGGTGACTTTGCTTGGCGAAAACCTGGAGACGATGCGCTGGCTGACTTTCCTGGAGTTTCGCGTGGTCGGTGACTACATCCATTTCACGCCATTGGCCGATAGCCTGGCAGCGGGGCAGTGGTGGCGTCTGGTGACGCCGATGCTGGTTCACTTTGGCATTCTGCACCTGGCCATGAATGGCATGTGGTACTGGGAGCTGGGGCGGCGCATCGAGTCGCGCCAGGGCAGCATCAACCTGATCGGCCTGACGTTGCTGTTCAGCCTGGTGTCCAACTATATCCAGTTCCTTTTCAGCGGCCCGAGCCTGTTTGGCGGGTTGTCCGGCGTGCTTTACGGTCTGCTCGGGCATTGCTGGATCTTCCAGCTTCTGTCGCCGACCCCGGCTTATCGCCTGCCCCGAGGGGTATTGGTGATGATGCTGGTGTGGTTGCTGGTGTGCCTGTCGGGGCTGATCTCGATGATCGGTTTCGGCCAGATTGCCAACGCGGCCCACGTCAGCGGGTTACTCATCGGATGCTTCACCGGTTTGTTGGGCGGTTTGTACAACCGCCGTAAACTGACTTCTAAATAAGCTATGAATGAAGAGCGCGGAGCCCTTGATGTCCTCTTTTAATGAAATGATCAAAAACATCACCCCGTCTATCTACCAGAGCCTGAAACTGGCGGTGGAAATCGGCAAATGGTCCGACGGTGGCAAACTCACCGCCGAGCAGCGCGAACTGTCCCTGCAAGCGATGATCGCCTGGGAAATCCAGAACCTGCCCGAGGAGGAGCGCACCGGCTACATGGGCCCGCAGGAATGCGAGTCGAAGTCGATCGAAGTGCCAAACATTCTGTTCAAATCGGATGCCATCCATTGATCGAGATTGGTCGCGGTGCAATCAGCAAAATGTCGGCGCGCCTTGACGGGCCGAACGTGCAGTACGCCTTTCGCCTGGGCGACGCCGAGGTACCGGTCAATCCGTTGATCGGCACCACGGTGCGCCTGGAATACCTGGGGGCGATCCACTGCACCCATTGCGGACGCAAGACTAAAACCAGTTTCAGCCAGGGTTATTGCTACCCGTGCATGACCAAACTGGCCCAGTGCGACCTCTGCATCATGAGCCCGGAACGTTGCCACTACGACGCTGGCACCTGCCGCGATCCGGAGTGGGGCGAAAAATTCTGCATGACCGATCATGTGGTGTACCTGGCCAATTCGTCAGGAATCAAAGTCGGCATTACCCGCGCCACGCAGCTGCCGACCCGCTGGCTCGATCAGGGCGCCAGCCAGGCCTTGCCGATCATGCGCGTCGCGACCCGTCAGCAGTCGGGATTCGTCGAAGACCTGTTCCGCAGCCAGGTCGCCGACAAAACCAACTGGCGTGCTTTACTCAAGGGCGATGCGGTATCGGTGGATCTGGCGCAGGTTCGCGATCAGCTGTTTGAAAGTTGTGCGGAAGGTTTGCAAGGTTTGCAGGAACGATTTGGCCTACAGGCAATCCAGACCATTACCGATGTCGAACCGCTCGAGATCCGCTATCCGGTCGAGCAATACCCGGTCAAGATTGTCAGCTTCAACCTGGACAAGAACCCGATTGCCGAAGGCACGCTGCTGGGGATCAAGGGCCAATACCTGATTTTCGACACCGGCGTGATCAATATTCGTAAATACACGGCCTACCAGCTCGCCGTGCATCAGTAAGGATTCCAGCATGCGCACCGAACAACCGAAGATGATCTACCTGAAGGACTATCAGGCGCCCGAGTACCTGATCGACGAGACGCACCTGACCTTCGAGTTGTTCGAGGACCACAGCCTGGTCCATGCGCAACTGGTGATGCGCCGCAATCCTGAACGTGGCCCGGGCTTGCCGCCGCTGGTGCTGGACGGTCAGCAACTCGAGCTGCTGTCGGTGACATTGGCCGACCAGGAGCTTTCTGCGGCGCAGTATCAGTTGACCGAGAATCACCTGACCCTGCACCCGACCAGCACCACCTTCACGGTCGACACCAGCGTCAAAATCCACCCGGAAACCAACACCGCCCTGGAAGGCCTGTACAAATCCGGCACCATGTTCTGCACCCAGTGCGAGGCCGAAGGTTTCCGCAAGATCACCTATTACCTCGACCGCCCGGACGTGATGAGCACCTTCACCACCACGGTGGTTGCCGAGCAGCACAGCTATCCGGTGCTGTTGTCCAACGGCAACCCGATTGCTTCAGGTCCCGGCGAAGACGGCCGGCACTGGGCGACCTGGGAAGATCCGTTCAAGAAACCGGCCTACCTGTTCGCGCTGGTGGCCGGTGACCTGTGGTGCGTCGAAGACACCTTCACCACCATGACCGAGCGCTCCGTGGCGCTGCGCATCTATGTCGAGCCGGAAAACATCGACAAGTGCCAGCACGCCATGAACAGTCTGAAGAAGTCGATGCGCTGGGACGAAGAGGTCTACGGTCGCGAGTACGACCTGGACATCTTCATGATCGTCGCGGTCAACGACTTCAACATGGGCGCCATGGAAAACAAGGGCCTCAACATCTTCAACTCCAGCGCCGTGCTGGCTCGCGCCGAAACCGCTACCGATGCCGCGCACCAACGGGTGGAAGCGATCGTTGCCCACGAATACTTCCACAACTGGTCGGGCAACCGCGTGACCTGCCGCGACTGGTTCCAGTTGTCGCTCAAGGAAGGCTTCACCGTATTCCGCGATTCCGGCTTCTCCGCCGACATGAACTCCGCCACGGTCAAACGCATCCAGGACGTGGCCTATCTGCGCACCCACCAATTCGCCGAAGACGCCGGCCCGATGGCTCACGCCGTGCGCCCGGACAGCTTCATCGAAATTTCCAACTTCTACACCCTGACCGTGTACGAAAAGGGTTCGGAAGTGGTCGGCATGATCCATACCTTGTTAGGCGCTGACGGTTTCCGCAAAGGCAGTGACCTGTACTTCGAACGCCATGACGGCCAGGCCGTGACCTGCGACGATTTCATCAAGGCCATGGAAGACGCCAACGGCGTTGACCTGACCCAATTCAAACGCTGGTACAGCCAGGCCGGCACACCGCGTTTGGCGGTGAGCGAGTCCTACGACGCCGCAGCGAAAACCTATAGCCTGACCTTTCGCCAGAGCTGCCCGGAAACCCCGGACAAGGTGCAGAAACTGCCGTTTGTGATTCCAGTCGAGTTGGGCCTGCTGGACAGCAAGGGTGGCGAAATTGCCCTGCGTCTTTCCGGTGAAGCCAGTGCTCAAGGCACCTCGCGGGTTATTTCGGTGACTGAAGCCGAGCAGACCTTCACCTTCGTCGACATCGCTGAAAAGCCGCTGCCGTCGTTGCTGCGCGGCTTCTCGGCGCCGGTGAAACTGAGCTTCCCGTACGACCGCGATCAGCTGATGTTCCTGATGCAGCACGACAGTGATGGTTTCAACCGCTGGGATGCCGGTCAGCAATTGTCGGTGCAGGTGCTGCAAGAGTTGATCGAACAGCAACAGAAGGGTGAAGCGCTGGTGCTGGATCAGCGTCTGGTTTCAGCGCTGCGTACCGTGCTGTCCGACGACACACTGGACCAGGCCATGGTCGCCGAAATGCTCTCGTTGCCGGGCGAGGCGTACCTGACAGAGATTAGTGAAGTGGCTGACGTAGACGCCATTCACACCGCCCGCGAGTTTGCCCGTAAGCAATTGGCTGAAGGTTTGTTCGAGGCATTGTGGCTGCGTTATCAGGCCAATCGCGATCTCTCGAAGAAAACGCCGTATGTGGCCGAAGCCGAGCATTTCGCCCGCCGTGCGCTGCAAAACATTGCGCTGTCGTACCTGATGCTCAGCGGCAAGCCGGAAGTCTTGGCGGCGACCCTTGAGCAGTTCGACACCAGCGACAACATGACCGAGCGTCTTACTGCATTGGCAGTGTTGGTCAATTCGCCGTTCGAAGAGCAGAAAGCCACGGCGTTGGCGACCTTCGCCGAACACTTCAAGGACAATCCGCTGGTCATGGATCAGTGGTTCAGCGTTCAGGCCGGCAGCACATTGCCGGGCGGTCTGGAGCGGGTCAAAGCCTTGATGCAACATCCGGCGTTCACGATCAAGAATCCGAACAAGGTGCGGGCATTGATCGGCGCGTTTGCCGGGCAGAACCTGATCAACTTCCATGCGGCGGATGGTTCCGGGTACCGCTTCCTGGCGGATCTGGTGATCGAGTTGAACGGCTTTAACCCGCAGATCGCCTCTCGCCAACTGGCGCCGCTGACTCGCTGGCGCAAATACGACGACGCTCGTCAGGCGTTGATGAAAGGTGAGCTGGAGCGGATTCGCGCTTCGGGGCAACTGTCCAGCGATGTGTTTGAAGTGGTCAGCAAAAGCCTGGCCTGACCTTACTCACCTGATCGTTCCCACGCTCCGCGTGGGAATGCATCCCGTGACGCTCCGCGTCACAGCTTCAATAGCGGACGCAGAGCGTCCATGGCGGCATTCCCACGCAGAGCGTGGGAACGATCTTCCTGAGTATCACCCCTCGAAATACCTCCTCATTCACCCACAACCCATATCCCCCCAGTTAACAAAACATAACGTGGCGTCGATTGTCAGACCTTTCCAAACCCCGATAGGATAAGCCAGCTTCCGAAGGAGCTCTGGATTGCGGGTTTCAGGACTATGCTTCTGGAATAGGGCAATCGCGATGAGCACCCCTTACGGCGCCCTGAAGGGTTGAACGACCTAACAATAATAATGTGGGGGAAGGTCTATGAGTGAGCCTGTCATGGGTGTGAGTATTGGCCGCCCGCCGGCGTTACGCAGGTTCGCGTTGCTGGCTACAGCGCTCTCGCTGTTGGGCTGTACGATGCTGTCGGCGCCTGCGCTGGCCGCTGCCGCGTCGGCCTCCGACGTGGTCTATTCCGTTGAATCCGCCAAGGCCAGCAAAGGCCTGATGCTCGATGTCGTACACGCCGGCAAACGCCTGGTGGCGGTCGGCGATCGCGGGCACATTCTGTATTCCGATGACCAGGGCGCGACCTGGACCCAGGCCAAGGTGCCGACCCGGCAATTGCTGACGGCGGTGTTTTTTGTCGATGACAAACACGGTTGGGCTGTCGGCCATGACGCGCAGATCCTCGCCAGCGAAGACGGCGGCATCACCTGGAGCAAACAATTCGAAGACCTGAAACGCGAATCGCCGCTGCTCGACGTCTGGTTCAAGGACGTTAACAGCGGCTTTGCCGTGGGCGCTTACGGTGCCTTGCTGGAAACCACCGATGGCGGTAAGAACTGGGAAGACGTCAGCGATCGCCTCGACAACGAAGACCAGTACCACCTCAACGCCATTGCAGCGGTCAAGGATTCCGGCATTTTCATCGTCGGTGAGCAGGGCAGCATGTTCCGCTCCGCCGATGAAGGGCAGACCTGGGAAAGACTTGAAGGCCCCTATGAAGGCTCGCTGTTCGGTGTGATCGGCACGGCGCAACCGGCCACTCTGCTGGCCTATGGGTTGCGCGGTAATCTCTACCGTTCCACCGATTTCGGCAGCACCTGGGAGCAGGTCGAGCTCAAGGCTGCACGCGGCGCGCTGGAATTCGGCCTGTCTGGCGCCACGTTGCTTGATGATGGCTCCATCGTGATCGTCGGCAACGGGGGCAGCATCATTCGCAGCAGCGACGACGGCGAAACCTTCAGCGTGTTCAACCGCCCGGATCGAATTTCCGTTTCGGCGGTGACTGCGGCAGGCAATGGCAATCTGATTCTGGCAGGACAGGGTGGCGTTCGCGTCACTTCGCCCACCGGCGAGAATGGAAAAAACGGGTCGTCCAAATGAGCCGGGCAAATAATAAGAAGGCGGGTCTATGACATCCTTAAGCACTCCTCATCAGGACAAGGCGACGTTTCTTGAGCGTCTGATTTTCAACAACCGCCCGGCAGTCATCGCCATCTGCCTGCTGGTCAGTGTTTTCCTGTTCTGGCAGGCGACGCTGATCCGGCCGTCCACCAGTTTCGAAAAAATGATCCCGCTCGAGCATCCCTTCATTGAAAAAATGATGGAGCACCGCAACGATCTGGCGAACCTGGGCAACACGGTGCGGATTTCCGTGGAAGCCACCGACGGCGACATCTTCTCCAAGGAGTACATGGAGACCCTGCGTCAGATCAACGACGAGGTGTTCTACATTTCCGGCGTCGACCGTTCCGGCCTCAAGTCGCTGTGGAGCCCGAGCGTGCGCTGGACCGAGGTGACGGAGGAGGGCTTCGCCGGTGGTGAAGTGATTCCCCAGAGCTATAACGGCTCCCAGCAAAGCCTCGACCTGCTGCGCAACAATGTGCTCAAGTCCGGGCAAGTCGGGCGCCTGGTGGCTAACGACTTCAAGTCGAGCATCGTCGACATCCCGCTGCTGGAGTCCTACCCGGACCCGCAGGACCAAGGCAAGTTGCTGGCGCTGGACTACCGCAAGTTCTCTCACGAGCTCGAAGACAAGATCCGCAACAAGTTCGAAGCGCAGAACCCCAACGTGAAGATCCACATTGTCGGGTTCGCCAAGAAAGTCGGCGACCTGATCGATGGGCTGGTCATGGTGGTGATGTTCTTCGGCGTCGCCTTCGTCATTACCCTGATCCTGCTGTACTGGTTCACGAACTGCATGCGCAGCACCGTGGCGGTGTTGAGCACGACACTGGTGGCGGTGGTCTGGCAGTTGGGCCTGATGCACTTCTTCGGCTTCGGGCTTGACCCGTACTCGATGCTGGTGCCGTTTCTGATCTTCGCCATCGGGATTTCCCACGGCGTGCAGAAAATCAACGGTATCGCCTTGCAGTCCAGCGAGGCGGAGAACGCGCTGACTGCGGCACGCCGCACATTCCGTCAGCTGTTTCTGCCGGGGATGATCGCGATCCTCGCGGATGCGGTGGGCTTTATCACGCTGTTGATCATCGATATTGGCGTGATTCGCGAACTGGCCATTGGCGCGTCCATCGGCGTGGCAGTGATCGTGTTCACTAACCTGATTCTGCTGCCGGTGGCGATTTCCTACGTCGGCATCAGCAAACGTGCCGTCGAACGCAGCAAGAAAGACGCGCACCGCGAGCATCCGTTCTGGCGTCTGCTGTCGAATTTCGCCAGCCCCAAAGTCGCACCGATTTCCATTGCCCTGGCGCTGATCGCTTTCGGTGGTGGTCTCTGGTACAGCCAGAACCTGAAAATCGGCGACCTCGACCAGGGCGCGCCGGAGCTGCGTCCGGACTCGCGTTACAACAAGGACAACAGCTTTATCATCAATAACTACTCCACCAGTTCCGATGTGTTGGTGGTGATGGTCAAGACCAAGTCCGAAGGTTGCTCGCGCTATGAAGCCATGGCGCCAATCGACGAGCTGATGTGGAAAATGCAGAACACCGAGGGCGTGCAGTCGGCGATCTCGCTGGTGACCGTGTCCAAGCAGATGATCAAGGGCATGAACGAGGGCAACCTGAAATGGGAAACCCTGTCGCGCAACCCGGACGTGTTGAACAACTCCATCGCCCGTGCCGATGGCTTGTACAACAACAATTGCTCTCTGGCACCGGTGCTGGTGTTCCTCAACGACCACAAGGCCGAAACCCTGGACCGCGCGGTGCATGCGGTGCAGGACTTCGCCAAGGAGAACAACAAGGAAGGCCTGGAATTCATCCTCGCTGCCGGTAATGCCGGGATCGAAGCCGCCACCAACGAGGTGATCAAGCGCTCCGAACTGACGATTCTGGTTCTGGTGTATATCTGTGTCGCGACAATGTGCATGATCACCTTCCGTTCCTGGGCGGCGACCTTGTGCATCGTGCTGCCACTGGTACTGACCTCGGTCCTCGGCAACGCGTTGATGGCGTTCATGGGCATTGGCGTGAAAGTGGCGACCTTGCCGGTGGTGGCGCTCGGGGTGGGGATTGGCGTGGACTACGGGATCTACATCTACAGCCGTCTGGAAAGCTTCCTGCGTGCTGGTCTGCCGCTGCAAGAGGCGTACTACCAGACGCTGAAATCCACCGGTAAGGCCGTGCTGTTCACCGGCCTGTGCCTGGCGATCGGCGTGTGCACCTGGATCTTCTCGGCGATCAAGTTCCAGGCCGACATGGGCCTGATGCTGACCTTCATGCTGCTGTGGAACATGTTCGGCGCATTGTGGCTGCTGCCAGCGCTGGCACGGTTCCTGATCAAACCGGAGAAACTGGCGGGGCAGAAGGGCAATTCGCTGTTCGCTCACTGACCGGTCGCTGAAACTAAGAAGCCGCAACCAGGGTTGCGGCTTTTTTGTATCTCAAATTCGACACAGATCCCCTGTGGGAGCGGGCTTGCTCGCGAATGCGGTTGTACATTCAGCATTGATGTTGACTGACACTCCGTCTTCGCGAGCAAGCCCGCTCCCACATTGGTTCAGTGTGGTTATGAGGGATCGGTTCCTAGCACCACATTCAACGCACTGCGCGCATCATCCAACTGCACCAGCGTCGCATGCCGTGCGCCCAGCGCATCACGATTCTCGATAGCGGTCAGGATCGCCTTGTGCCGTGGCAACGCCAGTTCATGCAGATTCGGTCGTTGGTTGGAGTGCTTCAACGCTTCGGCAATCGCCACCGACAACATGTTGCACAGGTTCGCCAGCAAGTCGTTATGAGTCGCATCGGCGATTCGGCTGTGGAAATCCAGATCCGGTTGCAGCAAGGCTTCCGGGGTCGGCGCCGCTTCCATGCGTTGGTAGGCTTCACCGATGGAAGCAATGTCATCATCAGTGGCGAACTGCGCAGCCAACGCGGCGGCGGCTGGTTCGATGATGCTGCGCACGCTGGTCAGCAGATCAAAGAATTCATTTTGCGGGCTGCTTTGCATCAGCCAGTGCAGCACGTCCGGGTCGAGCATGTGCCATTCCTTGCGCTGCTTGACCACCGTGCCGACCCGCGGACGGGAATACACCAGGCCCTTGGCGACCAGCACCCGGGTGGCTTCGCGCAGCACCGGCCGGCTGACGGCATACTCCTCGCACAACAGGGCTTCGGCGGGCAGTTTGTCGTCCGGCTTGAACCGTCCCGAGACGATCTGCATGCCCAGTTCCTGGACGATGCGCGAATGCATGCTTTTGCGGTCGGAGGGTTTACGGTAATCCATGGGGAACGGCGCGATCCTGAACGATGGGGTGCCGCGCATGATAGCAGGCACGGCGCAATCTTGAGGCAGGGATGATGATCGTTCCCACGCAGAGCGTGGGAATGCCTCAAGGGACGCTCCGCGTCCCCGCGCGGGAAGTGACGCGGAGCGTCACGGGCTGCATTCCCACGCAGAGCGTGGGAACGATCGGTGGGGGGGTTAGTGAGAGTGGCGCGGCACTTCGGCCCCTCGGCAACCGACGAGGAAGTCGAAGTCGCAACCCTGATCCGCCTGCAGCACATGGTCGATGTACAGCTGGCGATAACCGCCCACGATCAACTGCTGTGGCGGTTGCAGATCGGCCATCCGCGCTGCCAATTCGGCGTCGGGAATGTCCAGGTGCAAACGCCCGTTGGCGCAATCGAGCTCGATCCAGTCGCCTTCCTTCACCGCCGCCAAAGGCCCGCCGGCTGCGGCTTCCGGTGCCACATGCAAGACCACCGTGCCGTACGCCGTGCCGCTCATGCGTGCATCGGAAATGCGCACCATGTCGGTCACACCTTGAGCCAGCAGTTTGGCCGGCAACCCCATGTTGCCGACTTCGGCCATGCCCGGATAACCCTTCGGCCCGCAGTTTTTCATCACCAGAATCGAGTCGGCAGCCACGTCCAGTTCCGGATCGTTGATCCGCGCCTTGTACATGTCGAAGTTCTCGAACACCACCGCACGGCCACGGTGTTGCATCAGCTCGGCACTCGCGGCTGAGGGCTTGAGCACCGCACCAAGTGGCGCCAGATTGCCGCGCAACACACAGATGCCGCCGTCGGCGCGGATCGGGTTGTCGAGGGTGCGAATCACTTCGTCCTGACCGTAGATCGGTGCGTCCTTGGTGTTCTCGCCGATGGTTTTGCCATTGACGGTGAGGGCATTCGGGTTCGGAATCAGGTTGGCTTCGCCGAGGCGACGCAGCACCGCGGGCAAACCGCCGGCGTAGTAGAACTCTTCCATCAGGAAGCGCCCGGAGGGTTGCAGATCGACGATGGTCGGCATGCCGCGACCGATGCGTGTCCAGTCATCCAGGTCCAGTTCGACACCGATGCGCCCGGCGATGGCTTTCAAGTGGATCACCGCGTTGGTCGAACCGCCAATGGCGGCGTTCACCCGGATGGCGTTTTCGAAGGCTTCCTTGGTGAGGATTTTCGACAGTTTCAAATCTTCGCGCACCATCTCTACCGCGCGCATGCCGGACATATGCGCCAACACATAACGGCGCGCATCGACCGCCGGAATCGCCGCGTTGTGGGGCAGGGAAGTGCCGAGTGCTTCGGCCATGCAAGCCATGGTCGAGGCCGTGCCCATGGTGTTGCAGGTACCGGCCGAGCGTGACATGCCGCCCTCGGCCGCGAGGAAATCATCGATGGTGATGGTGCCAGCCTTGACCTGTTCGCTGAGCTGCCAGACCACTGTGCCCGAGCCGATGTCCTGGCCCTTGTGTTTGCCGTTAAGCATCGGCCCGCCGGTGACGACGATGGCCGGCACGTCGCAACTGGCGGCGCCCATTAGTAGCGCCGGGGTGGTTTTGTCGCAGCCGGTGAGCAGCACCACGCCATCGATCGGGTTACCGCGAATCGCTTCCTCGACGTCCATGCTCGCCAGGTTGCGGGTGAGCATGGCGGTGGGGCGCAGGTTCGATTCGCCGTTGGAGAACACTGGGAATTCCACTGGAAAGCCGCCGGCTTCGATCACCCCGCGCTTGACGTGCTCGGCAATCTGCCGGAAATGCGCGTTGCACGGGGTCAGTTCCGACCAGGTATTGCAGATGCCGATGATCGGCTTGCCTTGGAACTGATGGTCGGCGATGCCCTGATTCTTCATCCAGCTGCGGTACATGAAGCCGTTCTTGTCGGCGGTGCCAAACCATTGGGCGGAGCGCAGGGTGGGTTTCTTATCAGACATGATCGGTTCTCTTATTGTATGACTATATTGTTCGAGCTACGGCGTAACATAAGCACAAATTCCACTGTTTGGAAGTGTTGTTGGTTAAATAGTATTACTATATAGTCGCTTTCAACAGAGGGATGGCCCTGGCGGTTTTCCGCGAGAGGCGTCTCCCGAGGTTCTATAACAACAACAATCGGAGACCGAACTCATGAGCCAGGAACTGCGGCTTATTCGTCGCATCACGCTGAAACTGATTCCCTTCCTGATCCTGCTGTACCTGATCGCCTATGTGGATCGCTCCGCGGTAGGTTTCGCCAAGCTGCACATGGGCGCCGACATCGGCCTGGGTGATGCGGCTTACGGCCTGGGTGCCGGGCTGTTCTTCATTGGCTATTTCCTGCTGGAAATCCCCAGCAACCTGATGCTCGACCGCTTCGGCGCAAGGCGCTGGTTCGCGCGGATCATGGTCACCTGGGGCGCCATCACCATCGGCATGGCGTTCGTCCAGGGACCGAACAGCTTCTATGTAATGCGCTTTCTGCTCGGCGCGGCCGAAGCCGGGTTCTTCCCGGGTGTTCTGTACTACATCACCCAATGGTTCCCGGTGCGCCATCGCGGCAAGATCCTCGGGCTGTTCATCCTTTCCCAACCCATTGCGATGATGATCACCGGCCCGGTGTCCGGTGGCTTGCTGGGTATGGACGGGATTCTTGGGTTGCACGGTTGGCAGTGGCTGTTCATCGTCATTGGCGCGCCAGCGATCCTGCTGACCTGGCCGGTGCTGCGTTACCTGCCGGACGGCCCGCAACAAGTGAAGTGGATGGACCCGTCTGAGAAAGACTGGCTGACCGGCGAGCTGAAAAAGGACCTGGAAGAATACGGCCAGACTCGCCACGGCAATCCGCTGCATGCACTGAAGGACAAACGCGTGTTGCTGCTGGCGCTGTTCTATTTGCCGGTGACCCTGAGCATCTATGGTCTCGGTTTGTGGTTGCCGACGTTGATCAAGCAGTTTGGTGGCACTGATCTGGTGACCGGTTTCGTGTCATCGGTGCCGTATATCTTCGGGATCATCGGTTTGCTGATCATCCCGCGCAGTTCCGATCGCTTGAATGATCGCTACGGTCATCTGGCGGTGTTGTATGTGTTGGGCGCCATCGGTCTGTTTCTCAGCGCCTGGCTGACGGTGCCGGTGCTGCAATTGGCGGCGTTGTGCCTGGTGGCGTTCGCGCTGTTTTCCTGCACTGCGGTGTTCTGGACCTTGCCAGGTCGTTTCTTTGCCGGCGCCAGCGCGGCAGCGGGGATCGCGTTGATCAACTCGGTGGGCAACCTTGGTGGCTACATCGGTCCGTTCGTGATTGGTGCGCTGAAGGAATACACCGGCAATCTGGCGTCAGGGTTGTACTTCCTGTCCTGCGTGATGGTGTTCGGCCTGGTGCTGACGGGTGTGGTTTATCGGCTGCTGGAGCGTAAGCACGTGCTGCCGGCCGACCAGTTCGCCGCTAGTGCTCGGGGGGCGACCCGCACCTGAGGTCAACACAATTCAAATGTGGGAGCGGCGGTGCGACGATTCGACTTGCTCGCGAAGGCGTCGTGTCAGTCACCGGTGATGTTGAATGTGATGGCCTCTTCGCGAGCAAGCCCGCTCCCACATGGGTCCTGCGGTGTTTTGAAGAATTGTTTTACAGGAGAAAATCATGCGTTTAGTTCAGTTCGAATTGAGTAACGGCGAGCGCCGCGTCGGCGTGGTCGAGGATGGCCTGGTGCGCGAGGTGCAGGCTGCGCGCACGGTGCGGGATCTGGCGCTGGCGGCGATCGAAGCGGGGGTCAATCTTGAGCAACAGGTTCAAACCCTGGGGCTGGGCATCAGCCATGACTATTCAGCGCTGCTGGCCAATCTGCAAATCCTGCCGCCGCTGGATCACCCGGACCCGGCGCACATGCTGGTCAGTGGCACCGGCCTGACCCATCTGGGCAGCGCTTCGGCCCGGGACAAAATGCATCAGAAGGTCGGCGATGAAACCGCCATGACCGACACGATGCGCATCTTCAAGTGGGGCGTGGAGGGCGGTAAACCGGCGACCGGCCAGGCCGGCGTGCAACCGGAGTGGTTCTACAAGGGCGACGGCAGCATCGTCGTGCGACCGGGCCTACCGTTCCCGCTGCCGCCCTTCGCTGAAGATGCCGGCGAAGAGCCCGAGCTCAGCGGCCTCTATGTGATCGGCCACGACGGCAAACCGTATCGCCTCGGTTTCGCGGTAGGTAACGAATTCTCCGACCATGTGATGGAACGCAAGAATTACCTCTACCTGGCCCATTCGAAATTGCGCAGTTGCAGTTATGGCCCGGAGCTTCGGGTCGGCGAATTGCCCCTGCATCTGGCCGGCATCAGCCGGATCCTGCGTGACGGTGAAGTGTTATGGCAGAACGAGTTCCTCAGTGGCGAAGCGAACATGTGCCACAGCCTGGAAAACCTCGAGTATCACCATTTCAAATACAGCCAGTTCCTGCGCCCCGGCGACGTGCACATTCACTTCTTCGGTACCGCGACTCTGTCTTTCGCTGATGGCATCCGCACCCGACCGGGTGATGTGTTCGAGATCAGCCAGGCCGAGTTCGGTGCGCCCTTGATCAACGGCATAGAGCCCGTTGAAGCGGCATTTGAACCCGGCACCGTCGGCACACTTTAAGGAGACACCCATGACCCGGATTCTTGGTCACAACTACATTGGCGGTCAGCGTAGCGCTATCGGCACCGTCAAACTCCAGAGCGTCGACGCCAACACTGGCGAGGCTTTGCCCCACGATTTCTATCAGGCCACCCCTGAAGAAGTCGACGCCGCCGCGAAGGCTGCCGCCGTTGCTTACCCGGCTTATCGTAGTATGAGCGCTGAACGACGCGCGCAGTTCCTCGATGCGATTGCCGATGAACTGGATGCCCTGGGCGATGACTTTGTCGCCGTGGTCTGCCGCGAAACCGCGTTGCCGACCGGCCGTATTCAAGGTGAGCGTGGACGCACCAGCGGTCAGATGCGTCTGTTCGCCAAGGTCCTGCGGCGCGGTGATTTCTATGGGGCGCGGATTGATCGGGCATTGCCTGAGCGCAAGCCTTTGCCGCGTCCGGATCTGCGTCAGTACCGCATCGGCCTCGGGCCGGTCGCGGTGTTTGGCGCGAGTAACTTTCCGCTGGCGTTTTCCACGGCGGGCGGCGACACCGCTTCGGCATTGGCCGCCGGTTGCCCGGTGGTGTTCAAGGCCCACAGTGGCCACATGGCAACCGCCGAGTGGGTGGCCGACGCCGTGATCCGCGCCGCCGAGAAAACCGCCATGCCTGCCGGTGTGTTCAACATGATCTACGGCGGCAGGGTGGGTGAAGCGCTGGTCAAGCACCCGGCGATTCAGGCGGTCGGTTTTACCGGCTCACTGAAGGGGGGGCGTGCGCTGTGCGATATGGCCGCGGCACGTGCGCAGCCGATTCCGGTATTTGCCGAGATGTCGAGCATCAACCCGGTGATCGTGTTGCCTCAAGCGCTGCACGTTCGTGCTGAAAGCATCGCCCGTGACCTCACGGCTTCGGTGGTCCAGGGTTGTGGGCAGTTCTGTACTAATCCGGGATTGGTGATCGGCATTCGTTCGCCGCAGTTCAGTGCGTTCGTGCAGCAGGTGGCGGGGCTGATAGGCGATCAGCCGGCGCAAACCATGCTCAATGCCGGCACGTTGAGCAGCTATGGTAAAGGTCTGCAGAAGCTGTTGGCACATCCCGGCATCGAGCATCTGGCCGGTAATCCGCAGCAGAGCAATCAGGCGCAGCCGCAGCTGTTCAAAGCGGATGTCAGCCTGTTGATCGAGGGCGATGAAGTGCTTCAGGAGGAAGTGTTCGGTCCGACTACGGTGATTGTCGACGTGGCGGATCAAGCACAACTCGTTGAGGCATTGGACGGTCTGCACGGGCAACTCACCGCGACGATTATTGGCGAGTCGGCGGACTTCGAGCATTTTGGAGAGCTGACGGCATTGCTGGAGCAGAAGGTCGGACGGATCCTGCTCAACGGTTATCCAACCGGCGTGGAAGTCTGCGATGCAATGGTCCATGGCGGGCCGTATCCGGCGACATCCGATGCGCGCGGCACCTCGGTGGGCACCCTGGCCATCGACCGTTTCATGCGCCCGGTATGCTTCCAGAACTACCCCGACAGCTTGCTGCCGGAAGCGCTGAAGAATGGCAATCCGCTGCGCATCCAGCGCCTGGTCGATGGCAAGCCATCACGTGATGCGCTCTAGCCGCCCACAACTGATCGGCTCGGTCCCCTGTAACTGATCGTTCCCACGCTCTGCGTGGGAATGCCTCAACGGACGCTCTGCGTTCGGCTGTTGATGTGACGCGGAGCGTCACGGGCTGCGTTCCCACGCGGAGCGTGGGAACGATCATTGCAGTGTGATGAGCTATCATTGCCACTTTCCCATTCAAAGATTGACTGCCATGACTGCCGTAACCAACACCTTGATCGAAGCCCTCGAACACTGCGACATGCTGGAAATCGACGGGCTGCACGCCTTCGACTTCTCCCTCGATGAGGACGATAACCTGCACATCGAATGCATGGACGGTCGGGCGCTCAAGCGCTGGGAGTTCAGCGTGGCGCAGATCGCGGCGGCAACTTTCGATCCTGACTTGAAGAGCTGGATCATCACCGGCGATTCCGGTGAGCACCGGTTGGTGCCGATGGAAGCGTTCGGCGGTCAGGACGACGAGGACGAAACGAATGAAGATGCGTAACTTCTGGCCGCTGTTGATGGCCGGAAGCGTCGGCGCAATGGGCGTGCAAGCGGCCCCGGCGGACAGTTACCAGTTGCTGGTGGGGTCGTACACCGCCGGCCAGAGCGAGGGGATTTATCGTCTGAACTTCGATAGCCGCACCGGGCAGATCGAGGCCAAACCCCTGCAAGTGGTGAAGAGCGCCAACCCGTCCTGGCTGGCGGTGTCCAAAGATCAACAGCACCTGTTCGCGGTCAACGAAAACGGCCCGGGGCAGGCCGATCCGGTGGGGCGTGTCAGCAGTTATGCAATCGATCCCAAGACCCATGAGTTGAGCCTGATCAGTCAGATGCAAACCCTGGGCAACGAACCAACGCACTCCAGCGTCAGCGGTGATGCCAGTCACCTGTTTGTCAGCAACTACTCGGTGGCTGAAGACCCGGGCGGCACCCTGGCGGTGTTACCGGTGGGCACCGATGGCATGCTCAAACCGGTGGTGCAGATGAGCAGTCATCCGTCTAGCCGGGTCAATCCTGAACGGCAGAAGTCGGCGCACGTACATTCGGTGGTTTCATCGCCGGATGGCCACTACGTGTTTTCCAACGATTTGGGGGCGGACAAGATCTTCGTCTATCGCTTCGATCCCAAGGCCAATCCGGAACGGCCGTTGACCGCCGCCAAGCCGCCGTCCGTCCAGTTGCCACCCGGCAGCGGGCCGCGACACTTGTTGTTCAGCACCGATGGTAAGCACGCCTGGCTGACCCTGGAAATGAGCGCGCAGGTCGCGGTGTTCGATTACCGGGACGGCAAGCTTGAGCAAACGCAGATGGTCGATCTGGCGGCAGGTCTGCCCACATCGGGCAAGGCTGCGGCTGCGCTTCACGCCTCGGCCGATGGCAAATTCCTTTACGTCAGCAACCGCGGCACCACCAATCAGTTGCTGGTGTTCGCCATCGACCCGGCCACCGGGCACTTGAAAGAGCTTCAGCGCCGCTCGGTGGACGGTGATCACCCGCGCGAGTTCAGCCTCGACCCGAGTGGCAAGTTCGTGTTGATTGCCAACCAGAAGAGCCACCAGATTGTGGTCATCGAGCGCGATGCCAAGACCGGTCTGTTGGGTAAAACCGTGCAGAAACTGCCGATGGATGCCCCCAGCGACCTCAAGTTCCTGGTGCGTCAATAGACCGCAGGCCCCAGATGATGGGGCCTGCAACCTTCTATTAATCAGACTGATATCGGCTAATGCTACAAAGCATTTCAAGGCGCCGACCCTCGGGAGTTAAGTTTGCTTCACGGTCCAACCGGGCAAGCAAGCCAACTGAACACGAGGAATACCGCCATGAACTTCAATCTCTTCTCTGTCATCGCTGCTTCCGCTATCTCCGCCACTGTTGCATTGCCCGCCAATGCCAACGTTGAAATCAGCGACAAAAAATCCCACACCCAAAGCTACACCCAGAAATACCTGCTACAGAGCGCTAACTTCTACGCCGCTCTGGATCACAAAGCTCAACACTGAAATGTAAGCCCTGCACCTTTTATGCAGGAGCGAAGTCACTTGCCAATCGAGCTGTAAGCATCGAAAAGCGCCGAAGTGATGTCGCTCCTGCATAACGCGTTTACGACAGCATCATATTGCTATCAATGTATTGCTTGATATCACATAGCCATGAGTTTAGATTTGACGCTGATTTTTTGACTCCTTCCTCAATAAGGATCGACAGCAATGGCGATGCGTCTGGCAGTGGTTCTCCTGTTTCTCTATTCCACCCCGATTCTGTCGGCCGCCGAGCCCGTTCCCAACGAGCCGGATGCGGCCCGCGAGCGCTTGATGAGCTTTATCGAGAACTGAAACGCGCTGGGTTAACGATCAATAAGACTGATAGCTACTATGCATAAAGGTCGCTAGTTAAGTTCTGTTTTTTGATCGATTCTGTGGGCACTGAAACATGCCCACGGAGAACACCATGGCCAGCGCAATCATTACTTCTGCCAAACACGGCGCCTACCTGGCCATCGGTCTTTACGTGGCCATGGTGTTGGTCGTCAGCCTATCGGCTCAATCGCAACACAGCATTCAAACACCGATCCAGGTCGCTTATCCCGCCATTCAATTCGAACACCGCGCGCAAAACGTAAGGGTCGATCACGCCGCCGTGGCGGGAGTGGTGGGCGCATGAAAGGACGCAATCTCTGGGTCATTGCCTTTCTGGCGTTCATGACCAATGGTGCTTCTTTGTTGGGGATCGGGCAGGGTTCGGCGGGGTCGGTGGCGCGGGCCATCGAATGCAACCACAACATCGCCCACAACATTCAGACGGCCAAGGCTCTGGAACTGTTGGTGGGTAATCCGCCGATGAAATCCAATGGCGAATTCTTCGGGCCGTTCCAAGTGGATTGCTCGGCGTTGGGGATGTGCTCAGTATTGGCATGAATCCCCACCCTGTAGGAGCGAGGCTTGCCCGCGAAAGGGCCATAACATTCAGCATTGATGTTGACTGACACACCGCTTTCGCGGGCAAGCCTCGCTCCTACAGGGGATCGGTTATTTTTTCATTATTGATGTGAACAGGTCTGACTCGATGAAGCGCTGCAACCACGCCTGCAATCGCACATAAGGCGTCTGCCCGAACCACTCGCGATCCACGTGGGCGAATTGCCGTATGAATGGCATCAAGGCGACATCCGCCAGGCTCGGGTGCCCGGCCAGCAAGTAGTCGCGGCCTTCCAGCAACTCATTCAGCTTGCGCAAGAATACCTCGCCCTCGGCGCGGTAAAACGCCATCGGCTGCTCGGGATAACGTTCGGCGTACTTGTAGTGATTCAGATGCACCTTGAACACTTGATCGTTCTCTTCGATCAGCGCGGCACTGCGTTGCTGTCCTTGCGGGTCATCCTTGAGCAACCAGTCCTGCGGATCGTTCTGCGCCAGCGTCCAGCGCATGATTTCCAGACTCTCATCGATCACTCGGCCGTCCACACTCAACACCGGCACCGTGCCTCTGCTCGACAGTGCGAGCATTTCGGCTGGTTTGGCCTTGAGGCTGACCTCGACGATATTCACCTCAACCCCCGAATTGTGCAGGGCCATGCGTGCGCGCATGGCGTAAGGGCAGCGGCGGAATGAATACAGCGTATTCATTTCACCTCCAACGTACTCAGGCCATTGCCTTGGCGCTGGACCTGAATCTGTACCGGGATCCGTTCGTGCATTTCCTGCACGTGGGAAATCACCGCGACTTTGCGGCCCTGCGCTTGCAGACCGTCGAGGGCGTCCATGGCCAGTTGCAGGGACTCCGGATCGAGGCTGCCGAAGCCTTCGTCGATGAACAACGATTCGATTTTCAGCGTGCTCGACGCCATCGACGCCAAACCGAGTGCCAGGGCCAACGACACCAGGAATGTCTCGCCGCCGGACAGCGAATGCACCGAGCGCAGTTCATCGCCCATCTCGGTGTCCATCACCAATAACCCGAGCATGCTGCCGCCACGTTTCAACCGATAGCGCCGCACCAATTGCCGCAGCTGGACGTTGGCGTGATGCACCAGCAAGTCGAGGTTGTAGGCCTGGGCGATTTTGCGGAACGTGTCGCCGGTGGCCGAACCGATCAGCGCATTCAATCGCGCCCAGCGCTGGTACTCGGTGTAGGCGTCGGCAATCTGTTGCGCCAGTGCCTGATTAGCATTCTGTCGACGCTGATCCTCGGCCTGTTCTGCGCGCAATTCGGCGCAGCGATGTTCGCTGGCGGCGGACAGGTTTTGCAGCTCGGCCAGCGCCGTGGCCAGTTGTTCGGTATCGAGATTGCCGTTGTGCTGCGCCTGATGATCGAGCAAGCGCTTATCCCGCTCCTGCAATAGCACCTTGGCTTGCTCGATGGCTTTTTCGCTCTGCTGCAATCGTTGACGCAGTTCGCTGACGTGTTGGTCGTCGACGCTCAGCAGATCTTCCAGTCCGCCGTCATCCAGCTCTGGATGCTGCGCGCGCCAGTCGGCAATTTTTCCACTCAGCTCGCGATCTTCAGTTTCCAGAGCCTGCGAACGTTCCTGCTGCGCTTTGAGTTCTGCGGCCAGTTGCACCAAGCGCGTGCGTACGGTTTGCAATTCCTGATTGGCCGTCGCTTCGGCAGTGCGCGCCTGCTCGACGGCTTGATCCAGTTGCTGCTGCCACTGTTCGGCGCTGGCATGTTCGCCCAGCAGTTGAGTCAGTTTTTCCTGGCAAGCCTGTTGCTGCCCGGCCAACGCCGTGAACTGCTGTTGCGCGGCGTCCAACTGCTGGGTGCGGGTCTGCTGTTGGTACTGTTCTTTCTCCAGCGTCTGCTGACGTTGTTGCTGTTCGTTGAGTTCATCGCGCTGCTGGTCGAGTTGTTGCAGACGCTGGGCGATTTGCCGGTCGAGCTGCATGAAGGTCGCGGCGGGTTCGTTGCGCAGCGCTTCCAGCGTGTCGGCCGGGAGCAGGGTGCTGAACGCCGTCAGTTCTTCGTCCAGGCGTTGGCGATCACCGCTCAATTCACGTTGTTGGTTGAGCAGGTGCTGTGTTGCCTGTTGGTTCGCTGCTTCGGCACTGCGCAGTTGCTGCGCAAGTCGCGCGGCATCCTGTTGCAGGGTGAGCAGGGCGGTTTGCCGTTGTTCATCCTGCGTGATGCTCTGGTTCAACTGGCTGCTTTGTTGGGTGAGCCAGGTATCGCGTTTGCTTGCGTCCTGGGCCAACAGTTGAGCGGACAATGGATGCGCTTCCAGGCTCGGCGCCAGGCTTTGTTGCTGAATCGCGAGCTGTTCTTGCTGTTGCAGCAATTCCTTTTGCTGAGCAATCAAACCGCCGACTTCGGCGCGCAGATCGGTGAGTTTTTCCTTGAGCAGGTCCACCGCTTTCTGAGCATTGGCCTGTTCACTTTCATCATGTCGGCCGAGGCTTTGCAATAAGGCTTCAGGCTGATGATAAGGATGGTCCGGGCTGCCACAAACCGGGCACGGCTGATCGTCCTGCAACTGCGCGCGCAGTTCTTCGACGCTGGCACTGCGCGCCAGACGCTGACGCTCCAGCAGTTCGCGGGTGACGGTCAGGGTCTGTTCGGCGACGGTCAGTTCGGCCTTGGTCTTCACCCCGTCCTGGGTCAGACGATCACGGTCTTGCTGGGCGGCGAGTTGCCGCTGCTGCAGCTCGGCACCGCGCTTGCCCAGTTCCTGCTGGCTGGCCCATAGTCGTGTCAACTCTTCAAAGGCCCGCAGTTGCTTGCGGTTGTCTTGCAGCAGGCTGCCGAGGATCTGAATCTGTTCGGCCACCGCTTCGGGCTCGGCGCCGGCTTCTTTGTACAGCACCTCAAGGCTCTGGCGCTGGGTAGTCAGTTCCTCGGCGGCGCGGGCGGCGCTTTGCTCCAGGATGGCCAGTTCGGCCTGACCCTTTTTCAGACGATTACCGATCAGCATCAGCTGTTGCAGGCGATCGCGGTAGGCGTTCCAGGCATCGCTCAACGGCGCCAGATGAGTGCTCTGCTCAAGCTCTGCGGCGATACGCTCCAGGCGTGCAGCGACTTGCTTTTGCTGATCCAGCAAACCCTGAATCGCGCTTTGGCCCTGAGTGCAGGCCAGTTCCGCTTGCTGCCTGAGGTCGGCGCTGAGGCTGGCGTCTTTGACCAGACGGGCGAGGGTGCTTTGCTCCTCAAAGGCCTGACGCAGCAATGGCGCATTATTGGTGCGTTGGCTTTGCGTCTCGGCCAGCGCAGTTTGCGCAGCGCTGAGGCTGTGTTCGAGCTGAGCCTGACGCTCGTTCAGCTCGGTTTGCTGTTGCGTGTGCTGCTGAATCTGTACCGCCAGTGGCGTGAGCTGGGCGGTGAGTTCGGTCTTGCGTGCGAACTGATGCCGTTGTGGGGCCAGTTGCTCCAGACGGGTCAGCTTCAAGCGCTCGCCGGCCAGGCTGTTCCAGTGTTGCTGGGAGGATTGCAGCTGTTCGTTGGCGCTCTGTTGCGCGTCCTGCAACTGATGCAGGTCCTTGAGCCAGGTGTGTTGCAACTCCAACTGTTTGAGCTGCGCCTGTTGGGTCTTGAGTTGCCGCTGAGCGTCGTTGAAACGCTCATCCAGCTCGGCCCGGTCTTGCGGCGACAGCGGTGTTACGCCGGTCGCCTGATCCTGCAACAGCTTATGGGCTTCGCGAGCTTCTTTGGTCTTGTCGAAAGCGCGGCGACCGAGACGGGTATAGAGCGCGGTGTCGGTGAGCTTTTCCAGCAGTTCGCTGCGGTCGTTGTCGTCAGCCTTGAGGAAGGCACTGAACTCGCTCTGAGCCAGCATGACGGCGCGAGTGAACTGTTCGAAGTTCAGGCCCAACGCGGCTTCGAGTTGAGCTTTGTACTCGCCTTTCTGGCTGGCCAGCAGTTGATCCTGATCGATGTCGCGCAGGCTCTGGCGACTGGCTTGCAGCTTGCCACCGGCCTTTTCCCGAGCGCGATTGGCCTCCCAGCGAGCGCGATAGCGGCGACCGTCGATACCGACGAAATCCACTTCGGCATAACCTTCGCCGGTGCCACGACGCAGCAGCGTGCGCGGGTCGCCAGTGCCGATTTCGCCATCGGCATCCGGGACCTTGGCGTCGCGGCCGGTGTTGTTCAGGCGCGGCACGGCACCAAACAGCGCCAGGCATAGCGCGTCGAGCAGCGTGCTTTTGCCGGCGCCGGTCGGCCCGGTAATCGCGAACAGGCCGGCACTGGCCAAGGGCTCCGCAGTGAAGTCGATTTCAAACGGCCCGGCCAGGGAGGCGAGGTTTTTCAGGCGGATCGCGAGGATCTTCATGGCTGTTCGCTCTCCATCTGCACGTCTTGCAACAGCTCGGCGAAGTCCTTGAGCGTTTGCTCGTCGACCTCACTGCCGTAGTTGTCCTGCCAGGCGCGGCTGAACAGTTCCTGCGGCGTCAACTGATCCAGTTCGATCAAGGTGGCGCCATCATCGACGCCCTCGCGGCTGCCGTTGCCGGCATATTCGGCGGCAATCCGCACCAACCGCACGGCTTTGCCTTGCAGCGCCGTCTCCACTTGATGGCGCAGATCCGGTTGCGGTTCGTCGAGACGGACCCGCACTTCCAGCCACGGCTGACGCTGGATGTCGGCGAGCAGGTCGATGTTGGGCAGGTCGGCAAGTTGCAACAGGATCTCCGCCAACGGCGCGGAACCGAGGCGTTGCAGATTGACTGCGCGGGGAATCAGTTTTGGCTCGATGCTGACGAGGGTTTCACCATCGAGCTGGATATCGAGAATCTGATGCTGATAACTGATTTCGGAAAATGACAGCGGAATCGGCGAGCCGCAGTAGCGGATGCGCTCTTCACCGTTGACCTTCTGCGGTTTGTGCAAATGCCCGAGGGCGACATAGCTGATGCTCGGCCCGAACAGACTGGCGGGCAGGGCTTCGGCGTTACCAATGATCAAGCTGCGCTCAGAATCTTCCGACACCGAACCGCCGGCCATGTGCGCATGGCTGATGGCGATCAGCGCCTGACCTGGCTTGCGCTTGGCGTTGGCGGCTTCGATCAGCCATTCATGAACCTGGCCGATGCCGCGCAAATAGTTATCGCCCAACTGCGCGCCGGTCACTTCGGCGGGGCGCAGGAACGGCAGCGCCAGGCACCAGGCGACGATTTCGCCGCTGGCATCAGGCAGCGGCAACAACAGGCGTTCGGCATCCAGTTGACCGTCATCGAGCCACAGCACGCGACCGAGGGCGTGAGTGCGCAAACGCCGCATCAACGGCGCAGGCAGTTCGATCCGCGAGCCGGAGTCGTGGTTGCCGGCGATCATCACGATTGTCAGCAAGGGCTGCTGTTCGTGGGCGCTGACGATGAAATCGTAGAGGCGTTCCTGAGCTTTGACCGGCGGATTGACCGTGTCAAAAATATCGCCGGCGATCAGCAGCACATCGGGCTGGTCCAGCTTCAGCTGGCGCAGCAGCCAGTCAAGAAAACAGGCGTGCTCGAAATCGCGCTCCTGGCCATGCAGGTTCTGCCCAAGGTGCCAGTCGGAGGTGTGGAACAGACGCAAGGCGTACTCCGTAGGAAATAAGGTGATGGCCGCGAGGGAAAATGATGGCGGCTAAAGAGGGGGAGAGTTTACTGGCAAATTTGTAAAGGAACACGGATTCGGCGGGATGTCACGATTCCTGTAGGAGCGAGGCTTGCCCGCGAAGAACGATAACTCGATGCATCTGTAAGACCGCGTCATCGTTCTTCGCGGGCAAGCCTCGCTCCTACAGGGGATTGGCGTGCCTCGGCAGGAAGCTGCGATTTTTTGATTCTATTTCGGATAAAGCGGCGGCAAACCGCTATCGCCAACCATATCCTGAACCCCTTCGGCCGTCGGAATCGCACGTATCGCGCGCCAGAGATCTTCGCCTTGCCAGTACTGGCCGGTTTCGCTGTAGAGCGCGCCGTTCAGGCCGTCGAGGGCATCGGACAGCGGCACAAAACGCGCGGCCATGTCGGCCAGGGTTTCCGGTTGTTGTCGGGCCCAGGCGTCGAGGGCCTGGCGGGTGGCGTGGGAGTCGTTGGCCTGGCAGGCGCGTTTGAGGTCGTCGAGCAAGGTGCGTGGGCTCGGGCCGGTTTGCGCGGCACGCAGGATCGCCGGTTGCCAGCGGGCGCGCCACCAGAGGCCGAAGCCCAGCAGGGTGGTGCAGGCCAGGATCACGGTGCTGAGTTTCCACCACCAGAGGGCTTCGTTGTTGGCGCCGGACATCACCTGCGGGCTGCCTGCCGGGGTATCGACGATCAGGCTCGGATTGCTCGCCACTTGCAGTGTGCGGGCCGGCAGGCTGCTGTGTTCCAGGTGATCCTCGAAGGTGTTCCACCAGACTACTTCAACGCTCGGCAAGTCGATGGCGCCGGTGCGGGTCGGCACCAGGGCTTCACGGTCCTCGCGACTGCCGATCAAGCCGCGTTCGCTGCTCTGGTTGCCCAGCACCGGTTGATCCGGATAGCGCCGCAGGCCGTTGATCTCGGTGGCGGGCAACGGTGGCAGTTGGGAGCTGGCGAGGCCTTCGGCGTTCAAGATCAGGCTGCGGGTCAGCGAGTCGCCGACCTGCGCAAGATCCGGTTCCGGGCTCCAGCTTTCGCTCAGGCTCAGGCTGCGGGCCGGCAGCCAGGGAACATCGGCCGGATACGTGCCGGGCTTGGCCTTGACCGTCAACGGGATCTCGGCGGATTTTACGCGCATCAGCTTGCCCGGCTTCAACCCTTGAGGCGTTGCGTCCTGGGACGGCAGGGTATCGACCAGTGTGGCGCTGAACATCTGCGCTGGAATGGTCAATTCACCGCTGTGCTGCGGGTAGATCGCGTAGCGCATTTCGATCACGCCATGGCGCAATCCGTTGATGACTTTTTCGTAGGTGCGCGACTCGCCTAGCTGTTCGATGCGCGCATCGGGAATCTGCAATGGGGTCAGGCTGCTGTCGTCATACAGCGACACAGAATGGTAAATGCGCAAGGTCAGGATCGCCTGAGCCTGCACATAGACGCTGTTCTGGTCGAGACTGGCCTCGATGAATACCGGCGCGAGTGTGTTGCTGCTGTCCTGGGTTTCGCTCTCGATTACCTGCACGGTAATCGGCTGGCTTTGGACATCGCCCAGTTGCAGCGGTGGAATCACCACGCTGCCGTTTTGCCGGGGCAGCAGGGTGATGATCCAGCGGGTGGTCGCTTGGGTATCGCCGTTGAGGGTGTTCAATTGGTTGACCTGACGGGTGCCGCGCACGTCGAACAGCGGCTCGAGCGGGGTCAGGTCGGGCTTACCGAACTGGGTCACGTCGCTGGTTTCCAGGGTCAGTTCGACCGTCTCGCCGGAATTCAGGCGGCTGCGATCGACGCTGGCGACCAGTTCCGCAGCCTGGGCTTGAACGGAGCAGAGCAACAGAGTGGGCAACAATGCGAGCAAGAAGGCGGTGAAGCGGGTCATCGAGTTTTTTCCTGATCCTGATGTTGTTGCTGTTCGTACCAGAATTTGCGTCGGAGCAATTCGCCGGGGTCATCCGGGATCTTGCGCAGCCATTGTTCCAGCGCCTGGCGCTGTTCGCCTTCGAGCATGTCGGTGGCCGGGCGCCGCGGTGGCGTGGTGCTTTGCTCATCCCTCAATTCGCTGCCCGGGACCTCATTGGCGCCCGGTTGCGGTGGCGTCGTGGGCGGCTGCTCGGCGTCCGGAGTGGTCTGCTGGGCGTCGGTTTTCGGTTCGCCATCGCTGGGCTGGGTGGCGCTGCCCGGCGGCGTTTCCTGGGTGATGGTTTCGGTTTCTCCATCGGCGGTTTTGTCCGGCTCGACGGGCGGCGCTGAGGCTTTCTGTTTGAGCAGACTTTCCACCAATGCCTTATTGGTCAGGGCAGGGCGCAGATCCGGTTGACGTTCCAATGCTTGTTCGTAAGCATCCAGCGCGGCTTCCAGCTCACCGCTTTTGGCCAGGGCATTACCCCGATTGTAGTGGGCGTGGGCATCGCTGCCTTGGGCAAACCGCTGGGCGGCGCCACTGTAGTCGCCAGCTTCATAGAGCGCCACGCCTTGCCATTGCGGATCTTCGAAATGTTGCACGGCTTCAGCCGGACGCTTTTGTTTGAGCAAATGCAGGCCCTGCTGGTCGGGGCGCAGCCACAAGTCTTCGAAGTCGAAGGCGTAGCTCGGTTGCGGCAGCAGGAACAACAGCGGCAGACAGAATAGCCAACCCCGACGCCCGGCACAGGCGGCCAGTAATAACAGCGGCAACAGCAGCCAGTAGCCCTGATCGGCCCAGGTGTCGAGGTGCAGTGTCTGACCGTCGGTGCGCAGATCCCGTGGGCCGTCGAGCAGGCCAAGGCCGCGCAGGTCGGCATCGTCCAGACGCGCCTGGCGATAACGTCCGCCCAAGCCATTGGCAAAGGCTTTCAGGCTGGGACCGTCCAGATTCGGCACCAGAATCGCGCCCAGATCATCCTTGAGGAAACTGCCGTCGTCCTGCGCGACCGGCGCACCTTCGGCGGTGCCGATACCGAGCATCAGAAATGGCGTGGACCTGTCGTCCAGCGCCTGACGAATCCCTTGGCGTTCCTGTTCCGTCAGCGACGAACCGATCAGCAGGATGCGCCCCTGGCCGAGGGCGCCCTGATCCAGCAGCGTCAGGGCCTTGGCCACGGCCAGATCGGCACGATGACCGGCTTGGGGCATCAGCGCCGGCTTGAGCGCATCCAGCAGGTTGCGGCTGGTCGACAGATCATCCGATAGCGGCACCAAGGTGTGGGCACTGCCGGCATAGACGACGATTGCGGTCTGCGCATCGCTGCGGTTTTGCAACAGGTCGAATAGTTTGCGCCGGGCCTGTTCCAGTCTGTTCGGTGCCACATCGGTGGCGAGCATTTCCGGGGTCAGTTCAAGCAATATAACCAGCGGGTCAGCGGGTTTCTGACCGATTTGCTCGACGCGCTGCCAGCTCGGCCCCAGCAGGGCCAGCACGGTCAGCACCCAAGCCAGGCCCAGAGCAACCCACGGCAGTTTGCTCTCGCGACCGCTACCACCACTGAGCAGCGCGGCATGGAAGGCCGGCGGCAGAATCATTTGCCAGCGGCCGGCGCGTTTCTGTCGGTGCCAGAGTTGCCAGAGCAACCACCCCAGCAACGGCAACAGCAGCAGCCACCAGGGGCGGAACCAGTGCGGCCAGAGCGCAATCATCGGCGCCTCCGCAGACGCAGGCGTTTGAGTCGCTGACGCCAGTCGGGCCGTTGCGTTTGCACAAACCGCTCTTTGGTAAACAGCCGTTGCAACGGGTTATCCGGCCAACGCACGCGGACAACCAGCAGCAGGCTCAACAGCAACGCCATCGCCAAAGGCCAGTGATACAACGCTTGGGCCGGGCGGGCCTGCGTGGGTTGCTGGGTCACCGGTTCCAGTTTGTCGAGTATGAGCTTGATCGCCTGTAATTCCTTGCCGTCGTGGGCGCGGAAGTACTGGCCGCCGGTGGCTTGGGCGATGGCTTTCAAGGCCGGTTCGTCGAGGTCCAGGCTCGGGTTGACGCCCAGAAATCCCAGGGTGCCACTTTGCTCCGGATCGGCGCCGATACCGATAGGGTAGATTTTCACGCCTTCTGTGGCCGCCAGGCGTGCGGCGGTCAGCGGATCGATTTCGCCGCCATTGTTGGCGCCGTCGGTGACCAGAATCAGCACACGACTTTGTGCCGGGCGTTGACGCAGGCGTTTGAGGGCCAGGCCGATGGCATCGCCAATCGCGGTGTTCTTGCCGGCGATGCCAATCCGCGCTTCGTCGAGCCACACGCGAACGGTGTGCCGGTCGAAGGTCAGCGGCGCCTGCAAATAGGCCTGGCTGCCGAACAGGATCAACCCGACCCGGTCACCGTCGCGACTTTCAAGAAAATCACCGAGTAAATGCTGCACCAGCGCCAGTCGGCTGACGTCTTCGTCCTGCCACTGCATGTCGGGGAAGTCCATGGAGCCGGACACGTCCACCGCCACCAGCAGATCGCGGCCACTGGCGGCAACCGGCAGGGGTTCGCCGAGCCATTGCGGGCGCGCCGCGGCGATCAGCAATAACAGCCACAGCAAAATGAACGGTGCTTGCTGACGCCACGCCGGCAGATTCGCCCGGGCGCGACGGCGGGCCAGGCCTTCGAGGTCACTGAGAAAGCTCACTTTGAGCGCCGGTTCGCCGCTGTCGGCCACCGGCAGCAGCACCCGCATCACCCAGGGCAGTGGCAGCAGGGCGAAGATCCACGGCCAGGCGAACTCAAACATGTTTGCGAATCCAGGTGTCGACGGCTTGAGTCAGGCCAGCGATGGCCTTGTCGTCGAGTTTGCATTCGGGTTTGTAGGCGCCTTCCACCAGCACCATCCAGCGCGTGAGGCCGGCGGCCGGGCAGCGGTTATCGAGGAACGCCAGCCATTTGCGCCCGTTAAGGGTATGGCTCTGGCTGTAGGGGTAATGGTTGCGGCACAGACGTTTGAGCAACCCGTTGAGTTGCTGCAGCCAGGCGCCGGCCGGGGCTCCGTCATAGGGTTTGGGCATTCGGGCGAGTTCGGCCAGGGCGGCGAGACGCACCGGGTCCAGCGGTTGTTCGGCGCGGACGACAGGGCGCTTGTCTGGAATGAAATGGCGCAACTGCCACAGGCCGAAACCGATCAGCGGCAGCAACAACAGCAGCAGCCACCAGCCCGGCGCCGGCGGCCAGAAGCCGATCGGAGGCGGGGAAATCAGCGGTTGCAGTTGATCTACGCTGCTCATCGACTTTTCCCCGGACGTTGCGGATTCAAGTATTCGCGCAGTTGCTCGACCATTTCGCTTTGGGTGCTCAACGGCATCAGCAACACCCGCAGCTTCTGCGCCAGCAATTCCCAGCGGGCGATACGTGCTTCAGCTTGTGCGCGATAGGCTTGGCGCAAATCGAAGTTCAACGTGTCGAGTTCCAGTTGCGCCCCGCGTTCGGCAAAACGAAGCAGGCCGGCGGCGGGCAGGGCGTGATCCAGTGGATCGGATACGGGCAGCAGCAACAGGTCGCAATGGCGTGACAATAGGCTCAGCTGTTGCTCGGCACTGTCGGACAAGGCGCGTTCGTCGCAGATCACGATCACCAGACTGCCGGGGCGCAACACTTCTCGGGCGCGGCGCAGGGCAATGCCGAAGGCGTCGCGGTCCGGCTCACGTTCGGTGTGCAGCGACTGATTGACCCGCACCAGTCGGTTAAGCAATTGCAGCAGGCTCTGTTTGCTGCGTCGCGGCTTGATTTCGTAGTGCTCGTCGTCGCCGAACACCAGCCCGCCGACCCGGTCGTTATGGCCCAAGGCGGCCCAGCCAATCAGGCTCGCTGCCTGGGCGGCAAGTACCGATTTGAACATCAGCCCCGAACCGAAAAACAGCCGGCGGCTCTGTTCGACCATGATGAAAATCGGCCGCTCGCGTTCTTCATGGAATAGCTTGGTATGAGGCTCCTGGGTCCGGGCGGTGACGCGCCAGTCGATGCTTCGCACGTCATCACCGGCCTGATAGACCCGCACCTGATCGAAGTCCACACCGCGCCCGCGCAGTTTGGAGTGGTGCAGGCCGATCAGCGGGCTGCGCTGGCTCGGCGTGGAAAACAGCTGCACTTCACGCACGCGATGGCGCATCTCGATCAGTTCGGCGAGGCTGATACGGATGCCCGGCTCGGGCGGCAGTAGGACGTTCATCGGGGTCAAGCGACGGCTACGACGTCGAGAATCCGCTGGACCACCCGGTCCTGGTCGATGCCAGCGGCTTCGGCTTCAAAGGAAAGAATGATGCGGTGGCGCAACACATCGAACAGCACCGCCTGAATATCTTCCGGGCTGACGAAGTCGCGACCGGCGAGCCAGGCGTGAGCCCGGGCGCAACGGTCCAGAGCGATGGAGCCGCGCGGGCTGGCGCCGTAGGCGATCCATTCAGCCATTTCCGGGTCGAACTTGGCCGGGATGCGCGTGGCCATGACCAGTTGCACCAGGTATTCCTCCACGGCGTCGGCCATGTACAACCCGAGGATTTCCTTGCGCGCGGCGAAGATTGCCTGCTGGCTGACCCGGCGCTCAGGCTTGGTTTCGCCGTGCAGCGCTTCGCCACGAGCCTGTTGCAGAATCCGCCGTTCGACAGTGGCGTCAGGGAAACCGATTTTCACATGCATCAGGAACCGGTCGAGTTGGGCTTCAGGCAGCGGGTAGGTGCCTTCCTGCTCGATAGGGTTTTGCGTGGCCATGACCAGAAACAGCGGCGACAGATCGTACGTGCTGCGCCCGACGCTGACCTGACGTTCGCCCATGGCTTCGAGCAGCGCCGACTGGACCTTGGCCGGAGCCCGGTTGATTTCGTCCGCCAGCACCAGGTTGTGGAAGATCGGGCCTTGCTGGAACACGAAACTGCCGGTTTCCGGGCGATAGATTTCCGTGCCGGTGATGTCGGCCGGCAGCAGGTCGGGGGTGAACTGGATGCGATGGAATTGTGCTTCGATGCCTTCGGCGAGCTCTTTGATGGCCTTGGTCTTGGCCAGCCCCGGGGCTCCCTCGACCAGCATGTGGCCGTCGGCGAGCAAGGCGATGAGCAAGCGCTCGATGAGTTTTTCCTGGCCGAGAATCTGCGTTGAAAGAAAGGTTCGCAGCGCAAGCAGCGCTTCACGATGTTCCATCGATTGACTGTTCCTGGAAAGGGTGACCGAAGACGTTCGAATAACGCCAGGGCTGGGGGCGTTACTTTAATCCATCGCGGGGTGCGGCGACTAACGGCATTTTGTGCAAAGTGTGGATTAACGTTCGTCCCCACGCCTTACGACAGATCGTTCCCACGCTCTGCGTGGGAACGCAGCCTGTGACGCTCTGCGTCACGCTGTTAAAAGCGGGACGCAGAGCGTCCGGTGATGCATTCCCACGCAGAGCGTGGGAACGATCAGTGTCAGGAAGAGAGGAATCAGTTCAACTGGCTTATATAGGTACCAGTCCCCTTGAGAATGTTCTGCAAGGTTTCTTCCACCTCAACCAGATCCTGCGCATCAGTGCTGTGCAGAATTTCCAGCGAATCATCGCCATCGAGCACATCGGCGTCCGCGGCGGCGATTTCGATCAACAGGCGATCAGGGCTGAGGGTGACTTTCACACCGTTGAGGGCTGAAGGCTTGTCGTGGAAGATGATCTCCAGTTCATCCTCGTCCGGAAAGCGGCTCATCAGGAACATTTCGCCCTCGGCGCTGGTGCAGCAGAGCATGGCCAAGTTGTCTTCTTCTTCGTCGCACGGGTTGACGATCAAGAGGTCAGTTGTCATTTGCATGGGGAAATCCTGGCTCGGCGAGCATGGTGAACGTAACAAAAGATAATTCTGCCAGCCCTCGGGAATTTCTGCTCGGCTGAGTGTCAGAAGATGTGTCGTGAACATTCGCTATGTCATTGGTCATTTTTGGCACGCGGGTGCCGTAAAATCGGGCATAAAGTGCCCATTTTCCTGCACGACTGCTAGTGTTGTTCGAGGCACATGCCGCGAGCTGCGTGCCTTTGACCGAATATGTCGCAGCGCTGCAAGCACGGCCCTTGCCGCACTCGTTAAGCTGCGCAACGGATGAGCACCCGTAAAGACATTGCCTGTTGCCTTGGCAGTCGTTTTTGCAGATGCCCATTCAATGGAAGGTGAATGTGACCTGAGTGTCTCGTCCAGCTTCACCCACCTGTCATCCTGTTTCCTCTGCCCGAGAATCAGGAACAGGGTGACGGAATGCCCCGAAAGGGGTTTGCACGCGACGCTTCCATCAATAACAAGCCCAAGCGGAGTACCACAGATGGCGTTCTTCACCGCAGCCAGCAAAGCCGACTTCCAGCACCAACTGCAAGCGGCACTGGCGCAGCACATCAGTGAACAGGCACTGCCACAAGTGGCGCTGTTCGCTGAACAATTCTTCGGCATCATTTCCCTCGACGAGCTGACCCAACGTCGGTTGTCCGACCTCGCCGGCTGCACCCTTTCTGCGTGGCGCCTGCTTGAGCGCTTCGATCACGCGCATCCGCAAGTGCGCGTCTATAACCCCGATTACGAACGCCACGGCTGGCAGTCGACCCACACCGCGGTCGAAGTGCTGCACCACGATCTGCCGTTTCTGGTGGACTCGGTGCGCACCGAGCTGAACCGTCGCGGCTACAGCATTCATACCCTGCAAACCACTGTGCTGAGCGTGCGTCGCGGCAGCAAGGGCGAGCTGTTGGAAATCCTGCCGAAAGGCACTCAGGGCGAAGGCATTCTGCAAGAATCGCTGATGTACCTGGAAATCGACCGTTGCGCCAACACGGCCGAACTGAATGTCCTGACCAAAGAGCTGGAGCAGGTTCTCGGTGAAGTCCGCGTCGCGGTCGCCGATTTCGAACCGATGAAAGCCAAGGTCCAGGAACTGATTGAAGGCATCAACAACAGTCAGTTCATCATCAACGCCGACGAAAAGTCCGAAATCAAGAGCTTCCTGGAATGGCTGGTGGGCAACCACTTCACCTTCCTGGGCTACGAAGAATTCGTGGTGGGCGAGGATCAGAACGGCGGTCACATCGACTATGACCAAAACTCGTTCCTCGGCCTGACCAAACTGCTGCGTGCCGGCCTGACCGTCGATGATCTGCGCATCGAAGACTACGCCGTCAACTACCTGCGCGAACCGACGCCGCTGTCGTTCGCCAAGGCTGCACACCCTAGCCGTGTCCACCGTCCGGCGTACCCGGATTACGTGTCGATTCGTCAGATCGATGCCGATGGCAAGGTCATCAAGGAATGCCGCTTCATGGGCCTGTACACCTCCTCGGTGTACGGCGAAAGCGTGCGGGTCATTCCTTACATCCGTCGCAAGGTCGAGATCATCGAACAGCGTTCGGGCTTCCAGGCCAAGGCTCACTTGGGCAAGGAATTGGCCCAGGTGCTTGAAGTGCTGCCGCGCGACGACTTGTTCCAGACCCCGGTGGACGAACTGTTCACCACCGTGATGTCGATCGTGCAGATCCAGGAACGCAACAAGATCCGCGTGTTCCTGCGCAAAGACCCGTACGGCCGTTTCTGCTACTGCCTGGCCTACGTGCCGCGTGACATCTATTCCACCGAAGTGCGCCAGAAGATCCAGCAAGTGCTGATGGATCGCCTGAAAGCCTCGGATTGCGAGTTCTGGACTTTCTTCTCCGAGTCCGTGCTGGCCCGTGTGCAACTGATTCTGCGGGTCGATCCGAAGAACCGTCTGGACATCGACCCGGTTCTGCTGGAAAAAGAAGTGGTACAGGCCTGCCGCAGCTGGCAGGACGACTACGCAAGCCTGGTGGTCGAGAGCTTCGGCGAAGCCCAGGGCACCAACGTGCTGGCCGACTTCCCGAAAGGCTTCCCGGCCGGTTACCGCGAGCGTTTCGCCGCCCATTCGGCTGTGGTCGACATGCAACACCTGCTGAGCCTGAGCGAAAAAAATCCGCTGGTCATGAGCTTCTATCAGCCATTGGCTCAGGTTTCCGGTCAGCGCATGCTGCACTGCAAGCTGTATCACGCCGATACGCCGCTGGCGTTGTCCGACGTGTTGCCGATCCTGGAAAACCTTGGCCTGCGCGTGTTGGGTGAATTCCCGTATCGCCTGCGTCACAACAGCGGCCGCGAATTCTGGATTCACGACTTCGCGTTCACCGCTGCCGAAGGCCTGGAACTCGACATCCAGCAACTCAACGACACCTTGCAGGACGCGTTTGTCCACATCGTGCGTGGCGATGCCGAGAACGATGCGTTCAACCGTCTGGTATTGACCGCCGGTTTGCCATGGCGCGATGTGGCGCTGCTGCGTGCTTACGCGCGTTACATGAAGCAGATCCGCCTGGGCTTCGACCTGGGTTACATCGCCAGCACCCTGAACAACCACACCGACATCGCTCGCGAGTTGACCCGGTTGTTCAAGACCCGCTTCTACCTGGCGCGCAAACTCGCCAGTGATGATCTGGAAGACAAGCAACAACGCCTGGAACACGCGATTCTGGCGGCACTGGACGATGTTCAGGTGCTCAATGAAGACCGTATCCTGCGTCGTTACCTGGACCTGATCAAAGCGACCCTGCGGACCAACTTCTACCAGACCGACGCCCACGGTCAGAACAAGTCCTACTTCAGCTTCAAGTTCAACCCGCACCAGATTCCAGAGCTGCCGAAGCCGGTACCGAAGTTCGAAATCTTCGTTTACTCGCCTCGCGTCGAAGGCGTGCACCTGCGCTTTGGCAACGTTGCTCGCGGTGGTTTGCGCTGGTCCGACCGTGAAGAAGACTTCCGTACCGAAGTCCTCGGTCTGGTAAAAGCCCAGCAAGTGAAGAACTCGGTCATCGTGCCGGTGGGTGCGAAGGGCGGCTTCCTGCCGCGTCGCCTGCCACTGGGCGGCAGCCGTGACGAGATCGCGGCCGAGGGCATCGCCTGCTACCGCATCTTCATCTCGGGCCTGTTGGACATCACCGACAACCTGAAAGACGGCGCGCTGGTACCGCCGGCCAACGTCGTGCGTCATGACGACGATGACCCGTACCTGGTGGTGGCGGCGGACAAGGGCACTGCGACCTTCTCCGACATCGCCAACGGCATCGCCATCGACTACGGCTTCTGGCTGGGTGATGCGTTCGCTTCCGGCGGCTCGGCCGGTTACGACCACAAGAAAATGGGCATCACAGCCAAGGGCGCGTGGGTCGGCGTACAACGCCACTTCCGCGAACGCGGCATCAATGTTCAGGAAGACAGCATCACTGTGGTGGGCGTCGGCGACATGGCCGGTGACGTGTTCGGTAACGGCTTGCTGATGTCCGACAAGCTGCAACTGGTCGCTGCCTTCAACCACCTGCACATCTTCATCGACCCGAATCCGGAGCCTGCCAACAGCTTCGCCGAGCGTCAGCGCCTGTTCGATCTGCCACGTTCGGCCTGGTCGGACTACGACACCAGCATCATGTCCGAAGGCGGCGGGATCTTCTCGCGCAGCGCAAAAAGCATCGCGATTTCCCCGCAGATGAAAGAGCGCTTCGATATTCAGGCTGACAAGCTGACTCCAACCGAACTGCTCAATGCCTTGCTCAAGGCACCGGTGGATCTGTTGTGGAACGGCGGTATCGGTACGTACGTGAAAGCCAGCACCGAAAGCCACGCCGATGTCGGCGATAAGGCCAACGATGCACTGCGCGTGAACGGCAACGAGCTGCGCTGCAAAGTCGTGGGTGAGGGCGGTAACCTCGGTATGACTCAGCTGGGTCGTGTCGAGTTTGGTCTGAATGGCGGCGGTTCCAACACCGACTTCATCGACAACGCCGGTGGTGTGGACTGCTCCGACCACGAAGTGAACATCAAGATCTTGCTGAACGAAGTGGTACACGCCGGTGACATGACCGACAAGCAACGTAACCAGTTGCTGGCGAGCATGACTGACGAAGTCGGCAATCTGGTGCTTGGCAACAACTACAAGCAGACTCAGGCGCTGTCCCTGGCGGCACGCCGTGCCTTGCCGCGGATTGCTGAATACAAGCGTCTGATGAACGATCTGGAAGGCCGCGGCAAGCTGGATCGCGCCATCGAGTTCCTGCCGGCTGAAGAGGCGATCAACGAGCGCGTCGCGGCGGGCCATGGCCTGACCCGTGCCGAGCTGTCGGTGCTGATCTCCTACAGCAAGATCGACCTCAAGGAAGCGCTGCTTAACTCGCTGGTACCGGATGACGATTACCTGACGCGCGACATGGAAACCGCTTTCCCGCCGACGCTGGTGAGCAAGTTCTCCGCTGCCATGCGCCGTCACCGCCTGAAGCGTGAAATCGTCAGCACCCAGATCGCCAACGATCTGGTGAACCACATGGGCATCACCTTCGTTCAACGACTCAAAGAGTCCACCGGCATGAGTCCGGCGAACGTGGCCGGTGCTTACGTGATCGTGCGTGACATCTTCCACCTCCCGCATTGGTTCCGTCAGATCGAAGCCCTGGACTACCAGGTTTCCGCTGATGTGCAACTGGAGCTGATGGATGAGCTGATGCGTCTGGGTCGCCGCGCTACACGCTGGTTCTTGCGTGCCCGTCGCAATGAGCAGAACGCTGCTCGTGACGTCGCGCACTTCGGTCCGCATCTGAAAGAGTTGGGCATCAAGCTCGACGACCTGCTCAGTGGCGAAATCCGCGAAACCTGGCAGGCGCGTTATCAGGCTTATGTCGCAGCCGGTGTGCCGGAGTTGCTGGCGCGCATGGTTGCAGGCACCACGCACCTGTACACCTTGCTGCCGATCATCGAGGCCTCGGATGTCACCGGCCAGGACGCAGCGGACGTGGCCAAGGCCTACTTCGCCGTGGGTAGCGCGCTGGACATCACCTGGTACCTGCAACAGATCAGCGCTCTGCCGGTTGAAAACAACTGGCAAGCCCTGGCCCGTGAAGCGTTCCGCGATGACGTCGACTGGCAACAACGTGCGATCACCATCTCCGTCCTGCAACAGGGCGACGGCACTCAGGACGTGGAAACACGCTTGGCGCTGTGGATGGAACAGCACGAAGGCATGATCGAACGCTGGCGCGCCATGCTGGTGGAAATCCGTGCTGCTAGCGGCACCGACTACGCCATGTACGCGGTGGCCAACCGCGAACTGCTGGACCTGGCGTTGAGTGGGCAAGCGGTAGTGCCTGCCGCTGCGCCTGCCGCTGTCAGCACCGAGCTGGAACCGGCTGCCTGATAGGCGTTGAATGAAAAAAGCCCTGTCTCGAGAGAGATGGGGCTTTTTTTTGTCTGGGATTTGCGGCGGCTGGGCGGGCCCCTTCGCGGGCAAGCCCGCTCCCACAGGTATTGTGGGTGACTCAGGATTTGAGCACGACACGGACACTGTGGGAGCGGGCTTGCCCGCGATGAGGCCGTCAGCATCACCTCGGTGATCAATTTTCCAAAGGAATCAACACTTTCTCATCCGGAGCCAACACCATGAACACCAACAATCTGGCGGGTTGGGTAGCGCTGGCGTTTTTCGAGATCAGATGTTCCGATCCGGCCGGTTCGTACCAGAACTCGCCGGCCTTGTAGGTGATCGCTTTTTCACCTTTGACTTGAGAAATGACCTCGCCCGTCAGCACATAGGCCATGGCCGTGCCCTCGTGTTTATGGGCGATGGACGATTGGCCCGGCTGGTAATCGACTTCGATCATCAAGGCTTTTTTACCGGGGGCGTTTTTCAGCATCTGGTCCTGCAGGACGGTGACTTTTTCTGAAGGGGGTGCGGTGTCGTGGGCGAATGCCGGGGCTGAAACGCTCAGCGTCAGGGCGGCGAAAGGGGCGGCAAAAAAACGAAGCGCATTCATGGTTGATTACCTGAGGTGGTGAGTCGTCAGGGACCACAGTAAGCCGCGCTATCGGGCAATCAAACGGCCAGTTTTCGGGAAGGTGAGGGGACCAATCAAGAACGTTAAGATCAAAAGATCGCAGCCTTCGGCAGCTCCTACAGAATTTGCGTCCGCCGATGTTTCACGGGTGTACGCGATTCCATGTAGGAGCTGCGGAAGGCTGCGATCTTTTGATCTTGCTTTTAAACGATTGGAAAGCTGTTGAAGTCGACAGCATTGGCCAGTCGGCTGTCGATCAGGCCGATAAAGCCTTGCACTTCGGGGCAGTTGAAATGCGATTGCATGGCCGCTTCCGATTGCCAGCGGGCGCTGACCGTCCAGCGGGTGTCGTCCTCGGGGCAGCGGTCGACCATATAGGCGTCACAGCCCGGAAGTTCGCGCAGGGTGTCGACAATCTTTTGCAGTTGCTTACCCAGTTCGTCCGAGCGGCCGGCGGCGGCCTGCACCTTTACGGTGGTGATCACTTCGTTGGACATTGCTCACACTCCTGAATCAGGCCGGACGAATCCTGCTCATTGAGGGATAACGCCCAATCAGGATAGGCCTGCACCCCCAGACCGCCAATAGCCAATCGCCAGATAAAGCCGCAGACCAATCCCTCAGCCGAGCTGCTGCAAAATATCCCTTACCCGGTCCAGGGCGATGTCGATGTCCAGGGTTTCAATCGCCCCAAACCCCAGGAAAAGCCCGGCCCGCGGCGCTTGCTGGTAAAAAAAGCCGTCCAGGGCATAGAGCCCCACTTCAACTTTTCTTGCCAGTTCGATCACCAATGGAATATCGACCGGCACCTTGCACAGCACCGCCATGTGGAATCCGGCCGTGGTCGGCACCGCCTCGAACCACGGCGAAAGGTCACCCGCCATGCGCGCCAGAATCTTTTCACGGCGCCCGGCGTAAATCGTATGGCAGCGTCGGATGTGCTTTAGCAGACAGCCCTCGGCGATGAACTTGGCCAGCGCCCATTGAGGCAGGGTGGAAGTGTGCAAGTCGGTGAGCTGCTTGGCGCGGATCACCGCTTCGAGAATCGCTGGCGGCAAAATCGCGTACCCCAGCCGCAGTTCCGGCAACAGGGTCTTCGAGAACGTGCCGACGTAGGCAACGATGCCGCGCTCATCCAGGCTTTGCAGCGAGTCGGTGGGCCGGCCTTCGTAGCGGAATTCGCTGTCGTAATCGTCCTCGATGATGATCGCCCCCAGCTCATAGGCCCTTGCGAGCAGGGCTTCCCGGCGGGACTGGCTCATGGGCATGCCCAGCGGGAACTGGTGGGACGGGGTGACGTAAATCAGCCGGGTACCGTCGGGAATGTGCTCGACCTGAATGCCTTGCGCATCCACCGGCACACCGACCACCGTCGCGCCATGGCTTCCGAACAACAGACGCGCCGGCGGGTAGCCGGGGTCTTCCATGGCAACAAGGTTGCCCGGTTGGGTCAGCACTCGGGAAATCAGGTCCAGCGCCTGTTGCGCGCCGTTGCACACCACCACATCTTCGTCCTGACAATTGACCCCGCGCGAAAACGCGATGTGCCGTGCGATGGCATTGCGCAGCGCCGGCAGGCCTTCGGGCAGGCTATAGAAACCCTTGGAACCGGCAATCTGACGCAAGGCGTGGGAGGTGCAGCGACGCCAGTCGTCCTGTGGAAACTGGCCCTTGCTGGTGGCGCCACCGATGAACTCGTAACGCAGCGAGCCTTCCAGCGTCGGGTGGCGCAAGAATGTCGGCAAATTGCGCCAGCGTTCGATGACCTCAAAGCTCGCCAGCTCTGAATGGCTTTGCTTGCGGACGGTTTTTGCCGCCCGGGCATTGACGTAAGTGCCTTTGCCGATTACCCCGGTGAGAAAGTTCTCGTAGGTCAGTTGCGAATAAGTGTCGGAAATGGTCTTGCGCGAAATCCCCAGTTGTTCAGCCAGCAAGCGGCTGGGCGGCAGCTGCGTCCCGGCTGCCAGGCGACCGGACTCAATGGCGTCGCGCAGTTGCCGGTACAACTGGCCTGCCAGGTCCTTGCGGCCGTTGATGACAACATGAAGTTCCATACCGGCGGGGCTCCTGGGGCGGTTGAGGCGACTGTGTGTCGCGCCAGATTACCCGCATGAACGGCTGCGCAGAAGTTGCGTGGGCGAAAAACCTGCGATTGGCCTGCTGCCGGGCGGTCCATGGCTTTTTCGCTGAATTGGGTCTGTAACACTCGCGCATCGACGCCTACTGTGGAGTCTCTGATCAGCTCCACGAGGCCTTCCATGAATCCCCGTCTGGATTACTACAGCGCATCCCCCAAAGCGATGAAAGCCATGATCGCGATGGAGGCCTTGACCAGCAATTTGAGCATCGAACCAGCCTTGCTGAACCTGATCAAAATCCGCGCCTCGCAGCTCAATGGCTGCGCCTTTTGCACCGACATGCACTCGGTGGACGCGCGTCGTTTCGGCGAAACCGATCGCCGGCTGTATGCGATCGTGGTCTGGCGTGACAGCAGCTTCTTTAACCCTCGGGAGCGGGCGGCCCTGGCCTGGACCGAAGCGGTGACCCTGCTCTCGGAAAGCCACGTCCCAGATGACGTTTACGCACTGGCCCGGGAGCAGTTCAGCGAAGGCGAGTTGGTTGACCTGACGATGGCCGTCAGCACCATCAACAGCTGGAATCGTCTGGCGGTGAGCTTTCGGCAAACGCCCAGTGACTGATCACCTGCCATTAAGCAGCGGCGAAGTCCCGGTCGCCGGTGCCGGCCGCTGCGGTTTCACCGACGTGCCAAAGGTATTGCCCATGCGTGTGCTGGTGGCCGCCGGTGTGGCCAGGCCCAACTGATGGGGTGGCCGTTTGTTGATCGGCACGTTCATCGCCTGCTGATTTTTCTGCGCAGCGACAGCCCCCTCGGGGTTGTTGCCCATCTGCTGGCTGAGGCAGTTGTAGTCCGGCGTCTTGTAGCCAGCGACCGTCACTTCGACGCAACCCAGCGGTTGTTCGGCATGAGCCAGCGACAGCCCGCTCATCAGCAGCACACCCGCTGCAAGGTTCGACAGATGTTTCATTGAAGGCCTCCTGGCCGGCCACAAAGGGTCCGCACTGAAGCGTGAGTCTAGAGCAAAGCGCCTTAATGGCTCGTGATGGTTTTTTTGCACCGGCCGTCACATCAGATTCATATACAGCCCTCAGGATGACGGTTTTCAGGGGTACGTCAGCCGTGCAGCGAGGCAGAGCCAGGGACGGGCGCCAGGTTTTAATGACTCACGTTCGCCAGGCTTGCCTGGCGTTGCTGTTTTGGTTGATGTCATCGGCAGTGTCCGCCGGTCCGGTCGATCCGCGCACTCCGCTGGAACTGGACATCCCGGCCCAGGCACTGGCCAGCGCGCTTGAACGGTTCAGTCGCTCAACCGGCATGGCTGTTCTGGTGGATCGCCAGTTGACCCGCGGTCGTCGTTCGGTCGCCGTGAAAGGACGCCTGAATGCTACCGATGCGTTGAGGCTGATGCTCAGTGGAAGCGGGCTGATGGCGCGGTATGTCCGAGCGGATGCGTTCACCTTGCAGGTGGCGCAGGTCGCCGAGGTGCCCTCGGTGTCAGGCACAGTCGCAAACAATGCGCCGCTTGCGGGCGGCAGTTATGCGACGGCGATTCAAACGGCGCTCGAACGTCGCTTGTGCCGCTCGCCGTTGACCCGGCCGGGCAGTTTTCGCGCGTTGTTGCAACTGTGGATCGGCCGTGACGGTGTGGTGCAGTACAGCCGGCTGGTCAGTTCCACAGGTGATGTTCAGCGCGACTCGGCGCTGGTGGAAAGTTTACGCAACCTCAGAATAGAACGCCCGGCGCCCAGCTCTCTTGGTCAGCCGGTCACGCTGCTTTTGTTACCGGAATCGTCAGGAAAGCGCATGGAATGCATACAATGGGAAGGAGTTTCCGGGGGATGAAAGACACCGGGCAAAGTTCGATGGTCAGGCTGTTCCTGACGTCCTATGACGATTTCAAGGTGCGCTTGCGCAGGCGCCTCGGTTCGGAGGATCTGGCCAACGACGTCCTGCACGAAACCTATCTGCGGGTCGACCGCATGGAAGCCCCGCCGAACATCGCGCAACCCAATGCCTATCTCTATCGCATGGCTTTGAACATCGCGGCCGACCGGCGCCAGTCGGATGCACGGTTGCTGACCGGCAGTGAGGTGGAGGAGCTGTTGCAGGTGTCCGATGAAGCGCTCGACCCGGCACGGGTGGTGGGTGGTCAGAAGGAAATTCAGTCGCTGCTCAAAGCGCTGTACGAACTGCCAGCGCGTCGGCGCAAGATATTTATCGCCGCGCGTCTGGAAGAGGCGCCGCACCTGGAAATCTCCCGGCGTTTTGGCATTTCGACACGGATGGTCGAGAAGGAAATCAAAGCTGCCCTGGGCCATTGCGCCGCGCGCCTGGAAAGAAAAGTCATTCAGCGGTTCGGTCCCGGCGCGGGAAAACCGTCTTGATAGAAGAGTCCAGATTAATCCGTGAGTATCCCCGCGCTTGAACATCTTCCGTATGTCATTCCCTGAGGCGACACCCCAGGACCGGCTGCAAAGCGAAGCCCAGGACTGGTTGATCCTTTTGACCTCGGGCCGGGCGACCGTCGCCGATGCTCGTGCCTTGCGCCAGTGGTGCGCACAAAGCCCCGAACACGCCCGTGCATTCGAGCAAAGCAAGCTGTTGTGGCAGCAGTTGCAACCCGCCGCCGAAGGTTTGCAAGCGCCGCGGCATCTGGGGCGTCGGGCGTTTCTTGGCGGAGCCATTGCGGCGTCCGCGGCGTTTTTGCTGATTCGAGGCACCGTGCCGGGTGGTTTTTCCGGGCTGGGCGCTGACTACGTCACGGAAGTCGGCGAGCAGCGGCGGGTCGATCTGGCGGACGGCGTGAGCCTGGAGCTCAATACCCAGACGCGGATCAACCGCCGTGACAGTGCCAATTTCGAACTGGTCAGCGGCGAAGTCGAAGTCCTGACCCGTGCGCAGGCGCCGCTCAAGGTTCAGGCCGGGGCAGGGTGGTTGAGTGCAAGCCAGGCCCGGTTCAACCTGCGCAATACCGATCAGAGCGTGTGTGTCACTTGTCTGGATGGCGCGTTGCAGATCGATGTGCAGGGTCGCAGCTTTCGCCTGGAATCAGGCCAGCAACTGACCTATGACGCCCAGCGAGTTGGCACGCCGCAAGCGGTCGACACCTCGGCGGTGATTGCCTGGCGCCAGCAGGTACTGGTGTTCAACGACGCCACGCTGTCGACGGTGATCGACGAAATCAACCGCTACCGTCCCGGCATGTTGCTGTTGCTCAACAGCGAGTTGGGCAAGCGCAAGGTTCAGGCACGTTTCAGCCTGAATCAACTGGCGGGCGTGGCGTTGTTGATCCGCGATGCGTATGGGGCCAAATGCACGGAGTTGCCGGGTGGGGTGGTGGTGCTCAGCTAGGGGTTGGCCTGAGGTTTTTGGGTGTTGCGACTGGCGCCTTCGCGGGCAAGCCCGCTCCCACATGGATTTTGTGTACACCTGAGATCAAATGTGGGAGCGGGCTTGCTCGCGAAGAACGATAACGTGGTCCCTCTGACTCACTCCAATGGCCCCAACACCTGCCGATATTTTTCAACCCCCTGAGGCGTTTGCCGCGTCAGGCTAATCTCGATTCCCAGTGGACTCTCTCGCCGGTTACCGCTCAGCTTCCTCCAGCCCTTGTCCACCTCCCACACCCGCAACGCGGCTTCGCTGACGTCATTGAGCACGGCCACTCCACCGGTGGGGGCCGGCAGTGGATACTGACTGCGCGACGGCGCCTGAGCCCGATAGAGCGTGTCGCCCTTGAGCCACCAGCGCACACGCTGCAACTCGCCATTCTGGTTGGGCGCAACGCGGATTACGTCCAGACGAAAGCCTTTGCCATCGGCGCTGCGCACGGTCAGCGCAGGCGGGGCGCTGGGCGGTTCGTCGTCTACCCCGGGCCTGGCCGGCTCGGACAGCTCGATGCTGGCGCGCATCGCGACGTCGCGCTCCAGTTGGTTCAGCGCCCGCAACAGGGCTTCGGTCTGTCCGGTGCTGGCCTGCAAATGAGCGTCGGCACGGGTGACGCTGTCCAGACCGCGCCAGGCGATCAGGCTGACCACGGCCATCAGCATGATCGCGACCATCACTTCGATCAGGGTAAAACCTTGTTGGGCTTTCATTGGACGCTCACCTGGCCGGCGGCGTTGCGTTGCACGCTGATGCTGTTGAGCCCGTCCGACAGCTTCAACTGCAAGGGCGGGTTGATCCACTCTGCGTTCAGCACGACTTTTTGCCTGGGCTCCACGCGCACCTCCATCCCCGGCGTTTGCCAAGGGCGGGGGCGCAGTTGTGGGTCGTTGTTGAAGTGATCGAAGCCTTTGTCCTGATCATTGCGGCGACTGAAGCGAAAGCCCTTGGCGTCGGCCAGCCAGGTGATCGGCCGCCCATCGGCCCGGGCTTCAGCCTGGGCCACCTGGAGCAGTTGCGCGACCCGTTCGGCGTCCTTGCGCAGCAGATGCAGCGGGTCCGGTTTGATGCTCAGGCTGATCGCCGCGCTGGCGATGCCGATGATCACCAACACCACCATTAACTCGATCAAGGTAAAGCCCTGTTGTTTGAAGCCATTCATCGACTGCACGCTCCTTTGCGTCGGTTTTTATCCTGCACGGCAAAGATGATGGGTGTGTGAAATAAAAACGTGAGAATTAAGCGGTAGGCTCAGGGCAGGGACTAAAAGGAGATTCAGCCCATGTCGTTCACCGATCGGTTTTCCCCGGCACAGTGCGTGCAGGCTGTTGCCTTGCTGGCGACCCTGGCCGGTGTCATAACTTGGTCATCGCTGCTACTCACTTCCGCTGAATCCCGAACCCCGGAGGCGGCGCCGCAATTGATGGCCGAGCGCTCCAGTAACCCGGCCCTGCAATGGTTTTCCAACCAACCGGCGCCGGTCGATATCAAGGTCGGCGGTGTGCTGGCGGGCAGCCGTGGCGCCGTGGCCATCCTCAGCCTCAACGATGGTCCGCCACGCAGCTTTCTGGTGGGTGAGCGCGTGAGCCAAGGGGTGAAAGTCGTGGCCATCGACGGCGACGCCGTGGTGATCGAACGGGGTACGGAAAAAACCCGGCTGGTGCTCGACAAACTGCCAGATTCACCTTCGTTGCCCGTATTGACTCAACCCTAGCCCTGATGCCTAGCGCAATCCATGTGGGAGCGGGCTTGCTCGCGAAAGCGGTGTGTCCGGCGACATCAATGTTGACTGTGCCGCCGTCTTCGCGAGCAAGCCCGCTCCCACAGGTTCCGCACCGTCACTGACTGGCATCAACCTTGGCGCCCTCACTTTTGCATCATCGGCCGACTGAGCAAGGTATCGAGTCTAGCCAGCGGCGGCGCCTCGCGACTACGGTCGAACACTTGCAAATCGATCCGCACCAAGCGGCCATTCTGCGCATTGCCAATCGCCTGCTCGCAGCGCAACAGCAACCGCCCCTGATCGCATTCGATCGCTTTCGCCCCCAGCGGCAAACGGCCCTCGAGGCGCAGCTCGGCCAGATGACTTTGGGCCGCCAGGAGTGCGATGGATTTGTCGCGCAACAAGCCATTGCTCTGGGTCATCAACCCGGCCACCCGCACTGCGGCGGACATCGCGACGGCAATGATTGCCAGCGCCACCAGCACTTCAATCAAGGTAAAACCGGCTTCTCGGGGAGGGCGTCGCATCAGGCGCTCGGGCAGTCGGGACAGCGCTTGACGGTAGCGTCCGGGCTTGACGGCTTGACGACCAAAGCTCCCGAGGATTTTCAACATCACTGACATATCTTCTTGCAACACTGCGCGTCGAATCGAATCAAGCCAGGGAATGTCGAGATGGATATCGCGCGCTTCAAGTTGCCGAATCAGCAGCCCCGCCTGCCTCGGGGGCAGCAAGGTTTTACCCTGATCGAGATCATGGTGGTGGTGGTGATTCTCGGGATTCTGGCGGCGATGGTGGTGCCCAAGGTACTGGACCGTCCGGACCAGGCGCGGGCCACGGCCGCCAAACAGGACATTGGCGGCTTGATGCAAGCCTTGAAGCTGTATCGCCTGGACCACGGCACCTATCCGAACATGACCCAGGGCTTGAAAGTGCTGGTCGAACGCCCGGCGGATGCCAAAAACAGTAACTGGCGTTCGTATCTGGAACGCCTGCCGAATGACCCGTGGGGCCGTCCCTACAACTATCTGAATCCGGGCGCGAATGGCGAAGTCGATATCGTCTCTCTCGGTGCCGACGGCCAGCCTGACGGCGAGGGCGTGAATGCCGATATCGGCTCCTGGCAGTTATAAGCGCGGTCATGAAAGCCTATTCGCTGGCAGTGGCGAAGCAACGCGGCATGGCGATTATCAGTGCCTTGCTGATCGCCGCGGTGGTGGCGGTGATTGCCGGCGGCATGCTCACCCGGCAAACGGTGTTTACCCGAAGCCTTGAGGCTGAGCAGTTGCGAGTGCAGGGCGCCTGGGTGCTGCACGGCGGCATCGAGATCAGCCGACATCTGCTGTGGGATGCGCGCCGGCGTGACCCGTTGACCCGTCTCGATCAGCCGTGGGCGCAGCCCTTGGTGATGGCGCGTAATGACGGCCGTGACTTGCCGTTCGAAGGCCGGCTGGAAGACGAGCAGGGCAAGTTCAACCTGCGCAACCTGGTCGCCAATGAACGAATCGACGAGGAACAACTGGTGAACTTCCAGCGCCTGTGCCAGTTGATCGGGGTCAATGGGACCCTGAGCCAACGCATCAGCCAGCGGGTGATCGCCTCCTATCCACGTCTGTTGAACCCTGAGTTGGCGGACAAAGCACCGCCGAAGAGCGGCTTTGACAGCGGCCGCGATACCTCGCCGAATGCCGTGCGCAAGCCTCAATTGCCCTCGCGCCCGATGCTGCGCAGCCTCGACGATTTGCGCAGTGTCGAGGGCGTGAATGACGCGCTGCTGGCGAAGATCACGCCTTATCTGACCATTCTTCCGGCCAATACCTGGCTCAACGGCAACACCGCCAGCGCACCGGTGCTGGCCGCCTACGTGCCGGGGCTGTCAATCGAGCGCGCCCAGGCGCTGCTCGCCGAGCGTGATGGTGGCCAGTGGTTCATCAATCGCGGGGATTTCGTCAACCGCCTGCGCATGCCAAACCTTGAGCTGGCGACCATCAAAATCGGGATCACCAGCGACTGGTTCCGCTTGCGTGGCAAGGCTCGCAGCGATCAGCGTCGGGTCAGCCTCGATGCCTTGCTGCACCGCAGTGAAGACCGTTTGCCCGAGGTGATCTGGTCACGGGTGGGCGTATGAATCAGTTGCGCATCGCCTTGCCGCCATTGGCTGATCTGACCCTCGACAGCTCGCTGGAATTCGCCTGGCTGGACCATCAAGGGCAGGTGACTCGCGAGGGCCAGAGTACCTTGCTGCAATTGGGTCAGAGCGGGAAAACCCCGGCGATTGCATTTTTTTTGCACCCTCAGGACAGCTTGTTGGCGAGCATCGATTTGCCGATTTTGCCGGCCAGCAAAACCACAGCAGCGGTGCAGTGCGCGGCGCAGGCGCTGATCCTCGGGGCCAGCGAGCAGATGCACATCGCCCATAGCCCACGAGACGAGCAGGGGCGCGTGCACATCGCATGGTTGTCCCGGGAATGGCTGAGCCAGTTCGGTCAGTTATTGCGGATGGCGCGATTGACCCTACGCGGTTTGTACTCGGGTGCGTATTGCTTGCCTGTCGCGGATGGCCCGGTAGCCTGCGTTCGGGACGGGCATCTGTTGGTGCGTCACAGCCTTCAGCACGCGGTCGTACACCCGGCGGTGGAGGAGGCGTTGAGTGATCTGTTGCTGGAGAACGGCGCCAGCGTGCAATGGATCGGCGAAGCGCTGCCGGAGGCGACGATCACACACTTACCCGCCGAACGACGCTGGACCGGTGCCTTGCCCGGATGGGGCTTGCACGGCGGAATTCAACAACGCAGTGCCGGCCAACCAGGCTGGGGGCGGGCGGCGGCCTTTTGCACGATAGCCGTGGCGGTCTGGACCTTGGGGCTGAATCTGTACGCTGCCCGTGAAGCGACGCAGGGCCAGCGACTCAAGACGCACATGAACCAGCGGGTGAAGCAGGCCTTCCCTGAGTTGCCGGTGATCCTCAATCCGCTGCAACAGACCCGTCAGCAATTGGCCGCCCGCCAGAGCGGCGCCGCGACCGACCCGACCCAGCGTTTCGCCAGCCTGGTGCTGCAGGCCGGCAGCGGCATGCCCTTCATCGCCGGCAGCGTGCAACAGCTGGTGTTTGAACAGGGCGAGTTGCAGCTGAGTTTGCTGAGCGATGCGCGCAAAACCGGCAGTGACAAGCAATGGCAAACCGCGCTGACCCAGGCCGGCGTTGCAATCAACGCCACCGAAGATGGCTGGGCCTTGCGCCCGGCCGCCGAGGCCGCGTCCAGCGATGCTGACAACGCCAGCGGAGCCGACGATGAGTAACTATTCCCTGGGGATTTACCGTGCACGCTGGCAGCACTTTAAAGCCCGTGCCCAAGTGATCTGGCAAGGCCTGGCCCTGCGCGAGAAACGCATGGTCGCGGGCACGGCGTTGGTGCTGGCTGGCTTGTTGACCTGGCTGTTGCTGATTCAACCGCCGCTGAAAAAGATCGATTACTGGCAGGCCGAAACGCCGAAGCTGCGCTCCCAAGCGGAAGCATTGGAAGTCTTGCTGCGTGAGGTGGCGCGGCCGCCTACCGCGCAGAGCCTCGAACAATCCCTGCGCCAGAGTCTCGAAGCCAGCGGCCTGGCCGGGCATTACCAATTACAGTCGCCGGACACCGCAACCCCCCAAGCCTGGCGCTTGACGTTCGACGAGGCCCCGGCAGACGCCGTGGTCGGCTGGCTGCTGGTCAATCCCCGGCAATTTTCCCTTGAGGTGGTCGAGGTTCGCTTGCAGCGCGCCGGCGAACCTCAACCCAATGACACGGCAGGCACTCTGTCCGGAACCATTCGCATGGATCAGGCGCTCGGCGCTAAGGAAGCTTCATGAAGTGGTCAGGTTCTCTGTATGCGCGTCAGTGCCGCATGGCCGCGCCGTTTTTATTGCTAGCCCTGAGCGCGTGCAGCAACACCACCATGACGCAACAGCCGCCGTTGCTGGTGGACAGCGAGTTGGGACGCCCGTTGGCCGATACCAACCGTACCGGCGATGCGTTGGCGGATCGTCAAAAAAACCAGGCGCAGTTGAAGCAGTCGCCGGGAGCGCAACATAAAATCAGCAGCCCTGGTCGAAGCAATACAGTGCCCGCTGGTAGCGCGCCAGCGAGCAATCCGTTGGGCAACCAACCGGTGACGCTGAACTTTGTCGACGTCGATATCCCGGCGGTGGTGCGGGCATTGTCGCGGTCCACCGGTCGCCAGTTTCTGGTCGATCCACGGGTCAAAGGCAACCTGACGCTGGTCTCTGAAGGGCAGGTGCCGGCGCATCAAGCCTACGACATGCTGCTGGCGACGCTGCGCATGCAGGGTTTCAGCGTGGTCGATGTCGGCGGGGTTTCCCAAGTGGTGCCGGAGGCCGACGCCAAGTTGCTCGGCGGGCCGATTTACAGTGCCGACAAACCGGCCGGCAACGGCATGCTGACCCGCACTTTTCGCCTGCAATACGAAAACGCGGTGAACCTGATCCCGGTGCTGCGCCCGATCGTGTCGCCGAACAACCCGATCAACGCCTACCCCGGCAACAACACCATCGTCGTCACCGATTACGCCGAGAACCTGTCGCGGGTGGCGCAGATCATTCAGGGCATCGACAGCCCCAGCGCCATCGACACCGACGTGGTGCAGGTGCAGAACGGTATCGCCGTGGACATTGCCGGCATGGTCTCGGACTTGCTGGAGGCGCCGGGCAACGACCCGACGCAGAAGATTTCGGTGATCGGCGACCCGCGTTCCAACTCGATCATCATCCGTGCCGGCAGCCCGGAGCGCACCGAGCTGGCACGCAACCTGATCTACAAACTCGACAACGCCCAGAGCAACCCGAGCAACCTGCACGTGGTGTACTTGCGCAACGCCCAGGCCGGCAAACTGGCCCAGGCCCTGCGCGGTTTGCTGACCGGGGAAAGCGACAGTGGCAGCAGCGACGGCGCGCGTTCGGTACTCAGCGCGATGGGCAGCAACACCGGCGGTGGCCAGAACGGGCAGAGCGGCAGCCAGAGCAGCAGCGGCACGCAAACCTCTACGTCGGGCAGCAGCACGGGCGGCAACGGCTACGGGCAGGGCACCAGCGGCTCAAGCGGCCAGACAAGCAGCGGTCAGCAGAGTGAACAGAACGTCGCCTTCAGTGCGGGCGGAGTGACCATTCAGGCCGACGGCACCACCAACACCTTGCTGATTTCCGCGCCGGAGCCGGTGTACCGCAACCTGCGTGAAGTGATCGACATGCTCGATCAGCGCCGCGCGCAAGTGGTGATCGAAAGCCTGATCGTCGAAGTCGGCGAGGACGATGCGACTGAATTCGGCGTGCAATGGCAGACCGGCAATCTGGGCGGCAACGGCGTGATCGGCGGCGCCAACCTCGGCGGCTCGGGAATCAATACCAACGCCAATACCAGCATCGACGTATTACCTCAGGGCCTCAACCTCGGCTACGTCAATGGAACGGTGGACATCCCCGGCATCGGCAAGATCCTCGACCTGAAAGTCCTCGCCCGTGCCTTGAAGAGCAAGGGCGGCACCAACGTGCTGTCGACACCTAACCTGCTGACCCTCGACAACGAAGCGGCGAGTATTTTTGTTGGCCAGACCATTCCTTTTGTCAGCGGCAGCTACGTCACCGGCGGTGGCGGCACCAGCAACAACCCGTTCCAGACTGTGACCCGTGAAGAGGTCGGTTTGAAGCTCAATGTACGGCCACAGATTTCCGAAGGCGGCACGGTCAAGCTCGACATCTACCAGGAAGTCAGCAGTGTCGACGAGCGTGCGTCCAACAGCGCGACCGCCGCCGGGATCGTTACCAACAAACGTGCGATCGACACCAGCATCCTGCTTGATGACGGGCAGATCATGGTGCTCGGTGGTTTGTTGCAGGATGGCTACAGCCAAAGCAACGACGCGGTGCCGTGGCTGTCAACCATTCCCGGGATCGGCGCGCTGTTTCGCAATGAGCGCCGGGCGATCACCAAAACCAACCTGATGGTGTTCCTGCGCCCGTACATCATTCGCGACAGCGGTGCCGGGCGCGCGATTACCCTCAACCGCTACGACTTCATGCGCCGCGCCCAGGGCGGAATGCAACCGGAACACAGCTGGGCGATGCCGGACATGCAGGCACCGCAATTGCCGACGGCGGCTCAGGGTGTGCCGGTATCGAATGCGCAGCCACGAGCGACCATTCGCGCAGTGCCGATTGAAGGGAGTACGCGCCAGTGACCAGCACACCATCCCCCTGTGGGAGCGGGCTTGCTCGCGAAAGCGGTATGTCAGTCACCATAATGCCGAATGTGCTAACGCCTTCGCGAGCAAGCCCGCTCCCACAGGGGATCTTCGGTGTGTTGCAGATCAGGGGGGTGCCATGAGTGCTTTACCCTACGCCTGGGCCAAGGCCCAACGGATCCTGCTGCGCACCGGCGAGGAGGGCGCGGTGTTGACGGTGTGCCCGTCGACGCCGGGCTGGTCGATCAGTGAAGTGCGGCGCCAGTTCGGCCCCGCGCGGCTGGAGCGGGTGCGCGACGAAGAGCTCGACGGCTTGCTCGCCAGCGCTTACGCCGACACTGGCAGCGCGGCGGCGGTGGTCGGTGCGGCGGAAAACGAGGTGGACCTCGATCGCCTGATGCAGGACATCCCGGAAATCACCGATCTGCTGGACACCCAGGACGGCGCGCCGGTGATCCGCATGATCAACGCCTTGCTCACGCAAGCGGCGCGGGACGAGGCCAGCGACATTCACATCGAACCCTACGAAAGCCATTCGGTGGTGCGCTATCGGGTCGACGGCACGCTGCGGGATGTGGTGTCGCCGCGCAAGGCACTGCACGGCGCTTTGGTGTCGCGGATCAAGATCATGGCGCAACTCGACATCGCTGAAAAACGCCTGCCCCAGGATGGCCGTATTGCCTTGCGCGTGGCCGGGCGACCGATCGATATTCGCGTCTCCACCGTGCCCACCGGCCATGGCGAACGGGTGGTGATGCGCTTGCTGGACAAACAGGCCGGGCGCCTGCAACTGGAAACCCTGGGCATGGACCCGCAGGTGCTGGCCAAACTCGACAACTTGATCCGCCAACCCCACGGCATCGTGCTGGTCACCGGCCCCACCGGCAGCGGCAAAACCACCAGCCTCTACGCCGCGCTGGCACGGCTGGACGCCAGCACCAGCAACATCCTCACCGTTGAAGATCCGGTGGAATACGACCTGCCGGGCATCAGCCAGATTCAGGTCAACGCCAAAATCGACATGACCTTCGCCCTGGCGCTGCGGGCGATTTTGCGGCAAGACCCGGACATCATCATGATCGGCGAAATCCGCGACCTCGAAACCGCACAAATCGCTGTGCAGGCCTCACTCACCGGACATTTGGTGTTGGCGACCCTGCACACCAACGACGCGGTGTCGGCGGTCAACCGGTTGATCGACATGGGTGTCGAACCGTTTCTGCTGGCGTCATCGATGCTCGGAGTGCTTGCGCAACGCCTGGTGCGACGGCTGTGTCAGCGCTGTAAGCAGGAAGACCCGGCCGCCCCCGGCACCTGGCGCCCGCTCGGTTGTGCCGCGTGCAACCATACCGGCTACAGCGGTCGTACCGGCATTCACGAATTGTTTTGCATCGACGATGACATTCGCACGCTGATCCATCAGGGCGCTGGCGAGCAGGCCTTGAGAGCCGCCGCCCGCGAGGCAGGGATGTTCAGCATGCGAGAAGACGGCGAGCGCTGGGTTCGCAGCGGTGCCACCGCACCGGAAGAAATACTTCGTGTGACACGGGACGCCTGATGAACCGCTACCGTTTTGAAGCTGCCGACGCCAACGGCAAGATCGAGGCCGGCCATCTGGAAGCCGACAGCCAGAGCGCGGCGTTCGGCGTATTGCGCAGCCGTGGCCTGACGGCGTTGTTGGTGCAGGTCGAGAGCAACACGACGGCGGGCGGTGGCAGCGGATTGTTCAGCGCCAAGCTCTCGGACAACGACCTGGCCTGGGCCACTCGGCAACTGGCGAGCCTGCTGGGTGCAAGCCTGCCATTGGAGGCCGCGTTGAGCGCGACGGTGGAACAAGCCGAACGCAAGCACATCGCCCAGACCTTGAGCGCGGTGCGAGCCGATGTTCGTGGCGGCATGCGCCTGGCCGAAGCGTTGGCGGCGCGGCCAAGGGATTTCCCGGAGATCTATCGGGCGCTGATTGCGGCAGGCGAAGAGTCCGGTGATCTGGCCCAGGTCATGGAGCGGCTGGCCGATTACATCGAAGAGCGCAACAACCTGCGGGGCAAGATTCTCACCGCGTTTATCTATCCGGGTGTGGTGGGGCTGGTGTCGATCGCCATCGTGATTTTCCTGCTCAGTTACGTGGTGCCGCAGGTGGTCAGCGCGTTTTCCCAAGCGCGGCAGGACCTGCCGGGGCTGACCTTGGCAATGCTCAACGCCAGTGACTTCATTCGCGGTTGGGGCTGGTTGTGTTTCAGTGTGATGGCGGGCAGTTTCTGGGGCTGGCGCCTGTACTTGCGCAACCCGGCGGCGCGCTTGAGCTGGCACAGTCGAATCCTGCGTTTGCCTTTGTTCGGGCGATTCGTACTGGGGCTCAACACCGCACGTTTTGCCTCGACCCTGGCGATTCTCGGTGGCGCCGGAGTGCCGTTGTTGCGTGCGCTGGAAGCGGCGCGTCAGACCTTGTCCAACGACCGCTTGAGCCTGAGCGTCAGCGACGCCACGGCCAAGGTTCGCGAGGGCGTTAACCTGGCCGCGGCGTTGCGGGTCGAGAAGGTCTTCCCGCCGGTGCTGATCCACCTGATCGCCAGCGGCGAAAAAACCGGCTCTTTGCCGCCGATGCTCGAGCGCGCCGCGCAAACCCTGTCCCGCGACATCGAACGCCGGGCCATGGGCATGACCGCGTTGCTGGAGCCATTGATGATCGTGGTCATGGGCGGGGTGGTGCTGGTGATCGTCATGGCGGTGCTGTTGCCGATCATTGAGATCAATCAGTTGGTGCAGTGAAAGCATCGTCAGATCGCCGCTCCCAGTCACACCGAAGATCAAATGTGGGAGCGGGCTTGCTCGCGAAGACTGACTCCCTGACAACAATTACTGGAATTATTTTCCACTGATCCAAGCCTCACCCGAGCCCCAATCCCGCCATCCTCGGGTTCGTCGTTCTGTCATGTACAACCACAAATCAAGCCATCCAGCCCACCCTGGACCCATCCTGCCAAACCCCCGAGCCAGACGCCCCCGCCAACACCTCCAAACACCCGAGAATTCGCCGCAAAAACGGCCTGCACCTCCCGAGGTTTTTTCCTTTCTCTGTCACCGGAAACTGCGAATTTCTACCCCATGGCCTCAGCCAACAAGCCGTCCGGATCAAGGCACTGGAGCGAGCGCCATGGCGTCATGCACGAGAAAATCACTCAACGTACGAACACGACGAAAGGAGCTTCTTCATGTTTAAGCGCACTATGATCGCAGCCTCGTTGGCTGTTGCCGCACTGGCCTCGGCCCAGTCCATGGCTGCTGTTGTGGGTGGCGGTGCAACGCTGCCGGAAAGACTCTACAACGGTGCTTCGCCACTGCCACGCTTGCTGCCAACTGACTTCAGCTACACCGGTGTCGGTAGCGGTGCTGGCAAGACTGCGTTCCTGACCAACGCTCCAGCTTCGATCGGTCAACCTGCCGGTACTCCGGTGGATTTCGCCGGTAGCGATTCGGTGCTCAGTTCTACCGAACTCACCAACTACAACACAGCCTTTGGTGCAACCTACGGCAAACTGATCCAGATCCCATCGGTCGGTACGTCAGTCACCATCCCGTATAAAAAATCGGGCACCACCAACCTGCAGCTGACCGCTGCGCAGTTGTGCGATGCGTTCTCCGGCACCAAGACCACCTGGGGTCAATTGCTCGGTACTACTGACGCCACGCCGATCAAGATCATCTATCGTTCCGGCAGCAGCGGCACCACTGAGCTGTTCGCACGCTTCCTCAACGATTCCTGCCCGACCAAGTTCTCCGTCAGCAGCACCTTCACCACCGCCAACATCGGCACCGAACCTGGCACCTGGCAAGCAGTGGCGGGTAGCGGTGACGTTCTGACGGCTGTCAACGCGGTCAATGGCGCCATCGGTTACGTCAGCCCTGACTTCATCCCTGCGCCTATCAGCAACACCGTAGTGGCTCGTGTCAGCAAAAACACCGTGGCTGCGGGCACTGCACCGCTGCCAACCCTGCCCAACACCACTTCCGCTCTGGGTACTGCCCCTGTGCCAGCGACACCGGCTGATCGGGCAAATCCGCTGAAATGGGTTCCGACCTTCGGCACCGGCGGCACCGCTGTACCGACCGGTGCCAATCAGTACCCAATCGTGGGTTACACTAACTTCCTGGTCGGCCAGTGCTACACCACGGCCGCCGACGCAACGGCTGTTCGCAATTTCCTGACCAGCCTCTACACCGGCACCAAAAACTCCACCATCAGCGCACACGCCTTCGCTGTAGTGCCAGGCACCGCCGCGACGCCGACCAACCTGGCCGGCGAAATCAAGAAAGTCTTCCTGGATGACGGCTACGGCGAAGGCACCGCCATCGCTAACGTCAGCGTCTGCAACGGTAAAGGTCGTCCGTAAGGCAAGCGTTTGAAATCACTTCGCGCGAGTACCGGCGAAGGTAATAACGATCGGCAGCGGCCTGTAGGGCGCTGCCGATTTTTTTGTGCGTGCGGTCCGCCAAGGAAAGGCGCGGCGAGCAACAACCTGTGGCGAGGGAGCTTGCTCCCGTTGGGCTGCGAAGCGGCCCCCTGAATCGGACATCGGTTCCTTGCGCCAGCCCTTGAAGTCTGTATTGGGGACGCTTCGCGACCCAGCGGGAGCAAGCTCCCTCGCCACAGGGATGGTGTTCGCTCTTGAGTGACTGGCATCAGTGCAAACCCTCTCGTCACAGGGTGCTTCTAAGTTTGTAGGGCTAGGCCTTACTCCAGCTATATGAACTTTGCGTGACAAGCGTTCGGTCCCGGCCCGCGACAACTGCCTTATCCCATATCAGCAACGCCAGCCGTTGCAGCAGCCCGTTCCTGGAATTAGTAAAAGGAAGAGTAGTGATGCCTCGCGGTAAAACCACGCCCGATCTGAATGTCACTGTGCGCTCGATGGAGCATCCGCTGTTGCGCTTGAAACCGCTGGCCCAGGCCATTGCGTTGCTGATGATCGCCGGCAGTGCCGAGGCGGCCACGGCGTTCAGTTCCAGTTGGTTCGCCGCCAAGGGCGCGGCCCTGAACAGTGGGGCTGCGCGTCCGGGTAGTTCGGTGCCGGGATCGCCACCGCCATTGGCTCAGCAGCAGCGGGTCAATCAGCAGTTGCGGCGTTCGCTGGATAACCTCAACAACACCGTGGCGGCGATTGCCGCACAGCAAGCGGCGCAAGCCGCCGGACGCCAGTTTGCCCTGGGCCAGCCGCAGAGCGTGCCCAACGGAATGGGCGATGGCGGCCTGAAGGTCGATGAAAATCCGCTGACCCGTGGCTGGACCAATGCCAATAAGCCGCTACCGAGCCAGTCCGGTGGCAAGACCACCGTGCGCATTGAGCAGACGGCCGACAAGGCGATCCTCAACTGGGAAACCTTCAACGTCGGGCGCGATACCACGGTCGAGTTCGGCCAGCAGGCGAGCTGGGCGGTCCTTAACCGGGTCAACGATCCGAACGCCCGTGCCAGTGTGATTGCCGGTCAGATCAACGCACCGGGCACGGTGATGGTGGTCAACCGCAACGGCATCGTGTTCAGTGGCAGTAGCCAGGTCAACGTGCGCAACCTGGTGGCGGCGGCCGCCACCATCAGCGATGACCAGTTCAGCAAAAACGGCTTGTACGTCGACCAGGACGGCACCCAGCCGACCTTCAGCGATGCGTTCGGCAAGGTCGAAGTACAACGCGGAGCCGTGCTGCAAACCCTGCCGGCCGGGTCTTCGACGCAATCCGGTGGTTTCGCCTTGTTGCTCGGCAGCGAAGTGCGCAACGACGGCACCCTTGTCACTCCTGAGGGCCAGACCACCCTGGCGGCGGGCGACAGTTTTTACATCCGCCGTGGCACCGGCACCGAAGGTAACCAGCAATCGACCACGCGCGGCAACGAAGTGGCCACCACCCTCAAAGCCGGTAGCCAAGCCGGTACGGTGGTCAACAGCGGGATCATCCAGGCGGCGACCGGCGACATCACGCTCACGGGGCATCAGGTCCAGCAAAACGGTGTGCTGGTCGCCAGCACGTCGGTGGATACCCGCGGCACCATCCATTTGCTCAACGCCGCCAGCGATGCCACCGGCAGCGTGACGTTGGGTCAGGGCAGCGTCAGCACCATCTTGCTGGAGCAAGGCGCTTTGGCGCTGGACAGCCAGCGTCAGGCGGCAATCAACAACCTCAACGGTGTATTGCCGAACAACGCCACAGGGCGTTTCGACAACCTCAGCAAAGTCAGTGACCGCACCGACCAGTCGCGAGTAGAAGTCGTCAGCGGCGGCACGGTGGATTTCCAGAGCGGTTCAATCACCCTGGCCACCGGCGGCCAGGTCGCGGTCAGCGCCGGCAAGCGCAGCCTGGTGCGCGATGGGGCGATCATCGACGTGTCCGGCGCCGTCGGCGTGAAAGTGGCGATGAAATCCAACAGCATCAAGGTCAACATCCAGGGCAACGAACAGCGTGATGCCTCGGGCAACCGCGAGGGCGGCGCGCTCAATAGCACCGACGTTTGGGTCGACGTGCGTGAGCTGGTGCATGTGGCCGCCGGGGTCAACGGCTATGCCACGGACCGTTGGTACACCGCCGGCGGCTTGCTGGAAGTCGGTGGCTACCTTGGCACCCGCAATCACAGCATTGGCGAATGGATGGCCCAGGGTGGCAGCCTGACCTTTGCCGGCAATGATCTGGTAACCCAACAAGGTTCGCAGATCAATCTGTCCGGCGGCACCCTCGATGTGCAAGGCGGATATGTCCGGCAAAGCTGGCTCAAGGGCGCCAATGGCCGGTTGTATGAAGTGTCCAGGGCGCCCGGTGATCTGCTCTACACCGGCGTCTATAAAGGCTATGAAGACCACAGTGAACGCTGGGGCCAGATCGACTATTTCTACAACCCGCTGATTGCTCCGCGTCAGCGTTACGAAAATGGCTACAGCGTGGGTCGTGATGCCGGGCAACTGGTGGTCGCAACGAATAACTCGGTGCTCGAAGGCGAGTTGGTGGGCAAGACCTTCCAGGGCGACCGACAAACCCAGGCGCCCGCGTCCGGGCTCGATGGTTACCAGCAATCCCAGAACAGCGCCGCCCGTAACGCGATATTGGCCATCGGCAGCTACGTGCCACGTTACCTGCAAAGTGCCGGCACCTTGAACTATCAATTGGGCGCGGTGCTGGACAAAGTCACACTGAGCAACGAACAAGGTCCGGATAGCGAGTCCATCGACCTGAACGATGCCGTAACCGCCGACCGTGAAGGCAGTCTGTCGCTGAACAGCCGCCTGCTCAACGACTTCGAACTGGGTGCGATCAAAGTCGCTGCCAAGGACCGGATTGTGGTCGATGGCGCCCTGCAAGTGACCCCCGGTGGTGACATCACCCTATATGGCCCGCGCATTGACGTGAATGCCGACCTGACCGCCCGCAGCGGTAACATTCGGGTGGGCAACGTGCTCAATCAACTGAATCTGAGCAAGATCGAAGACACGCTGTTGAGTGCGCCGACGGGCAGCCGTGCAGCAGTGGTGATAGCCAAGGGGATCCATCTGGATGCCAGTGGCCTGTGGCGCAATCAATCGTTGAGTGAAGTGGACAGCGATGGCGTGGCGTATCGCGCCGGTGGCACGGTGTCGCTTCGCAGCAGCGATGACTTGCTGCTGCAGCAGGGTAGCCTGATTGACGTGTCGTCTGGCGCGACCTTGCTCAGTAACAACAAATTGCTCGGCGGTCGCGGTGGCGATATCACCCTGGCGGCGAACGCCAACAGCACCGGTTCCAGCGGCCAGTTGTTGATTGGCGCCGAGCTGTTGGGTTACGGCGTCGACGGTGCCGGCACCCTGGATGTTCAGGCCGGCAAGGTGCAAATTGGTCGACCGCTGGACACGGTGGATGACAGCATGCTGGTGTTGGCGGCGGATTTTTTCACCAAAGGTTTTGGCCAGTACCGAATCGCCGGCAACCAGGGCCTGACGGTGCTGACAGGTACGCAGGTTGATGTCACCCGCCCGGTGTATCGCCTGCGCCCGGACGTGCAGGGCAACGGCAGCCTGTCGACCGGACAATTGCTGGAGGTCTGGACGCCCGAGCAATACCAGGAAGATTCGATCAAAGGCGTGCTGACCCAGCGTGGCGGCGCGAACCTGAGCCTGAACGCCGGTACATTGCTGTCGCCATTGGCCGACCGACCGAACGTCAGCCTGACGATCGAAGAGGGCGCGGTGCTGAGCGTCGATCCGGGGCAGGCGTTGAACCTCGCCAGTATCGGCCAGTTGACCGTCAACGGTCAGCTCAACGCCTGGGGTGGGGCGGTGAGCTTGAGCCAGCTCAACCCGAAAATTATTGAGACAGGCCTGGACGAGGCGGCGCATCAACGCTCGATCCGCGTGGGTAGTAGCGGTCTGATCGATGTGTCGGCACGGGCAGTGACGGCGATCGATTTCCAGGGACGGCGATATGGCCGCGTGGGGGCGGGCGGCAGCATTGTCATCGGCAGCGAAATCAACACCGACCAAGGCACAGCCAAGGCGCCGGACCTGTTCGTGGTGCTGGAGCAGGGCTCGCGACTGCTGGCCAACGGTGCCCAGGCGCAACTGGATATCCGTGACGAGGGCGCGCGGTCGATTGCCGGTGCTGGCGGCAAGATTGCCTTGAGTTCCAACAATGGTCTGATTATCCATGGCCAGTTCAGCGCGGCCTCGGGTGGCGCGGGTGCGGCGGGCGGCAGCTTGTCGGTGGCGCTGGAAAGCGGGTTGTACCTCGATGGCACGATTGATAACGCGGTGCTTGCCCCACGGGAGTTGATCCTGTCGCAAGGGCCAAGCGCTGCGGCCGATCCATCGGCGCCGCTGGCCTATGGGCAGGGACAATTGGATGTGCAGCGTATTATCACGGGCGGTTTCGACAACCTGTCGCTGTTGAGCAACGGCATCCTGTCGTTTGACGGTGATGTGAACCTGAGTCTCAAACAAAGCCTGAGCCTGTATGCCGGCTCGCAGGCGTTGACGGAAAATGCCCCCGGTAACAGTCGTGTGTCGTTGCAGGCGCCGTATTTGCGGCTGGCCGGTGCAACGGCCAGAGGGACGGATGTCGCCACCCGTCCGACGGTGAAAGGTGGCTTGTCCACCCAGGACAGCCAAGCGCAATTGCAGTTAAGCGCCGATCTGATGGAGGTGCGCGATGAGGTCACCTTCGGCGTCCACGGTTCGCTGCAGCAAAATCAGGAGCTTGACGTTTTGGTCGATCGCCGGGGGTTCGCGCAAACCACCTTGCGCAGTGAAGGGGACCTGCGCTTTCTCGGTGCGACGGCGCTCAACGCCGGTGGCGTGACACTACTGCAAAGCAACGCCGATCTTGACCTCTTGGCGGCACAGCTTTACCCGGTGACCGGGGCCAACGCGAGAGTCCAGACCACCACCGAGTCGACCCTGACCATCGGCCGCACCACCGACACGGTGCCGACCGTACCGTATTCGGCGTTCGGCCAGTTGACCTTCGATGGCGGCATCATCCAGCAACGCGGGGTCGTTCGCGCGCCGTTCGGCCTGCTGACCTTTGGCATTGACCAAAACGTACTGCAAAACCTGTCGTTCCTGCCCGGCAGCCTGACCTCAGTCAGTGGCGAGGGCTTGCTGATGCCTTACGGCGGCACGATCGATGGCTTGACCTATCAGTACAACGGCAAAACCGTCGAGTTGATCGGCGTGGGTGGCAGTTCTGGCTTAAGTGTGCTGACGATGGGCATTTCACTGAAAAGCCCGCGTATCGATGTGCAACCGAACGCGCTACTGGACCTGTCCGGTGGTGGCGAGTTGACCGGGGCCGGGTTTATCTCCGGGCGCGGCGGTTCCACGGACGCCCGTTACAACCCGCTGGTGCAAAACGGTGTGGATGGGCGCTTTACCTTGCCGGGGCTGTCGACCAACCCGGTGTACGCCATCGTGCCGGGTAATGCCTCGGCTTACGCACCTCTGGCGGGCGAAAGCGGGGTGGAGGATCCGGTGATCGGCCAGCGCATTACCCTCGATGCCGGAGTGCCGGGGTTGCCGGCCGGCACCTACACCTTGATGCCTGCCAGCTATGCGTTGCTGCCCGGCGCATTCCGTGTCGAGCTCAATGGCCTGGCCAGTGCCGGCGCCCTGAGCAAGAGCCTGGCCATGCGCAACGGTTCGTGGGCCACCTCGGGGCGTTTGTCGATTGCCAATACCGGGATTGCCGATCCGTTGTCCAGCCAGTTGATCGTCACCTCGGGGGATGTGCTGCGTCGTTACTCGCAGTACAACGAAACCGGTTACGCTGCGTTCGCCAAGGCTGATGCCGCGCTCAAGGGGGTGCCACGGCCGATGATCGAGGCTGACGGCAAGACCTTGCTGCTTGGTTTCGTCGAAGGTGCGAGTGCTGATCCATCGCAAACCTTCAGTTTCAAGGGGCAAGCCGATTTCACACCAGGCAAGGACGGGCTAGGCGGCGCCGTTGGAGTTATCAACAACAGTAATCTTGAAGTGTTGGCGGTAGGGCAGGCAGCTACACAGGGGTTCGATGGGTCGTCGATCTACGCCAGTGAACTGAATGCCCTCAAGGCGCCGCGACTGGCCATTGGTGCATTGCCGGGCGTGCAATATGGTCAAGGCGGCAATCTGGTGAGCTTCAACGCCAGGTTGCAAAATATTTACCTGCGTCAGGGCGCGACGCTCAGGGCCGGGGAAGTATTCCTGACGACGCGAACAAAAAACGTCGATGGCATCGTTATCGAACAAGGCGCGAGTATCAATACGCTGGGGCAAGGTAAAGCACCTTACGACTCACGTAGCGGCTTTATTTATGATCCAGGCCAATACGCTCTTCTGGCGGTTTCCAATGGCTGGCTGGATGTGCTGCCTCCGACCTCTACCGGCCCCCTTGACTTTGACGGTCCGAGTCCGGTCAGGATCGGCCTGTGCACTTCTCTGGCCTGCACCGGCACCACGGAGTTGTACTCGGAGGGCTCGATCACCGTGGCCACCGACAATACCTTCAGCCTGGATGACTCGGTACGCTTCGGCACCCGTAACCTGATTCTGGCGGTGGGCGGGGTCAATATCGGTTCGGCCCAGGCGCTGGCCGCCGCGCAGCAACGCAATGCCTTGCCCCAGGGCCTGACACTCAACCAGCAAGTGCTCGACCGGCTGTTGCGCGGTGACACCAGTAAAGGCGCGCCGGCCCTGGAAAACATGGTGCTCAACGCCAGGGATTCGGTGAACTTCTACGACAGCGTAGAGCTCAACACTTTCGACCAGAACGGCCAGTCGCGCTTGCAGCGTCTGGTACTCGGCACCCCGGCCATCTACGGCTATGGCGCGGCGAGTGACCGGGCGACGATTCGCACCGGCACCCTGATCTGGAACGGCACCACCACCTCGCCGGCGGCACCGATTGCCAATGGCGCGGGCACCGGCAGCGGTCTGCTGGACATTCTGGTCGATACCCTGGAATTCGGTTATGGGCCGAGCAGCCAGGCCAAGAACGATGACCGCCAGCGTCTGACCCTGGGCTTCAACCAGGTCAATCTCACCGCGACCCAGCGCATCACCGCCAACCATACTGGCGGCTTAAGTGTGTATCAGGCACAAGGCAATTACATCGCCGGCAGCGGCTTTACCTACAGCGGCGGCAACCTGCAGGTCAACACGCCGCTGTGGACCGGTGAAGCCGGTTCGGTCAACCGCATCAAGGCCGGCGGAGCGATCACCGTGTCGGGGATTGCCGGGCTTGGCGCCGGGGTCGTCGATGCGTCGGCGCTGGGGGCGGAACTGGCCCTCGAAGGCCAGAATCTGTACATCGACAGCACCTTCCAATTGCCGAGCGGCAAGCTGACCCTGGCCAGCAGCGGCGGCCTGACCCTGGGTGATGCGTCCCGGCTGGATCTGGCCGGGCGAGAACTGACGCTCAACGATGTCGTGAAATACAGCTGGGGCGGTGACCTGATCCTCAAAAGCGAAGCCGGCACTGTTCGCCAGACCGCCGGGTCGGTCATCGATTTGAGTGCGCGTAACAACAACGCCGGGCTGTTGAGTGCCTATGCGTTGAACGCTGCGGCAGGTCTGGTGGACTTGCAAGGGCAAATCCTCGGCAGCGCCAGCGGTAACTACAACGCTGGCGGTACGCTGGTGCCTTACGCGGCGGGCGGGGTGGACATTCGTGCGCAAAGCGTGGGTGATTTCGCCGCACTGAACCAGCGCCTGAACCGCGACCAGGTGTTCGGCTCGCGCAGCTTCCAGCTCAAGCGCGGCGACCTGGTGATTGGCAGTGAATTGAAGGCCAATGAAATCAACGTGTCGGTGGACAACGGTAGCCTGACGGTGGTCGGCACTGTCGATGCCAGCGGTCGTCAGGTGGGCAGCATTCGTCTGGCGGGCAAGACCGGGTTGACCCTGGCCAACAACGCGGTGCTGGATGCCCACGGCACGCAACTGCGGGTCGACAGTTACGGCAAGATCATCGACTCGCCAAACCGTGCATCGGTCGAGCTGGCGGCTCAGGACGGTCCGCTGGTATTGGCCAGCGGTGCGCGGATCGACCTGCGTCACGGCACGGATGCCGCGTCCGGTACCGGGCCGGGGCAAAATGATGGCCGGATGCGTGGCACCCTCGAACTCAACGCCCCGCGCCTGGGTGGGGCGATCGCGGGTGACATCGACGTCGACGCCCGAGGTCCATTGACCATTCAGGGTGCGCGTTCGATTGTGCTCAACGCGGTGCAACGCTACAGCGATGCGCCGCCCGGTACTGGCGTGGGGGCTGATCGCAAGCCGTTTCAGGAAATCAATCAGGCCTACCTCGATGAAAAACACGGCGACAGCACAAACTTCATCAACGCGGCACGGGTCAATACGGGGCTGCTCAACGGCAAACTCGCCGGGCTGAACAACGCCACTTACGCCGATGCGTTCCACTTGCGTCCCGGCGTGCAGATTGTCAGTGCTACCCCTGATGGTGACATGGTGATTTCCGGTGATATCGACCTGTCCGGTTATCGCTACGCCAGCCTTAATCCCCACAGCCAGCAAACCGGCGTCTACGGTTCCGGCGAACCGGGTAGCCTGGTGATTCGCGCCGGTGGCAACCTGGATGTTTTCGGCAGTGTCACCGACGGTTTCATGCCGCCCGCCCCGGCGGTTGCCGCCGATCGCTCTGACGGCAACGGCTGGCTGTTGATCCCCGGCAAGCAGCCGTTCGGCGCTGATCTGGTGGTGCCTCGCAGTGGAGTAGAACTGGCCGACGGTACCCAGTACCCGGCCGGCAGCGTGCTCAACTATGACCTGCCGTTCCAGGCCATGACCATTAGTGCGGGCACTTTATTGCCCAACGCACTGGAACTGGGTACGGAGCTCAATCTGGCGGCCGGCACTTTGCTCGGCGCTGCCGTGCGCGATAGCAATGGCAACGTGCTGTACGCCGCCGGGACGATTCTGAAGGAGGCAGTGACCTTGCCGCCTAAAACACGTCTGGACGCTGGCAGCCGCTTCAACGTGGCGGTGGCGGTGCAGGCTGGTGTCTGGCCCAAAGGCGTGGCTTTGCCGGATACAGGTCTGGTGCAGTCGGGTGTGAACATCCTGCCCGTCGGTGGTCTGATCCCGGCAGAAACCGACGTGAAGCTGGCCGACGGCACGGACCTGATCGAATTACGCCCCAGCGTCAATGGCCAACAGGGCAGCAATTGGGCGGTGGCGACCCTGCTGCCGGACGGTTCGTTGTCGTGGTCGATGCGTTTGGTAGCTGGCGCCGATACGCAGGCGGCGGATACTCGCCTTACGCGGGTGGATGGCAGCGAAGGGCATTTGCGACTGGCGGATGGGCATTACATGGCCAAGCGTGAACTGATTGGCGGTGTCATGCCAGGCACCGGACTGGTCTGGGGGCCGGACAACTATCTGGGATACCCCGAGGGCACCCCGATCCTGCCGGAGGAACTGTTCTGGTGCGAGCTTTTTCCTGACTCCTGTGTCGCGGTCGCAGCACCTGAAGAACCAGCGCCGGGACCGACCACCAAAGTGACTCCGCAAACCCAACTGTTCAGCGTGTTGCGTACCGGCACCGGCGATCTGGACCTGCTCAGCGCCGGCGATTTCAGCATGCAATCGCTGTTCGGCGTGTACACGGCAGGCATCCAGTCGGCTTCGCTCGCCAGCGGTGCCAGTGATCCCTATCAACAAGCCCGTGGTCACGGGGCCAATGGCGTATTGGGTGCCGATGCCAGTGCTTACGAATTCCTGACCCAGGGCGCGAACTACCAAGCCTGGTATCCGGAGCAGGGCGGTAACCTGCGGTTGAATGCAGGTGGGCAACTGCAAGGCGATACACTCGGGCGCAAGATGGACGAAAATGGTACCCGTCCCCAGTTTGGGTCCGCGGCAGTGGGTAACTGGTTGTGGCGCCAGGGCATGGGCAACGGTTCGGATATTCCGACGGCCTGGTGGATCAACTACGGCACCTTTGTCGCACAACCCAGCGGTGACCCGGCGCTGGTGGGTTTTACCGGTATCGGTACGCTGGGCGGCGGTAATCTTGATGTCAGTGCCGCCGGTGATGTGGGTCTATTGGGTTATACCGGTTCGACAAATTCATCGATTGTGCAGCGTAGCCAGGGCATCACCCTGGCCGTGGGCAGCACCGGTCGGGTGGCCAGTGATGGCAGCCTCGTCTTGACCGGCGGTGGCGACATGCAGGTGCGCATAGGCGGTCGGCTTAACCCGTCGGCGCCGGCCCTTGCCGCCGCCAACGGTTCAACCGCCGACCTCAAGGGCACCCTGGTCAACCTGCGCGGTGCGCTGCAATTGCAGGCCGGTGCCGTGGGTGCGCTGGACCTGCGCTACGGTAGCAATAGCGTTTACCAGGACCCGAAAGAATCCCGGGCCTATGACACCTATGCCTCGACCCTGGCCTCTGCACAAGGTGGTATGACAGTGGTGGCCGGTGATACCGGTGTGCAACTCAACAGCCGCGGCGATCTGGTGCTCGATGGCGTGGGTGACCCTGGGCGTCTGGAGATGAAGAACTCTACGGGATACACCGATGCATCGGGTACTCACCAAAACGGGGGCGGTTACAGCGGCTTCTCGTTGTGGACGCCGAACACCGCGATCGATCTGTTCAGTGCCGGCGGCAACCTGACGCCGTTCCTGAAGACTGAAGCCAACCCAAGCCTGAACACCCCCCGCACGGGCGGTCGCATGTTCTATCCGTCGATTCTGCGGGCGGTGGCGGCTAATGGCAGTCTGTATTACGGCGCTTCGGCAACTGGTCTTAGCGGTGACTCGTCGACTTACTCGCTGATGACCGCACCCTCGGCCAATGCCGAACTGCAACTGATTGCCGGCGATTCGATCTACGCCGGCGGTTATGCGGTGACGCAATCCGGCGGGGATCCGGCGCGGATACCCACGCCGTTCAATCCGGTATTCGTAGGGACAAATTCGGCCGGGGGTAACGGCTATAGCAACTTCAGTGCAGATGTTTACAAGGGCGATTTCAATAGCTTCCCGCTGTTCACCTTTGGCGCCAACACCTTCACCAACATGGACTGGCCGGAGCGTCAACCGGTGCGTTTCTACGCCATCAACGGCGACATCGTCGGTTTGCGCACGGGGGAGATCCTGCGCTACCCGGATTTGGGCAACGAAGTGCGCTATGAGGGCAGTGGCCCGCTGCGGGTGATGGCCGGTCGGGATATCGTCAATGCCGGCGTGCCCTTGGGTCTTTACACCAACGTGCCTTTGGAAGTCAGTGGCAACGCTGGGGGGCAATCCACCGGCAACCTGATCGTCCACAGCCGGGCCGATGACATTTCCCTCGTCTCCGCCGGGCGTGACATTCGCCTGAGTACATTCAACGTCGCCGGCCCCGGTTTGCTGGAAGTGACCGCCGGCCGCAACCTGTACGGTGCTGGCTCGGGCGTGGGAAATGTTTATCAGGAAGGTGGTTTCAACAGCATCGGCAATGTCGATGCCCGTTCCACGGTCAACGACGGTGGTGCATCGATTGCGCTGGTGGTCGGCACCGGTGCCCAGGGGCCGAATTACCAAGGCTTGCTGAGCCGGTATCTGGGGCCGGGCGCGCTCAAGAACTACAGTGCCGAACTGGCCCGGTGGCTGACCGAGCGCTTCGGGTTCATCGGTAATGACGATCAGGTCGCTGCCTGGTTCGCAGCATTGCCCGCCGAGCAACAACGGGTGTTTGCCCGCAAGATCTACTTCGCTGAGTTGAAGGCCGGTGGCCGTGAATACAACGAAGTGGGCGGCGTGCGCGAAGGCAGTTACCTGCGCGGTCGCGAGGCGATCGCAGCGTTGTTCCCTGAGAAGGATGTGGCCGGCAACACCATCAACTACGACGGCGACGTAACGCTGTACGGTGGCGCCGGTATCCACACTGATTTCGGTGGCGACATCCAGGTGCTGACACCAGGCGGACGGCAGATCTATGGCATCGAGGGCGCGGCACCGCCATCCACGGCGGGGGTGATCACCCAGGGTTCCGGGGATATTCAGTTGTATTCCAGGGACAGCATCCTGCTCGGCCAGAGCCGGATCATGACCACCTTCGGCGGCTCGATCTTCGGCTGGTCGGCGCAAGGCGACATCAACGCCGGTCGCGGTTCGAAAACCACTGTGGTCTACACGCCGCCCAAGCGCGTGTATGACACGTGGGGCAACGTGACCTTGTCGCCATCGGTGCCGAGCACCGGTGCGGGGATCGCCACGCTCAATCCGATTCCGGAAGTGGCGCCCGGCGATATTGACCTGATCGCGCCGCTGGGCACCATCGATGCCGGCGAGGCGGGGATTCGGGTGTCGGGCAACGTCAACATCGCGGCATTGACCGTGGTGAACGCGGCGAACATTCAGACCCAGGGCAAGTCGACCGGTGTGCCGATGACCGCTTCGGTGAACACCGGGGCGATCACCTCGGCCAGTTCCGCGGCGTCGTCGGCCACGCAAGCGGCGGAGGACGTGGCGCGTCAGCAGCAGGCCGCGTCGCGGCAGAACCAGGCGTCGGTGTTTACCGTGCAGGTGTTGAGTTTCGGTTCCGAGCAATTGGCGCCGACCCGCGATGGCGCGAGCCGGGCGCCGGAAGCCGGGTACAACCCGAACAGCCCGGTGCAGGTGTTGGGGGCCGGGGCGCTGGATGAATCGGCGCGGCAGCGGTTGACCGAAGAGGAGCGGGGCAGCCTTACCTTATAGGACTCTCGTTGTAATTTTGGGCGACCGTTGGGTCGCCTTTTTTTTTGCTCTTGGTGTGCAACTGAAACTCGGCATGGCCGGATTCCATGTTGACTGCACGGCCGCCATCACCCCCCGAGCCTTTCCGTCAACACGCTGTCCCTGTAGGAGCGAGGCTTGCCCGCGAAAGCTGTGTGTCAGCCAACATCAATGCTGGATTTGAAACCGCCTTCGCGGGCAAGCCTCGCTCCTACAAGGGATCTGGGGCGTTCGCAAAAAATGTGTACACAGGAGATCCCCCTGTGGGAGCAGCCTGATCTGGCGATGAGGCCAATACAGCCACCACAAGACTTGGTGTCAGACCACTAAACAAGCACTGTTTAAACGACACTTCCAGATACTCACTCAGGCTACATATCCTTGCGCCGTTCCCTACGACTACGCCAGAATCCGCCGGCTTGTGCGCCTTGGGTCCGGGCTCTATCGTTTGCCTGTCGCTGAAAAACAGCGATCGGGTTTAGCGACCCGAACCTTTGTAGGCGCAACAGCGCTCCCAACTCTCTTGCAGATTGTTCATGTCTGCGATTGAAGTCATGGCGGCTGTGCGTGGGAGACCTTCGGGTCTGCCGGGCGCCTACACCCGGTTCGCTAACCTGCGTGCAGCCGCCACCCATACTTGTTTAGCGACAGGTCTCGGTGGCTCCATTTACTGTAGGAGAGTCATCATGTTCAAACCAACACCCAATCCCCCGGAAACCGATCCAACATCCCCCTACGACTCCCTCGATTCCAAAAAACTCAACGAAGCCGCCGATCGCGCCCTCGATTACTACCTCAATCCATCAATCCCCAAAGACACCCCACGCAAACCCAGCACCATTTACCACGTCGGCGTCGAGGTCGATAACGAAACCCTGCTGGTCAATGCCTGTGCATCCCTGGCGTCGGCGAGCGTGATGCTCAGTGAGTTCGCAGGCTTGATGGACATGCCACATCGCAACATGATGTTGGGGATTCAATCGGTGGTCATGCTCGGTGAGCTGGCGGTGAACCGGGTGCTGGATAACCTGGACCCGCAAGGCTAACAGACACACTGATCGTTCCTACGCTCTGCGTGGGAATGCAGCCCGGGACGCTCCGCGTCCCTTTCGAGAGCTGGAACGCGGAGCGTCCCTTATGGCATTCCTTTGCGGCGCGTGGGAACGATCAAATAATTTCGACCCCCAAGGCAAGCCCCCTCGCCACAAAAGCGTGTTCGGCTCCATTTCTTAGAGCCACTCAAATGCAACTCCCGCAAAACACCCCACCTCCAAACCCTCCTGAATGAAGCTTTTATGACAAAAGTTCGGTAGCTCATCGCCACTCCGGTCATGCCTATGTAACGCGCTTGAGGGGGCCGCAAGGCCACTTTTCCAGCCGAGGGCGGGAAGCCGGGAGTGAGGCAATGGGGACTATGGAACGCTACTCGAAAGTGGGCATGCAAGAGCTCGATCAACGCCTGTCGAAGATCGTCGAAGCCGCGCGCACGAAGCCGGTTTCGGTCTATCGCTACGGCGCGCCGTGGGTCTGGATCGTGTCTCAGGACGACTGGCAGGGCGCCTTGAAAGAAGTGTCCAGCTACATCCCGCCGGGCCATTCACTGGTGCTGCTGCGCCCACAAATCGACGACTTGCTCGAAGTACACCGTGACGTCCTGCACGGCCTCAATGCCGAGCCCGGCATGCTCATCGCCCCGCAAACGGTCATGCACATCCTGCTGCTGCAGTTGCTCTATTCGGTGCCCAGCGAGCAGCAACTCTACGAACAGCTCAATTACAACCTGCTGTTCCGCTGGTTCGTCGGCCTGGACCTGAACCAGAAGGTCTGGGGCTTCAACGTATTGAGCCGCGACATCGCCACGCTGCTGAACAACCCGCGGGCGGTGCAGCTGATCCAGAAAATCATTGGCGAAGTGTTCTGCGGTGCCTTGCTGCAAATGCCCGAGTTCTCCTTGAACTTCGCGCTGCTGCACACCTGGCTGGGCAAACACGCCGCGACGTCGACAACAAGCAATTGAGTGGGCCGAACGCTGGGCAAACAGTGACGGTCATTTCGAATTCAGGGGGTGGTGTGGAGCATCTTTTCAAGTCACGGCTGGCGCTGTGGGGCTGGCTGCTGGTGGCGGCCGGCGCGCAGCCGGTATTCGCCGAAGACGCGGCAACCGCGGCGCCGACAAAGTTGGTCGATGTGAACGAATACTTCGTGCGCGGTAATACCGTGCTCGACGCACGGGCGATCGAAGAAGCGGTGTACCCGTTTCTCGGTCCGCAAAAGACTCTGAACGATATCGAAGGCGCCCGCGAAGCCCTGCAGAAGGCTTATCAGGCCCGTGGTTATCAGTCGGTGTTCGTCGAGTTGCCGGAGCAGAAGGTCGAGGACGGCATCGTTTATCTGCAGGTCAGCGAAACCAAAGTCGGCCGGGTGCGAGTGGTCGGCGCCAAGCACTACTCGCCCGTGGACATCCGCGAAGACGTGCCGGCCCTGAAGGAAGGCGAAGTGCCGGACTTCAGCAAGGTCCAGGGCGAGCTGGCGCAACTCAACAAGACCCCGGGCCGGCAGGTGATGCCGCTGGTGCGTGAAGGTCAACGCCCCGGCACCATGGACGTGGACTTGCAGGTCGAGGACCAGAACCCGTGGCAGGCCAGCGTCGGGCTGAATAACGATTACAGCGCCGACACAGAGAAGCTGCGCGCCGTTACCAGCCTGGGTTACAACAACCTCTGGCAACTGGGCCACAGCATTTCCCTGACTTATTTCACCGCGCCCCAAGACACCGACAACGCCAAGGTCTGGTCCGGTTCCTACACCGCGCCGTTGAACGAGCGCTGGAGCGTGCAACTGTCCGGTTATCAATCCGACAGCAACGTCGCGACCATCGGCGGCAGCAACGTGTTGGGCAAGGGGCACTCCTACGGGATCTCGGCGATTTACACGCTGCCGTCCAGCGACAACTGGTCCAACTCATTTTCGGCCGGGATCGACTTCAAGGACTTCGACGAGCGCCTGACCCTGGCCGGCGAGAGCGACAAGGTGCCGCTGCAGTACGCACCGTTCACCTTCGCCTACAACGGCTTTCGCTACACCGAAAACTCCCAATTGGGTCTTGGCCTGAGTCTGGTGGCCGGCACTCGCAGCCTGTTCGGCTATGGCAGCTCCGACGAAGACTTCGACTACAAACGCTACCGCGCAAGCCCCAGCTTCGCCGTGCTCAAGGGCGACAGCAATTACACATTCACCTTCGGCAACGACTGGCAGACCGCGAGCAAAGCCGCGTTCCAGCTGGCGTCCGGGCCGTTGGTCTCCAACGAGCAATTCTCGGCCGGCGGCGCGACTTCTGTGCGCGGTTATCTGGCCGCCGAGCGCACTGGTGACGACGGTTACCTGTTGTCTCAGGAGCTGCGCACGCCGTCCCTCGCCAAGTACCTGGGCAGCTACGTCCAGGAGTGGCGCTTCTACGCCTTCGCCGAAGGCGCCCAGTTGTACCTGCGTGACGAGCTCCCCGATCAGGACGCCGATTACGCCCTGGCCAGTGTCGGCCTGGGCACCCGCGCGAGCTTGAGCAAATGGCTGTCCGGCAGCGTGGATTGGGGCTACCCGCTGCTCGAAGGGCCGAACACCTCGAAACAGGAATCGCGCCTGCACTTCAACCTGCAAGCGACGTTCTGAACCTACGGAGTAATTTTTCATGCAGCGCTTATTCATCGCTTTCCTGATCTGCCTGGGCTTCGTGCTCCCGGCCACTGCCCAGGCCTGGTGGCAGGACGACTGGCATTACCGCAAACAGATTTCGGTGGACACCACGCCCCAAGGCGCGGCGATCAACGAGACGCTGGGGCGCACGGCGCTGCTGGTGCGCCTGCACACCGGCAACTTCACCTTCGATGGGGTCAAGGAGGACGGTTCGGACCTGCGCTTCGTCGCCGCCGATGACAAGACCGTGTTCAACCACCAGATCGAAAGCTTTGATCCGCTGATGGGAATGGCGCTGATCTGGGTCGATGTGCCTGTTATTACGGGCGGCCAGCGGCAAGACATCTGGATGTATTACGGCAACCAGAAAGCCCCGGCCACCGGCAACGGTCAGCTGACCTTCGACCCGAATTTCACCGCGCTCTACCACTTCGACGGCGCCAACGACACACCGCCCAAGGACACCACGGCCTACGGCAACACCGCGCAAAGTGCTACCGGCGCGAGCATCGACGGCGTGATGGGGCGGGCGTTGCAGTTCAGTGGCCAGCCGTTGCTGTTGCCAGGCAGTCCATCGTTGCAACACAACGCCGGCAGCGCGTTCACCTTCAGTGCCTGGTTGCGTCTGGATCAAGCCAATGGCGAACAAGTGGTTTTGGCAAGAAGGGAAGGGGCGAACAGCCTGTTGCTGGGCCTGAACCAGGGCATGCCGTTCGTGGAGATCGACGGCCAGCGCGCCGTGTCCACCCAACCGTTGAACCCCGGTCAATGGCAGCACCTGGCGCTGACCGCCGAGGGCAGCAAGGTTTCGCTGTACGTCAACGGCCGTGAAGCCGCGAGCCTAGCGGTCGCGATGCCGGCGTTCAATTCAATCATGGCCATTGGTGCCGATCTGCCGAGCGAAACCCCAGGCACGTATCAGCCATTCAGCGGCGCCATCGATGAGCTGCGTTTGTCCAAGGTCGCCCGGCCTGCCGCGCAGTTGCTGGCCGATGCCAATTCTCAGGGCGCCGAGTCGAAACTGGTGGCTTACGGCGTTGATGAAGAACAGTCGGGTTACGGCTTCGGCAGCCTCGGTTTCCTGCTCAATGCCGTGCCGGTGGACGCCTGGGTAATTATCGCGGTGCTGGTGCTGATGATGTTCCAGTCGTGGGTCATCATGATCCACAAGAACCGCATGGTCAGCCGCCTCCGCGCCGCCAACGAAGCGTTCCGCGAACAGTTCGCCACGGTCGGTACGCGCCTGGAGATGTTCGCCGATGATCAAGACCTCGCCCAACGTTTGCAGCACTCGTCCCTGTGGCGCCTGTATCAAGTGGCGGTGAAGGAAATCCGCACCCGCCGCGAGCAGGGCGCCGACACCTCATCGGTGTCGGCCGCGACCATCGAAGCGATTCGCTGCTCCATGGACGGCGTGCGCACCCGCGAGAATCAGGCGCTCAGTTCAAAACTCTCGACCTTGTCCAACGCCATTGCCGGCGGCCCGTACATCGGCCTGCTCGGCACGGTGCTGGGGATCATGGTGGTGTTCCTCGGCACGGCCATGGCTGGTGACGTCAACATCAACGCCATTGCCCCGGGCATGGCCGCCGCGTTGCTGGCCACAGCCATGGGCCTGTTCGTCGCGATCCCGGCGCTGTTTGGCTACAACCGGCTGATCACCCGCAACAAGGAAGTCAGCGCCGACATGCGGGTATTCGTCGATGAGTTCATCACTCGCCTGGCGGAGATGCACGGCGAAAGCCAGTCCAGTGAAGCGGCCCATCGCCGCGGCAATCACACCCACGCATCCGTCCCGGCCTGAGGAGCACTGACATGGCTAGCGTCAATACCTCCCACGACGATGACGATGATGCCGCGGTGGACAGCATCAACATCACGCCCCTGGTGGACGTGCTGATGGTGGTGCTGGTGATGTTTATCCTCACCGCCACCGCCCAGGTTTCCGGTATCCAGATCAACCTGCCCAAGGCCAGTGCCTCGGTGTCGCTGTCCGAAGCCAAGACCAAGGCGATCTCGGTCAACGATGGCGGCCAGGTGTTTCTCGATGCCTACCCGGTGACCCTGCCGGAGCTCGAAGACCGCTTGCGCATCGAGAAGGCGCAGAACCCTGACTTCCCGGTGATCGTGCGCGGCGACGCCACGGTGCAGTACCAGAAAGTCATCGAGGTGCTGGACCTGTTGCGCCGGCTTGAACTGTCCCAGGTCGGTCTCGTCACCGGCAAACCGACCCAGGGCTGACCATGACCGCACAACTCCCCATCAGCCCGTCGCCCGTCAAGCCGTCACCCCCGCGCTTTGTGAAGTGGGGCGCCGGGGTATTGATCGCCGGCGTGGCCGCGTGGTTTCTCTGGCAGTGGGCCAACGATATGAGTGGCGTGCGCCGGGAAGCACCGAAGGTGCCGACGATTATTCCGTTGCCGCCACCGCCACCTCCGCCGCCGGAAAAACCGCCGGAGCCGGAAACCCCCGTGGAAGAAAAAATGGTCGAGCCTGAACCGACACCGGAACCGGAGGAGGTCAAGCCCGAAGAAGAGGCGCCGCCATCGCCCGCCGATGACTTGGCCAACCCGATGCAAATGGACGGCGACGCGCAGTCCGGCAATGACGCCTTCAACATCGGCGCCGGCAAGGGCGGCGGCATGGCCGGTGCCGGAGGCGGGCGTCTGGGCAATGGCACGTACAGCCAGTTTTTGGCGTTCACCTTTCAGCGCTTGCTGCGGGAAAACCCGGACCTGCGCAACCTGGCTTTTTCGCTGCAGACCGAGGTCTGGCTGAGCAGCGTGGGCGAGATCACCCGGGTTGAGTTGGTGAAGTCCAGCGGCAACCCGGAAGTCGACGCCCAGGTGCTCGCCGCGTTGCGCGGCGCGCCGCATTTAACCGAACGGCCACCGGCCTCCATGACCTTGCCTGTGCGCCTGTCCCTGCAAGGGCGGCGTCCGGGTTAACCGAACACTTTCAGGTTTTGCCAAAAGGAGTTGTGTGCAGATGATTTCCAACGTGAATCGATTGTCCCTGGCGGTCGGCATGGTCATTGCGACCCTGGTCGGGCACGCAGCGGCAGCCCCTGCGCCCTCGGAAAACGCCACGATCAATCTGATCCGCTTGCTGGTGCAACAGGGTGTATTGAAGCAGGAACAGGCCGATGGGCTGATCGCTCAGGCGGAAAAAGAAGCGGTGCAAGCGCGTCAGGCCAGCACTGCGGTCGCTGCTGTCTCTGCCGGCCCGGCGGCTGCGCCCGGCGATGTGCGGGTGCAGTATGTACCGGCCGCGGTGCGCGATCAGATCCGCGACCAGGTCAAGGCCGAAGTCATGGCCACCGCCAAACAGGAAAACTGGGCCCAGCCCAACACTTTCCCTGAGTGGGTCTCGCGCATCAGCTTCGACGGCGACATTCGCCTGCGAGACGAGTCGCGCTACTACTCGGGCACCAACAGTAACGAAATCGTCGACTTCGCCAAGCTCAACAACAACGGCCCGTACGACGTGAATCCCAACAGCAGCACCAATCTGCCGCCGTTGCTCAACACCCGCGAAGACCGAGAAAACCTGTTCCGCTTGCGGGCGCGGCTGGGCATGAAAGCGGTGATCTCGCCCGAATGGACCGCCGGCATCCGCATAGGCACCGGTTCGGACAACAACCCGGTGTCCACCACCCAGACCCTCGGCGGCGGTTTCGGCAAAAAAGACATCTGGCTCGATCAGGGTTACCTGACCTGGAAACCGTCCGATCAGTTGACGTTGACTGGCGGGCGGATCGCCAATCCATTCTTCTCCACCGACATGCTCTATTCCACCGACCTGAATTTCGACGGCGTGGCGGCGATTTTCGACCACAAGCTCAACCGCGATTGGGGCTTGTTCGGCACCGTCGGTGCGTTCCCGGTGGAGTACACCAACGACACCAGCAGCAGCAACGGTTTCGACAAGGAAGAGAGCGACAACAAGTGGCTGTACGGCGCGCAGATCGGCGCCAACTGGGCGATCAACAGCAACAACCGCTTGAAAGGCGCGTTGGCCTATTACCGTTTCGACGACATCGAAGGCCAGCGCTCCAGTCCTTGCGAGCCCTGGGCCGGCGCACCGGGTTGCGACACCGACGGCAGCCGCTCGGCGTTCATGCAAAAGGGCAACAGCGTGTTCCTGCTGCGCGACATCACGCCGAACCCGCTCAACCCGTCCACCACGCCGCAACCGCAATTCGTCGGCCTGGCCTCGGAGTTCAACCTGCTGGACCTCAACCTGGTGTGGGACACCGACCTGCCGGAAGACTTCAAGCTGCGCAGCCAGGCCAATTATGTGCACAACCTCGGCTACGACGAAGGCGAGATGCGCAAGCGCTCGGCCGGGCAAATCGTCAACAACCTCGACAGCGATGGCGAGGTGGAAAGCGGTGCCAATGCCTGGATGGTCCAGTTCACTCTCGGCAACTCACTGGACTTGAAGAAGCAGGGCGACTGGAATTTCTTCGCCGGCTACAAATACATCCAGCCGGACGCCTTGCCGGACGGTTTCAACGACTCGTCGTTCCACCTTGGGGGCACCAATGCCAAGGGCTACTTCCTTGGCGGCAATTACGGCCTGGCCAAGAACGTCTCCGCCACCGGTCGCTGGTTGAGTTCCGAAGCGGTGTACGGCGCGCCGTTCGACATCGACGTCTTGCAGCTTGAAATCAACACGCGCTTCTAAGGCGCAGGGAGAGGGTTATGAATACTCGATTTTTGCTGCTGGGGCTGGGGTTATTGATCGCACAGGGGGCGAGCGCCGAAGGCATGGAAGAGCGCCTGCGCACCCAGCTGCGCAGCACTACCCAGCAGCTGCAAACCCTGCAAAGCCAGCAAGCTCAGGTCAGCGCCGCGCAAGTGGCGGCCGAGAATCAAGCCAAGGCTGCACAGGCGCAAATCAAGCAACTGACGGCGGAATTGGCCAAGGTCAAAGGCGTGGCCGAACAACTGGCCGGCCAGCACGACGGCCTGCAAAGCCAGGCCCAGGCGCAAGCGGCGGCTAGCAGCGAGCAGGTCGGCAAGTTCAAGAAGGCTTACGAAGAACTGTTGGTAATGGCCCGGGGCAAAGAAGTCGAACGCGCCCGGCTCGAGACGCAATTGGCTGAACGTGACACACAAATGCAGCAATGTTCAGTCAAGAATCAACAGATGTACGGCGTGGCCAAGGAGATCCTCGCGGCCTACGAAAAGATCGACGTCGCCGAGGTGATGAAGATCCGCCAACCGTTCGCAGGCGCAGCCAGGGTCAAGTTTGAAGAGCTGGCCCAGGGCTTTGGCGACGAACTCTACAAGACGCAATTCGACGCGCCCCAAGCCGCTATCGCTCATTGAATGACAGGGAAGACTTTCACATGACTCAATTGATCAGCCACGTATCGCCACAATCCCTCACCGACGTGCTGCAAGCCGCCGGTTACCGGGTCAATCAAACCGAACAGAGCGGCATCGTGCAGTTGCTCAGCGCCAGCCAGGGCATCGGTTACGCGGTGCGTTTCGGCAACCCGGCGGCCGAGCAGGGCAGCTACGTCGACTTCACCTTCAGCTGCGCCTTGAGGGTGCAGGGCGAGTTGCCGGCCGGGCTGGCGGAGCTGTGGAATGCGTCGCGACGCTTTGCCCGGTTGTCGGTGCAGGGCGAGTTTCTGGTGATGGAGATGGACGTGGTGGTCGCCGCCGGGGTGAGCGACGATCACCTGCGCGGCAACCTTGAACTGTGGGATCGCTTGCTTCAGGAGTTCATTGTTTACCTGCGTGAATACAGCCAGAACGCTGCGCAACTTCAGGCCCAGGCGGGACCCGTCGAGGCGCCCGCGCAAGAGGTGCCAGCCCTGTGAAAAAACGCACGGTAGTGGCCGGCGCAGGTGCGTTGGCCGTGCTGGTGATTGCCGTGGCGTTGGGACTGCGTCCGGGTAATGACCCGATCGCCGCTCAGCAGCCGGCGCCATCGGCGGTATTGACAACGAGTGAGCCTGCGGTCGCGCGACTGGGCAATCAGCAGGTCGCCCCTGAAGAACTCAAAGCGCTGCTCGCCACCTTGCCGGTGGAAGCTCGCGAACAATTGCGAGCCAATCGCGGGGCGCTGGAAAGCTGGATTCGCTCGCGCCTGGCCGAGAAAGCTGTGCTCGAACAGGCCGATGCCCAAGGCTGGCGTCAGCGCCCGGAGGTCGAGCGACAAACCCGCGCCGCTACCGAGCAGATCGTCTTTCGCGACTACTTGCAGTCGGTCAGTCAGGTGCCGACCGACTACCCCAGTGCCGTTGAATTGCAGCAGGCGTATGAGTCCGGAAAGGCTGGTTGGGTGACGCCGTCGATGTACCGGGTCAGTCAGATTTTCCTCGGCGTGGCCGATCTGTCGACGCTCGAAAGCGTGCGCAAGCAAGCGCTCGAACTGAGCAAAAAAGCCCAGGCTGCACCGACGGAATTTGCGGCGTTGGCGAGTCAGTATTCGCAGGACCGAGCCAGCGCCGAACGGGGCGGCGACACCGGCCTGCAACCATTGCAGCAACTGGTGCCGGAAGTCCGCGGCGCGGTGTCGCGACTCAAGGTCGGCGCGGTGTCGGAGCCGGTGCAGAGCGCGGCGGGTTTCCATGTGATCAAACTCACCGAGCAGCAACCGGCCCGCACCGCGACGTTGGAAGAACTGCGCGAACGCCTGACCCAGGCCTTGCGTGCCCAGCGTCAGGAACAGATTGCCAAGGCCTATCTGGAAGGGATGCTCAATACGGCGACGTTGAGTATTGATGGGGCCGAGCTCAACAAAGTGCTGGAGGAAAGACGCTAAACCATGCTCATAACAAACCCTGTGGGAGCGGGCTTGCCCGCGATGGCGGAATGTCAGACGCCGGGGATGTTGAATGTGCCGGCCTCATCGCGGGCAAGCCCGCTCCCACAGGTTCCTCACTGGTTTAAATAATTTCCATAGCGTTGGAAGTATTCAAAAACAAAGATCGACAGGGAGTCATCGATGTCATTCATAGAACCCTCAGGACGTCAGGGTGTTGTCGAATACCGATCACCGCAGAGGGCATCCGAATCCTGGCTGGCACTGGCCGCCGGGATCGATGCCGAGGTGGCGCAATATTTTATGGTCAGCGCCCGTTGTGGCTGTTTCATGCAGGCCGCGCGCAGCCTCAATGTGCGGGCGACCTTGCTTCGCAAGCACCTGGCGCAGCTGGAAGAACAGTTGAAACGTTCGCTGTTCAAATTCCAGGGCAGCGCGCTGACCTTGAGTCGTGACGGCCAGCAGTTGCAGGCGCAGTTGATTGCGCTGGTGCACGAGCGCAAGTTGCCCGTGATTGAACAGCCGTTGATTCGCCTGGCCGTGGCTGAGTCGATCCTGCACGACATCCTCGGCCGCGATCTGGTCTCGCTCCTGCGGCGCAACGCCAGCGTACGCCTGGACATCATTTCCCTGGACAGCGAACTGTCCCTGCGAGCGATCAGTGCCGATGTGGTGGTGTGGCTGGCGGGCACCGATTCGCCGTTGCCAGGCCCCAGTTTCGCCATCAGCGAGCTCCAGCGTCTGGCACGGCTGGACTATCTGCCGCACATCGCCAAACGCTATTCACGAGTCGCGGCGCGTCCGGACAGCTTGGGTGACCTGGCCGATTTCATGCTGGTGCAATGGTGGCATGACCGCCACGTCGGCGCTTATAGCCCGTGGAACAGCCTGGTGGAGCAGCGTCTGGCGGGGGTGGTGCAGCTGCATTCCTATGAGCTGATGCTGGAGATGATCCGTTGCAGCGCCTGCATCGGTTTGCTGCCGCACTATATGAGTCAATTCGACCGGGGGCTGATGGCACTACCCGGGCTCTTCAACCAACCGATGCAGCGCCAGGTTTGGATGGCGGTCAATGCTGACTCCCGGAATGAGGCCGGGGTGCAGGGGATCGTCGAGTTGATCCATAACACGTTCAACGAGCGGCGGGAGTGGTTCGAGAGTTAACGACTATCCAATGTGGGAGCGGGCTTGCTCGCGAAGGCGGTGTGTCAGGCAACATTGATGTCGACTGACACACCGCCTTCGCG